>DATGJM010000163.1:0-9097 GCA_035295205.1 Solirubrobacteraceae bacterium | reverse complement strand
ACGATGCTAGGTTCGGGACGATGATCGTCCTGCCCGCGCCCGGCGAGGAGCTTCGCTTCAGGCGGCTGCTGCCGGAGCCCGGAGACCTCACCGCCTCGGAGGCCCTGGAGTCCCTGCACGCTGTGCGCGACGCCCGCACGGATCGGCCGCACACCGTCGTCAACTTCGTCTGCAGCGCCGACGGACGGGCGGCGTATCAGTCCAGGTCGGCGCCGATCTCCAACCCCGGCGACCGAGCGATGTTCCACGGTCTCAGGGAGATGGTGGACGCGGTGTTCGCGGGCACCGGGACGATGCGCACCGAGCGCTACGGCCGGATGATCCGGGATCCGGCTCGCCGGCGCCGGCGCGCTTCGCGGGGTCTGGCGCCCGATCCGCTGGCCTGCCTGATCACCCGCAGCGGGGACGTGCCCACCGACATACCGCTGTTCTCCGACGAGGACTCACACGTGGTCGTGTTCGCTCCTCGCCAGATCGAGTATCCGGGGGTCGCCGCCAAGGTGGACACGGTCGTGCTCGACACGGGCGAGCTCACGCTGACCACGATGCTGCGGCGGCTGCGCACCGACTACGACGTGCGCGCGCTGCTCTGCGAGGGCGGTCCGACCGTGTTCGGAGCGCTCCTGCACGAGGACCTCGTGGACGAGCTGTTCCTGACGATGTCACCGTGCCTGGTCGGCGGGGGGATGGACCCGACGATCACGCGCGGGCCCGAGCTCCCCACGCTCGCCGGCCTGGATCTGACCTGGGTGCTGGAGCGGGAGGGAGCTCTGTTTCTGCGCTACAGCCGACGGAGGGAGACCGCATGAACCTGACCGCAGCCGCCCCCGAGATCGTCCAGGCGCTGGAGGAGGCGCGGGAGCGCACCCTCCACCTGGTCGGCGCGCTGAGCGATGACGAGCTCACGAGCGTGCACTCCCCGCTGATGAGCCCGCTGGTCTGGGACCTCGGCCACATCGCGGCCTTCGAGGACCTGTGGCTCGTGCACCGCTACGGCGGGCGGCCGTTGCTCCACGATGAGCTGGCCGACGTCTACGACGCCTTCGAGACGCCCCGGGCGGGCCGCGGCGAGCTTGACATGCTCGGACCGGAGCAGGCCCGGGAGTACCTCGCCGAGGTCCGCGAGCGCACGCTGTCGGTGATCGAGGAGCGCGGCGCCGATCCGCTGCTGCACGAGCTCGTCCTGCGCCACGAGCACCAGCACAACGAGACGATGCTCCAGACCCTGCAGCTGGCGGGCCTGGACGGCTGGGCTCCGGTCGACGCGCCGAGAGCGCGCGCCGTCTCCTCGACCCTCACCGGCCTCGAGCTGGCGGAGGTGCCTGCCGGGCCATGCACGATCGGCGCCGGCCCCCGCGGATTCGCCTACGACAACGAGCGCCCGTGTCGCAGCGCGGAGCTGGCAGGGTTCGCGATCGGCCGCACGCCCGTCACGAACGGCGCCTACCTCGAGTTCGTCCATGCCGGAGGCTACGAGCAGCGCGAGCACTGGTCGGCGGCGGGCTGGGAATGGCGGCTGGCTGAAGGGATCGACCGCCCGGGCGGATGGAGCGAGGACCTCACGGCGGAGCGGCGACTGGGCTCGCTCGTTCCGCTTCACCCGCTGCGCCCGGTGATCCACGTCTCCTGGTACGAAGCCGACGCGTTCGCGCGCTCGCACGGGGTGCGTTTGCCGACGGAGGCCGAATGGGAGAAGGCCGCCACGTGGGACGAAGGGTTCGGCGGGGCGCGGCTGTTCCCGTGGGGGGCCGAGCCGCCCGTGCCCGGGGTGCACGCCAACCTCGACCGGCTGACCGGCCTACCGGCCCTCGCCGGGGCCTATCCGGCCGGGAGCTCGCCCTACGGCTGCCTGGGCATGATCGGCGACGTGTGGGAGTGGACCGCCAGCCCGTTCGGCGGTTATCCCGGCTTCGTCCCTGAGCCCTACCGGGAGTACTCGGAGGTCTTCTTCGGAGAGGACTACAAGGTGCTGCGCGGCGGCTCGTGGGCCACCAGGGCGCGGGTGGCCACGCCGACCTTCCGTAACTGGGACTTCCCGCAGCGGCGGCAGATCTTCTCCGGGTTCAGGCTCGCGAGCACGCTGTAGGGTTCCCCGCCGATGCGGATCGACGGCAGCTCTGCCCTGGTGGCCGGCGGCGCCTCCGGCCTCGGCGCGGCCACCGCGCGGCGGCTGCACGCAGCCGGCGCACACGTGGTCATCGCCGACCTGTCCGAGGAGCACGGCACGACCCTTGCCGCCGCGCTGGGCGAGCGGGCCCGATTCGTGCGGGCCGACGTGACCCGCGAGGAGGATGTCCAGGCCGCGGTCGAGGCAGCCGGCGAGTTGCGGATCTCCGTCTGCTGTGCGGGCATCGGCTGGGCAGAGCGGGTGGCCCGGCGGCGCGGACCGCACGGGCTCGAGCCCTTCGAGAAGGTGATCGCGGTCAACCTGATCGGCACCTTCAACGTGCTGCGACTGGCCGCCGCCTCGATGATCTCCCGCACCGAGGTCCCCGACGGCGAGGAGCGGGGCGTCTGCATCAACACCGCCTCGATCGCCGCCTACGACGGCCAGATCGGGCAGATCGCCTACGCCGCCTCGAAGGGCGGGATCGTCGGCATGACCCTGCCGGCGGCCCGGGACCTGGCCGACGTCGGGATCCGTGTGTGCACGATCGCCCCGGGCACCTTCGACACGCCGCTGCTGGCCGGCCTGCCCGCCCCGGCCCGCGAGGCGCTCGAGCAGACCGTCCCCTTCCCCCGCCGCCTCGGCCGCCCGGACGAGTTCGCGGCCCTGGCCGCCCACATCGTCGAGAACGAGATGCTGAACGGCGAGGTCATCCGGCTCGACGGCGCGCTGCGGATGCCCTCGCGCTAGATCCGGGTAGACCCACCCAAGGAGGTAGAACCATGGGTGTACTCAGAGGACTCGGACGCGCTGTCGGCGGCCTGCTGCTCGGCGTCACCGGCCTGCTGCGCGGCCTGCTGACCGGCACCGGCCGGCTCGTCAAGCGGATCGTCTAGACCTATGTCAAGAAAGCGAACTCCTGGTTCGCTTTCTTGACACGACCAGCTGCCCAGGGGCGGCCCTGGAGACCCGTCAGCTGAGGCGCTCGATCAGCATCGCCTGGCCCATCCCGCCGGCGACGCACATCGACTCGATCCCGTACGTGCCACCGGTGGCCCGAAGCCCGTTCAGAAGCGTGGTCATGATCCGCGCGCCGGTCATCCCGAACGGGTGGCCGAGCGCGATCGCGCCGCCGAACGGGTTCAGCTTCTCGTCGGGAATCCCGAGCTCGTCGCGGCACGGCACGATCTGAGCGGCGAACGCCTCGTTTATCTCGACGATGTCGATGTCGTCGATCGTCATCCCCGTCTGCTTCAGCAGGGCCTGGATCGCCGGGATCGGCCCGAGGCCCATGATCTCCGGCCGGATGGCGGCCACGGTCGAGGCGATGATCCGCGCCCTGGGCTCCAAGCCCAGCGACCGCGCCTTCTCGTCTGACATCACGAGCACCGCTGCGGCTCCGTCGTTCAGAGGACATGCATTACCGGCCGTGACCGTCCCACCCTCTCGAAACGCCGGCTTCAGCTGAGCCAGCACCTCCATCGTCGTGCCCGGCCGCGGCCCGTCGTCAACCCGCACGACCGTCTCCGGGACCTCAACCGGGTTGCCCTCCTTGTCCACGTCCTTGTGCGCCGGCACGGTGACCGGCACGATCTCCGCGTCGAAGTGGCCAGAGTCCCGGGCGGCGACCGCACGGTTCTGCGAGATCACGGCCCACTCGTCCTGCTGCTCGCGCGTGACATGGCAGCGCTCGGCGACGTTCTCGGCCGTCTGCCCCATCGGGATGTACACGTCGAACAGCGATCCCTCGGAGCCGTTCAGCTTCGGGTGCTTGGCCTCCTCCATCATCCCCGCCCCGAGCCCGGCGCGCGAGACCGCCTCGACGCCGGCGGCGATGTACTGGTCGCCCTCGCCGGCACGCACCGCGTGCGCGGCCATCCGGATGGTCATCAGCGAGGAGGCGCAGAAGCGGTTCACCGTACAGCCCGGGACGTGGTGGTCGAGCCCGGCCAGGAGGGCTGCGTTGCGGCCAACGTTGTAGCCCTGCTCGCCGACGCCCGAGGCGGCGCCCATCAGCACGTCCACCGTCTCTCGGAAGTCGACTCCGGGATTGCGCTCGATCAGCGCGCGGATCGGGATGGCGGCGAGGTCGTCCGCGCGCACCGTCTTCAGCGAGCCTTTCCCGGCGCGGCCGATCGGCGTGCGGATGGCGTCGACGATGACGGCTTCGGGCATGTCTGCGGGGACTGTACTGAGCGCCAGAGCCCTAGAGCCCCAAGCCCTGCACGCCACGCTCGTCCCAGCCCAGGTGATGGGCCAGCTCGTGGCGCACCACGCGGGTCACCTGTGCGCGCAGGAGCTCCGGATCGTGCCCGAAGTCCGCAAGCAGGGTGTCGCGGTAGATCACGATCCGATCGGGGAAGTTGTCCCGGGCGACCGTGTCCCCCTCGTACAGCCCGTAGGCACGCCGGCGCCGGCCGTCATCTCTGATCACGACCGCCACGTGCTCGAGTGCGCGGTGGAACTCGAGCGGCAGCTCGTCGATCGCGGAGCGCACCAGCGCGCGGAAGTCGTCTTCGCTCGAAACCGGGTCGAGTAAGTCGTCGTCATCGAGATAGTCATCGCTATTGCCCCACGAGCCCTCGGCCGCGAGCCGCTCCGCCCGCTCCACGATGGCGTCGAACTCGGCGTCGGACTCGGGGTCGCGCCAGCCGGCCAGGCGAACCGTGGCCAGCGCCACCGCCGCGCCCAGGACCAAGGCCCCGAGGCCGAACACGGCGAGCCCCTCGAGCAGGCGGAGCTCCCAGGGACCGACCGAGCCCTCGAGCAGGCGGATCACCGCCAGTCCCAGCAGCAGTGCCAGCGCGGCTGAGAAGGCGACCCGGCGGCCGCTGGGCTCCGAGCTGAACACCTCCTACCTCATCGCGCGGGCGATCACCAGGCGCTGGATCTCGTTCGTGCCCTCGTAGATCTGGGTGATCTTGGCGTCGCGCATCATGCGCTCGACCGGGTAGTCCTTGACGTAGCCGTAGCCACCGAGGACCTGGACCGCCTCGACGGTCACCCGCATCGCCGTGTCCGAGCAGAACAGCTTGGCCATCGCCGTGTACTTGCCGATGTCGGCCTCGCCGCGATCGACGCGCGCGCATGCCTGGTAGAGCAGCTCGCGCCCGGCGGCGCACTGCGTCTCCATGTCGGCGAGCTTGAACTGGATGCCCTGGAAGGCGTTGATCGGCTGACCGAACTGCCGGCGCTCGCGGGCGTAGGCGGCGGCGTAGTCGGTCGCGCCCTGGGCGATTCCCAGCGCCTGCGCGGCCGCGCCAAGCCGAGAGCGGTCGAGCGTGGCCATCGCCACCTGGAAGCCGCGGTTCACCTCGCCAACGACGTTCTCGGCCGGGACGCGCACGCCGTCGAAGATCGGCTGGCCGGTCGGGGAGCCGCGGATCCCCAGCTTGTGCTCGAGCTTGCCGACGCTGAACCCGGGCCGATCGGCCTCGACCACGAACGCAGTGACGCCCCGCGAGTGGCCGGCGGACGGGTCGGTGACGGCGAACACCACGTAGAAGTCGGCGATTCCCAGGTTCGTGATCCAGTTCTTGGTGCCGTCGATGACCCAGTCGTCTCCGTCGCGCACTGCCCGGGTGCGCATTCCGCCGGGGTCGGACCCGGCATCGGGCTCGGACAGGGCGAACGCCGGGGACCACTCGCCGCTGGCGCATCGAGGCAGGAACCGGGCCTTCAGCTCCTCGGAGCCGAACAGCCGGATCGGCAGGGTGCCAAGGTCCTGGATCATCAGGATCAGAGCCGTGGACGCGCACGCCTTGGCGATCTCCTCGATGGCCAGGTTCAGCATCAGCGTGCCGGTGCCCGTGCCGCCGTGCTCGGTGTCGAACGGCAGTCCCAGCACGTCCTGTTCGGCCAGCAGCCGGCGCAGGTCGTGCGGGTATTCGGCCCGCTCGTCGATCTCGGCCGCGCGCGGGGCGATCCGCTCGCGCGCGATCTGAGCGATCGCGTCGCGGAAGTCGCGGTACTCCTGCGGCAGCGTGTAGATCTCCGCCAGCGTCTCCATCGACAGTGATCGTAGAGGCCGCCACGCGGGCGGCCTCCGCGAATCAGGACTTAGAGGCCCGCCGGGTGGCGCACGACGTAGTTGCCGCCGTCGCCGAGGTTGGCCAGCGGGTCGTTACGCCAGCGCGGCCCGGATCCCGAGGGGATGTTCGGACCGGTGTAGTTGGCCGTGTCGAAGGCACGTCCGGCGACGACGATCCAGGTGTGTCCGGGATCGGCGTAGATCGTGATCCAGTGGCCCGGGCCCGCCTCGCCGAAGGTTTCGAGCTGCACCGAATCCTCGGGGCTCGAGAGCAGCCCGCCGCCGTGCAGGGCATAGCTCACCGCACCCGAGCAGTCGTAGGCCGTGTCGGTGAAGCTCTGGTGGCCGCCTCCGTAGCGGTAGGGCTTGTCGATGATCTGGTTGGCGGCGGCCACGATCTGCTGGACGATCACCGGCGCGCCGGCGGGCGCGGTCGCGGTGCCGTCCGGGTTGATGACCGTGGTGCCGGTCGGCGGGTCGGCCTCGATGGCCGCGACCTTGGCCCGCAGCGCCTGCTCGACCGGGATCGACACGACGCCATCGGGTGCGAACCCTGCCGCCTGCTCGAAGCCGACGACGCTCTTCTCGGTCAGCGGGCCGAAGTCGCCGTCGATCTGCGTGTCGTAGCCGGCGAGCGTCAGATAGGCCTGGAGCACGCGCACGTCATGCCCGGTCATGCCCTGCCGGAGCACGCGATCGCCGAGGTGGCGAGAGTCACCACGGCTCGAGGCGGCACGGCGGGTGCGGGAGCGGGTCTTCGAGGTGGTCTTCGACGTGCGCTTCTTCGAGCTCGAAGAAGAGGCCGGAGACTTCGTGGTGCCCGATGTGCTGGGAGCCGGTCCTCCGAGGCCGACGCCGCCGCTGGGCGTGCCGTTCGGGGAGGTGTCGGCCGCGGCCGGAGCGGCGAGCATCAATGCCGCCGCGAGCGCCGCCACCGCGAGCGCAGCCAGCCTGCGCAGCACGTGTGTGGCGCGTGAGGACGATGGGTACGACAAGCACAACCCTTTCTCTTTCGTGCGCCTGCGGGGTTAGCTGTCGGGCTCGCGCTGAAAGAGGTTGCGCTACGCCGGATACGCCGGCGACTCGCCCCAGGGACCTTGTGGTCCCCCATTGGGTTCCCCGCTCCCGGGCGCCGCGGCGCCGCGAGACTCGGCTGGTTGTATTTCGGCGGGGCAGACTACATGACCTGCAAGACGGATGTCACGCGCGTGTTTATGTAGCCGGATCCGGGGTAGCGGCCTCGCCGCTAGATTGGGCGCTGTGGACGGCGACTACACCCCCCAGCAGGTGGCCGAGCTGCACGCGCGCGGCGCCGTCCAGCTGGTCGATGTGCGCGAGCCACACGAGCACGAGGCCGGACGGATCGGCGGCGAGCGCCTGATCCCACTCGGAGAGCTCACCGGTCAGGCCGCGAGCCTCGACGCCGAGCTCCCGATCGTCTTCTACTGCCGCAGCGGGTCGCGCTCGGCGATGGCCACGCAGGCGTTCAGGCAGGCGGGCTACGACGCCCACAACATGACCGGCGGGCTGCTCGAGTGGCACGCCGCCGGGCTGCCGCTCGTCCCCGACGGCGGCCACGTCGCCTGACGGGAAAAGGGGGCGGCGGGGCCGTCAAGGGGGCGCGACGGCCCCGCCGCGGGGTTGGGTCAGACGCCGGGGGCATCGGCGCGATCGTGCCGGTCCGAAAGACTGGCTACCCGCTGACTGAAACGCGCTTGGCGAGTCGAGGTTGGTCGGAAGAGGAAAAGTTCTTGCTAACCGATCGTCCAGGTGTCGCCGGCGAGCAGCAGCTCGGCCAGCTCTCCCTCGGAGGCGGTCTCGGCCCGGATCTTGCCGTCGCGCGCGAACACGTGGCGCTTGACGTCGCGGAAGATGCCGATCGGGGTCGGCCCGGTCGGCTCGTCGGCCAGGCGCGCCAGCGAGAAGGCGAGACCGGGATCGGCCCGCGCCGGATCGTGGACGATCAGCGCCTCCTCCCCCACGTCAGCCACCTCGACGATCGCCAGGTGGCCGTCGGGTGCCCGGGCCACGCCGCGCTCGTTCTCGACGCCGAAGCGGATCGGCTTGCCGGCCTCGAGGCGAATCTGGTTGGCGTCCTTGACGTCCTTCTCCGTGAGCGCGTCGAACGCCCCGTCGTTGAACACCGGGCAGTTCTGGTAGATCTCGATCAGGGCCGCGCCCTCGTGGGTGGCCGCCGCCCGCAGCACCTCGGTCAGGTGCCGGCGATCGCGATCGATCGTCCGGGCGACGAACGACGCCTCCGCGCCGAGGGCGAGGGCGACCGGGTTGAAGGATTGATCGGAGACTCCAAAGGGCGTCGACTTGGTCACCTTGCCAAGCTCGGAGGTCGGCGAGGCCTGGCCCTTCGTGAGGCCGTAGATCTGGTTGTTGAAGAGCAGGATCTTGATCGGCACGTTGCGCCGCAGCGCGTGGATCAGGTGGTTACCGCCGATCGACAGCGAGTCGCCGTCGCCGGTCACAACCCAGATCGAGAGGTCCTCGCGCACGGCAGCGAGCCCGGTGGCCAGGGCCGGCGCCCGGCCGTGGATGCCGTGCATGCCGTAGGTGTTCATGTAGTAGGCGAAGCGGCCCGCGCAGCCGATCCCGGTCACGAACACGATCCGCTCCGGCGGGATCCCGAGCTCCGGCATGAACTGCTGAACGGCGGCGAGCACGGCATAGTCGCCGCAGCCCGGGCACCAGCGGGTCTCCTGGTCGGACTGGAAGTCGGCCTTGCTGAGCGTGGCGCTCATTGGCGCTCCAGGACTGCGCGCTCGATCTCAGCCGCGAACAGCGGCTGGCCTTCGACCTTCGACAGGGATTCGGCGTCGACCAGGAACCTGCCCCGCAGCAGCAGCGCAAGCTGGCCAGTGTTCATCTCCGGAACGAGGACCCGGTCGAACGAGCTCAGCACCTCGCCGAGGTTCGCCGGCAGAGGGTTCAGATGACGCAGCTGAGCG
>DATGJM010000162.1:0-6159 GCA_035295205.1 Solirubrobacteraceae bacterium | reverse complement strand
GACGGGCTCGGTCGGGATCGGCGCCACGGCCCCGATCTGGAGCGCGATCGCGCACCGCTACGTCGCCGGGCACTTCGAGGTGCCGCAGGGCGGGCGCCAGATCGCGCTGCTGGGCGACGCCGAGCTCGACGAGGGCGCGTGCTGGGAGGCGATCGTCGACCCGGTCGTGCCGCACCTGGGCGAGGTCCTGTGGATCGTCGACCTGAACCGCCAGTCACTCGATCGGGTGGTCCCCGAGATCGCGGCCGGCCGGCTGGAGTCGATGTTCGAAGCCGCCGGCTGGCAGACGATCACGGTCAAGTACGGCCACTGGCTGCGCGAGCTGTTCGAGCGCGATGGCGGTCCGGCACTCCGCCGCCGGATCGATGAGATGGATAACGAGGAGTTCCAGCGCCTGCTGCGCTCCGACGCCGCCGAGCTCCGGGATCGGC
Source organism: Solirubrobacteraceae bacterium (assembly GCA_035295205.1). Taxonomy (GTDB): domain Bacteria; phylum Actinomycetota; class Thermoleophilia; order Solirubrobacterales; family Solirubrobacteraceae; genus Palsa-465. Next base: position 5,728 of record DATGJM010000162.1, on the reverse strand, counting down.
TGCCCGGGAGCGGACGCGGGCGGCGCGAGCTCGAGCGCCTGGTGGGCTCGCTGAGCGACGAGGAGCTGCTGCGGGCAATCCGCGACCTCGGCGGTCACGACCTGCTCGACCTGCTCGAGGCCTTCGCCGAGGCCGACCGTGTCAGCGACCGGCCGTCAGTGGTCTTCGCCTACACGATCAAGGCCTGGCGCCTGGCCACTGAGGGCCACCCCGGCAACCACTCGGCACTCCTCACCCCCGCGCAGTGGGAGCAGCTCGCCTCGGAGCTGGGCGCTGACGCATCGGATCCGTGGGCCGGCTTCGCGGATGGCACGGCCGAGGCCGACCTCTGCCGGGCGGTGGGCGAGCGGCTCGCGCGCGAGCCGGCGCGGGTGGCGGAGCCTCCGGGCGTTCCAGCGGAACTGGGCCGCAGCCACACCGGCGCCGAATCGACGCAGCAGGCCTTCGGGCGCTTCTTCGTGGACCTTGCGCATTCCGCGGCCGAGGTCGCCGCGCATGTGGTGACCGTGAGCCCCGACGTGGCCTCATCGACCAACCTCGGAGGGTGGATCAACCGGGTCGGCGTCTGGCAGCTCGGCGAGCGGATCGACTGGTTCGCGGATGACACCGACACGCTCGTGCGCTGGCGCGAGTCCGAGCACGGCCAGCACATCGAGCTGGGAATCGCCGAGGGCAACCTTGTCGGCCTGCTCGGCGAGCTCGGGCTCACGTGGTCTCGCGACGGCCATCCACTGCTGCCGATCGGGACGCTGTACGACCCGTTCGTCAACCGGGCGCTCGAGCCCTGGTCGTTCGGGATCTACGCGGGCGCCCAGTCGATCCTGATCGGCACGCCCTCCGGCGTGACGCTGGCGCCCGAGGGTGGTGCGCACCAGTCGATCATCACGCCGTCGGTGGGACTCGAGCAGCCCGGGTGCGTGGCGTGGGAGCCGGCGTTCGGGCAGGATCTCGAGTGGACCCTGCTGAACGCGCTGTCGCGCCTGGGGTTCGAGGGGGGCAGCTCGGCCTACTTCCGGCTCTCGACGCGCCCGCTCGACCAGTCGCTGGCCGGTGTGCCGGGTCCCGAGGACTCGCCGGCTCGCGAGGAGCGGCGGCGGCAGGTGCTCGCCGGGGGCTACCGGGTGCGGGTTTGCTCCGGTGCGCCCGGGGCCACGATCGTGGCGGTGGGCGCGGTGATGCCCGAGGCCGCTGCGGCCGCTGACGAGCTCGAGGAGGCGGGGATCGGCATCGACCTCGTGTGCCTGACCTCGCCGGACCTGGTCTTCCGGGCCCTGCAAGCCCGGCACGGGCTGGCGTCGGGGAGCGATCCGTGGATCCTGGATGAGCTGTTCCCCGCCGAGCGCGTCTCGCCGATCGTCTCGGTGCTCGACGGCCATCCGCACACGCTGAGCTTCCTGGCCGCGATCCGCCCGGCCCCGATCGCCTGCCTCGGCGTCGCCGACTTCGGGCAGTCCGGGGACGTCGGCGACCTGTACTCCTACTTCGGGATCGACGCGGACACGATCGTGGGGGCGGCGGTTGACCTGATGGAGGGAGCGCGATGAGCGAGATCACGATGCCGCGGCTGTCGGACTCGATGGAGGAGGGGACGATCCTGAAGTGGCTCGTCCAGGACGGGCAGGACGTCGCGGTCGGGGACGAGCTGCTGGAGGTCGAGACGGACAAGGCGACGGTCACGGTCGTGTCCGAGCTCGAGGGCCGGATTGCGGTCCTCGTAGCCGAAGGGGCGACGGTGGCCGTCGGGACGGTCATCGCCGAAACCTCCTCCGAGCCCGCTGGCGCGGGTGGCCAGGCCAGCTCGGGCGAGGTTGCGGCCGGCAACGGCGTGGCACCTACGTCACAGCCGGCGGCCACGACCTCGCCCGCCCCGGCACTGTCCACCCCGCACGACGGCGGCCAGTCCCGCGCGGCGACCCCCCTTGCTCGCCGGGCCGCTTCGCAGCATGGCGTGGCGCTCGAGTCCCTGACCGGAACCGGGCCTCGAGGGCGGATCACCCGATCGGATGTGCTCGCCGCCGCCGGGGTGGCGGCGCCGCCTCAGCGCTCCGTGTCCCCTCACGCGGCCGCCGCGCCGTCGCCGCGGCCGACCGAGCCGGGCGAGGTTCGTGAGCTGACGCGGGTGCAGCGGGTGATCGCCCAGCGGATGAGCCAGTCGCGCGCGGCGATTCCCGAGTTCGAGGTTCAGACCGAGGTGGCCATGGACGAGGCGATCGGGTTGCGGGCGCGGATGCGCGAGCAGGCCGTGGACCCGCTGCCGTCGATCAACGACCTGATCGTGCGGGCGGCGGCGCTCGCGCTGCGCGAGCACCCGAAGCTGAACGCCTCTTACTCCGATGACCGTCTCACGGTGCACGAGCGAATCAACATCGGTGTGGCCGTGGCCACCGACGAGGCGCTGATCGTTCCCACCGTGCGCGACGCAGCCCAGCGCTCACTCGGGTCGCTGGCCGCGCAAGCGCGGCGGCTGGCCGAGCGCGTGCGGGACGGGACGGTGTCACCGGAGGAGCTCTCGGGCGCCACGTTCACGGTCTCGAACCTGGGAATGTTCGGGATGACCGCGATCCGCCCGATCATCAACGCGCCGCAGGTGGCGATCCTCGGCGTCGGCGCCGCCCGAGAGACGCTCGCGCTCCTGGACGGCCGGCCGGTCACCCGGCAGCTGATGACCCTCACCCTGAGCTGCGATCACCGCGCCGTGTACGGCGCCGATGCTGCCCGCTTCCTGTCCGACGTGCGCGAGCTACTCGAGACCCCGCTGCGGCTGCTGCTGTAAGCCGGCCCGGAAAAACGTCACCACCGGCCAGCCAGCGAACCACGTTGGTAACGAAATGCGTCCGGGAAACGGAAAACGTCACCACCGGACGCCCGGCTCGATCCGTCGTCACCTTTTTCGGGGCGGGGTGGGTGCCGGGCCGGCGAGGGCGGTCGGCCGGCGAGGGCGGCGAGGGCGGTCGGGCCGGCGAGGGCGGCGGGCCGGACGGCGACGGGGCGCCGGAGTGCTGGCTAGCGGTGCTGGGCGGCCCGCGGCGAGGCCTCCCAGAACTCGTCGATCTTCGTGGCGTCGCCGTGGCCCAGGCGGCGCGAGACCGCCCACATCTCCACCGGCTCGTCCCCCTCGTTGCGGTGCGAGCGGGGGGTGCGTGGCGCCACCCGCACCGCCGCGGGCGCCGACACGCGCACGATGTCGTCGCCGAAGCGCATGGTCAACGTGCCGCGCACGACGAAATACAGCTCCTCGATCTCCTCGTGGAAGTGGCCGGTCCCCTGCTCGAAGTCGGACCGCGGCGGCACCCGGATCAGGGTCGCGGCGAGCTGGGTGCAGCCGAGCGCGTCGCTGAGGCTGCGGAATTCGCCCGGCACGTCGGTGCCGGCATAGTGGTCGCGGACGTCGTCCGGGTTCACGATGGCGTAGTCGGAAGTGGTCATCCCGCGACACTACCCTGAGACTCCTGATGCCCGAGCTTCCCGAAGCCGAGCGCGCCCGTCTAACCCTTGCGGCAGCGGCGGGCCGCACGATCGCAGACGTCGATGACCGCGACAGCTACGTCTGCCGGCCTCACTCCCCGGGCGAGATCGCCGACGCCCTGCGCGGGCACACGCTGGCCGACGCCCACCGGCTCGGCAAGTTCCTGTGGGTCCAGACCGAGGCGGGGCCGACGCTCGGCCTTCACCTCGGCATGGCCGGGCGGATCGTGCTCGATCCCGACGAGCCGAGCCGCTGGGACCGCTTCACGTTGCGCTTCCAGGACGGCGGGAGCCTCGCGCTGCGTGACAAGCGCCGCCTCGGCCGGGCCCGCCTGAACCCCGATCACGCCCATGTCGGACCGGACGCCGAGCTCGTCACCCGCGAGGAGTTCCGCCGGCGGATCGGACGAGGCCGCGCGCCCGTGAAGGCCCGGCTCCTCGATCAGAGCGCGATCGCAGGCGTCGGCAACCTCCTGGCCGACCAGGCCCTCTGGCAGGCGCGGATCGATCCGCGACGAGCCGTGTCCACTCTCACGACGGGCGAGCTCGACCGACTGCGCCGGGATGTCCGCTCAGCGGTGAGATCCGCGGTCAGGGCCGGGGGCGCGCACACCGGGCGCTTCGTCCGGGCCCGCGAGCCCGAGGGCTCGTGCCCCCGCGATGGCCACCCGCTGTCGCGGGCGAGGGTCGGCGGTCGCACCACCTACTGGTGTCCGGAGTGCCAACACTAGGAAGGGGACCCACCAGGGGTCCCCTTCCCGAGTGCCAGGTGTCGTCAGGCGCTCAGCAGAGCGTGGCGACGATCGGGCCGGTTCCCGGATGGCCCGGATTGCCCTGGTATCCCGAATTGGTCTGGACTACGACCACGTGCTGGGTGTCACCACCGATGGTCGACCCGGTCTGGGTGACCTTGCTTGAGACGATGACCGCGATGTAGGGCGGCAGCGGGCCCGCCGGCGGCGGGGTGCTGTTGCCCGGATCGGTGGTCCAGTTCTGCCCACAGGCCGGGGCGGCCGGCATGTCCTCGAAGCCCTTGAAGGCCGCGGGACCGGTTCCGCCGCTCAGGCTGTTGTTCTTCCACCACTGAGCGCCCCAGAAGTTCACGGGCGTCGTGGTGCCAACGTCGGCACCGTAGGTGAGATTGCCGATCACGAAGGTCCCGCCGAGCGGGGGAACCACCGGGATGCTGTAGGTGGCGGTCGCGTTCGGAGCCTCGTTCGAGGACGCGGTCGCCAGGTTGTTCAACGAGCTGCCCGTCAGATCGGACGCCGTGACGGTGTGCTGCGCGGTGCAGGTCGTGTTACCGCCGACCGGGATCGTCGATGCGGCGCACACGGGGGCCGAGTCGGTGTTGTTGTCCGCCAGCGACACGGCGGTGAGACCGACCGAGCCGGTGTTGGTGATCACGTAGCTGTAGGGCACGACCTGTCCGATCGCTCCCACGAACTGTGTCGTGGAGGACTTCGAGACGCTCATCGCCGGCGTGTTCACCGTCGAGGAGCTCGTGACTACGTCATTGCCCTGGAGGTTCTGGTCGAACGTCGCCGTCACCGAGTCGGAGACCGGTGAGCTGGACGGCGCAGCGATCGTAAGCGTGTACGTGCACGTGAAAGTCGAGTTCGCCGCCAAGAGCGTGTTCAGCAGCGAGTTGCACCCGCTCAGGTCCGCGCCGGCCGTGTCGGCCAGCGAGGTGAACGTGTGCGGGCCGAACGTTCCGGTGTTGATGCTCACCTGGAAGGTCACCGTGTCCGGGTAGCTCGCCGACTTCGCCACGTTCTCCACCTGGGTGTAGGTCCCATCCTGGTTGGCGTCGTTGCCCAGCGTGAGCGACGGGAACGGCGAGGCCAAGCTCGCCGGCGCCAACGCCAGGAACACCGCGGCGACCGATGCCGCGATCGACGCCCCGGCTACTACGCGGCCGCGGGAGAGCGGTCCGTTCATGCATGCCTCCTAGAGTGAGCTGGCCTTCGCGTCCTGCAGGCCAGCGGTTGCCCCTTTATGGGAAGTCCCTTATCTTGGACAAGTGTACTAGAAACGCGCGATCCCTGACAATCCCGGCTCACCCGAGGCGCGCGGCCACCTCGGCCCAGAGCGCCTCGTAGGCCGCGGCGGCCCGGCCGCGCGGAGCGAAGGAGGCGAGGGCGGCGCGCCGCGACCCCATGCGCTCGACCTCGGCTGACATCGGGATCGCGGCCTCGAGCACGTCCACGCGCTCGGCTCGCAGCTGCTCGACGATCTCGCGGTGCAGTCGGCGGCGCAGGTC
>DATGJM010000161.1:0-10962 GCA_035295205.1 Solirubrobacteraceae bacterium | reverse complement strand
CCGCACCGTGGTAACGAAAGTCGGGCCGCCGGGGACTCGGGCGGCCGCCGGGGACTCGGGTGGTAGCCGGCGGGCCGGAGCCCGGGGGCGGCCCGGCGTCAGTCGCGCTCGTCGAGCAGCAGGGCCAGCGTCGGGCAGGCGTCAGCCGCCCGCCGCGCGTGCTCGAGCAGCTCGGGCGTCACGTCGCCCGCGACGATCGGGTAACCCCAGTCGTCCAGGCGGATCGCCTCGGGCAGGAGCTCGGCGCACAGCCCGTGGGCCACGCAGTCGATCGGGTTCACGCGCAGTCGGGCCATGGCAATCAGGCCGCCATCGGCATCGGCAGGGGAGTGGGCAGGACAGGGGCGCCCGAGCATCGCTCACAGGCGCCGTGCCGAGCGTGATCATGGAACTCCTCGGCGAACACCCGGATCGCGCTGGCCAGGAAACGTGATGCCCCGTCCGGGTGGGCGCACGCGCCGCGGCCCGGGAGCTCACGCGTCCAGCGCTCGAGATCACCGAGGTCCCCCCGGCCAGCGGTCCCGGCGGCCACCGCGCCGACCGTGAACGCCATCGCCGCCAGGCCGTTCACGCACGGGCCGCACTGGCCGGCGCTCTGGGCCTCGAAGTACTCGCTCACGCGCGCCGCCTCGGCCACCGGGCAGGCGCTGCGCGGGAGCACCATCAGAACCCCGGCGCCCAGCGAGGCGCCAAAGCCCCGCAGCTCATCGCCGGCCAGCCGCAGCTGCGAGACCGCGTTGGCCGGCACCCAGGTTCCGAAATAGCCGCCGATCAGCACCGCCGCCCCGGGCTCCGCGCCCACGTGATCGAGCAGTTCGGCCAGCCCCATCCCGTGGGCGATCTCGTACACGCCGGGGGCCGAGACCCCGCCGCCCACGGTCATCAGCGCCGAACCCGGGTCACCGGGGGTGCCCAGTGCCCGGAACCACTGGCCGCCGTGGCGGGCGATCAACCCGATGTGCGCAAACGTCTCCACGTTCTGCACGAGCGTCGGGCGGCCTTCCACCCCGCGCTCGAACGGGCGCACGCCGAACCCCGGAAGGCCCGGCCCGCCGTTCAGGAGATCGACCAGGGCGGTCTCCTGGCCGGCCAGATAGCGCTCCGGGGTGCGCACGATCTCGACCGCGCGGTCACGCCGCTCCTCCAGGGCCCGCGACAGCGCCGCGGCCCCCCGCTGGTCGGCCGCCGACACGGCCAGCAGCGCCCGCGAGGCCCCGACGGCTCGGGCGGCCATCGCGACCCCGTCGAGCACGAGGTGGGGAACCTCGCGCAGGAGCACGCGGTCCTTCTTGCTGATGGGCTCGCCCTCGGTGCCGTTGGCCACGACGAACTTCGACCCGCGCCGCCCGGCCACGGCGCGCATCTTCCGCGCCGTCGGGAAGGAGGCGCCGCCGCGCCCCCGCAGCCCCGAGGTCTCGACCGCGCTCAGGATCTGCTCGCCGGACAGCTCGCGCAGCGGACCGTGGATCTCCAGGTGCGCGGTCAGCGAGGACATCGGGTGCTCGCCGACGCCGGCCAGCAGGCGCGGCAGGGCTCGAGGGTCGAGGGTCATCCGCCACCTCCGGGGGTGATCGTGGTTGCGCCGGACACGGCGTTGGAGCTCGGGCTGAGCTGGAGCTGGGCGGCGATCCGCAGCCGGTGGCCGGCCGAGTCGCGCACCGAGGCGCCGAGCTGCGTGCCCTCGAGCGCGGTGATCACGCCCGTGTACAGATTCGGGTTGGACGCGGTGCCGAGCGTCACTCGGCTCGAGGTCATGGCCACACCGCCGCCGTCGGCGGGCTGGCCGATGATCTGGAACCTGAGGTTGCTCAGGGCCTGGCCGTTGACGGCCAGCGTGAGCGTCACCACCGCCAGTCCATCCTGGGTCTGGCCCTGCGAGCTCGAGCCCGAGAGCGCAGCGGTGAACGCGCTCCGCGGCACGGTCCCGGCGCCTCCGGCGCTCCGCGTCGGCGAACCGGACCGCTTTCGGGTGCCCGCGGGCCTACGCGAGACCGCGGCGACGGTGCTCGCCGGCGCGGCGCCGAGCAGCGAGGCCGGGGTGCCAGCCCGCTTCGCCCAGCCCTTGGCCAGCGGCCCGGTCGGCAGCCACACGATCAGCGCCAGCGGCAGGATCGCGGCGCAGGCCAGGCCCGTGAGCCGCGCGCCCTGATGGTCGGGCCAGCCGGCCGTCGAGCGCGACACGGCGGCCACCGACACGGCGGCCACGCACAGAGCGGTGATCCCCAGCAGCCAGCCCGACTTCGCGTCGCTGCCGGTGCCGTAGGTGTGCAGCAGCGCCACCGGCCAGGAGGCATAGGCCAGCCAGTGAACCGCCCGCCAGGCCTGATAGCCCAGACGCCGGCGCACGAGGCTGGTCAGCGTCACCGCGACCAGCAGATCGAACGACACCGCCCCCAGCCCCAGCCAGAGAGGCCGGTAGACCGACACGAAAGGGACCACCGCATCGACGAGCCGGATCGGCGCGAACTTGTCGAGCACCGAGGTGATGATGTGCACGAGCAGGAAGGCCATCGCCAGCAGCGAGGCGTTGCGGTGCACGGCGTCGAACACGAACCGGGGCACGGTCGGCGTGCGGACACGGCGGACGTTGACCACGCCGAGCACGACGCTGACCGTGATCAGCACGAGCGAGACGATGCCCGTGGCACGGGTCAGGTACCAGTAGGCGCTGGGGCCGGAGGTCACTGCTGCGAGCATGTCCGCCCCCGAGGCTCAGGAGCCGCCGGAAACCACCGGCGGCTGCTGGACCGGCGCCTGGACCGGCGCCGGAGCCTGAACCGGAGCGAGTCCGCTGCCGGTGTTCCCGGTGTTGCCCGTGTTCCCGGTGTTGCCCGTGTTGCCCGTGCTTCCCGTGGCACCAGTCGAGGACGACGTGCTCGGCGCCGAGACGCTCGCGGCGCTGTGCTGGTGGCCGTGGAAGCTCCTGGCCGCCACGAACGAGAGCACGCCCGAGAGCACGACGGCGCCGCTGAGCATCCAGCGGTTCACGCGCGAGATCAGCGCGAGTCCGGCGTCACGGGCGTTGGCTGTGAAGGGCTTCATATCGGCAGGAAACTCCGGCTTACAACGGGGAGTATCGGACGAGCCTAGAAGAGGCTGCTAAGGCCTCCGTGAGATCAGCGTTAGAAAGCTGCTCAAGCCTGTGGCGAGCGCCACGGCTCGCGCAGCCGACGCTCGATCTCCTCGCCAAGGGTAGCGATCGCCACCCGCTCCTGGGCCAGCGAGTCCCGGTCGCGCAGCGTGACGGTCTTGTCCTCGAGCGACTGGTGATCGACGGTCACCGCCCAGGGGGTGCCGATCTCGTCCTGGCGGCGGTAGCGGCGGCCGATCGCCCCGCCCTCGTCGTACTCGGCCTGCACGCGCTCGCGCAGCGCGCGGTAGATCTCGCCCGCCAGCTCGGGCTGGCCGTCCTTCTTGACCAGCGGGAGCACCGCCACCTTGACCGGCGCCAGCAGCGGGTGCAGGCGCAGCACGGTCCGGACCTCGCCCTCGATCTCGTCCTCGTCGTAGGCGTCGGACATGAAGGCCAGCACGGCTCGGTCGGCGCCGGCGGCCGGCTCGATCACATGCGGCACGTATCGCTCGCCGGTCGCGCCGTCGACGTACTCGAGCTTCTGGCCCGAGGCCGCCGCGTGCGCCTTGAGGTCGTAGTCGCCCCGGTTGGCGATCCCCTCGAGCTCGGAGAACCCGATCGGGAACTCGTATTCGATGTCGCTGGTGGCGCTCGAGTAGTGCGAGAGCTCGTCGGGATCGTGGGCGCGCAGGCGCAGGCGGCTGGGGCGGATGCCCAGGCCGGTGTACCAGTTCATCCGCTGCTCGAGCCAGTGCTCGTACCACCGCGTGGCCTCGGCCGGGGGCACGAAGAACTCCATCTCCATCTGCTCGAACTCGCGCATGCGGAAGATGAAGTTGCCGGTGGTGATCTCGTTGCGGAAGCTCTTGCCGATCTGGGCGATGCCGAACGGCGGCTTCTTACGCGAGAACTGCAGGTAGTGCTTGAAGTTCAGGAAGATCCCCTGGGCCGTCTCCGGTCTGAGATAGACGGTCGAGCCCTCCTCCCGCACGGGGCCGATCGTGGTCTCGAACATGAGGTTGAAGTCGCGCGCCTCGGTGAGGTCGCAGTCGTCGGTCTCGCCCGGGTGCTTGGAGGGCTTGCGGCCGCACGCCGACTGCGCCAGGTGGTCCTCGCGGAAGCGCAGCTTGCAGGTGCGGCAGTCCACGAGCGGGTCGGTGAAGCCCGCGAGGTGGCCGCTCGCCCGCCAGGTCTCGGGGTGCTGGATGATCGCCGAGTCCAGGGCGACGATGTCGTCGCGCTCCTGGAGCATCGCGCGCCACCAGAGGTTCTTGACGTTGTTCTTCAGCAGGACCCCGTAGTGGCCGTAGTCGTAGCTCGACCCCAGGCCGCCGTAGATCTCGCTGGAGAGGAACACGAAGCCCCGGCGCTTGCACAGCGAGACGAGCTTGTCCATGGTCACGGGCATGTCGCGGCATTATGCAGGCCGGGTCGCATGCGACCCGGCCCCGGACCGCGCATGCGCGGTCCGGCCGAGGGGTGCATGCACCCCTCGGGATTGGCACTCTGGGGTTGAGAGTGCCAAGCGTTCCCGGCTAGAATCCAGCGTGGAATGCCGATCTACGAGTACCGCTGCGAGCAGGGCCACACCTTCGAGGTGATGCAGCGCATGAGCGACGACCCGGTCGCAACCTGCGAGACCTGCGAGGCCCCCGTCCAGCGCGTATTCCGCCCGCCCGCCGTCCATTTCAAGGGCTCGGGCTTCTACAACACCGACTACGGCACCCGCAAGCGCGCCCGCGAGAAGTCCGAGAGCTCGAGCTCCTCGGATGGCGCCAAGAGCGACTCCGCGACGACGAAATCGGAGTCGTCGGGCAGCACCGCGAAGACCGCCGACGCGGCGTAAAGCCCCGCGGGCCGGGGTACGCGGCCCAGCGATGAGCGACTTCGGCGAGCACTACGTGCGCGGCCTGGGCACCTCGGTGCGAAACAACGCCCTGGCCTACGGCTACTCGATCATGGCCACATCCTCGTTCGGGATGCTGGCGCACACCGACGGCCCGCTGACCGTGCTGCACATCTTCATGTTCGTGATCGGCAACAGCCTCGCCTACGCGGCCGTGAACGCGCTGGTCACGCGCGGGTTCCGCCGGCGCGTGGAGCAGGAGCCACCGGTCGTGATGGCGCTCGCGACCTCGTTCAGCGTCCTCTCGATCAGCGCCGGCGTGGGCGCGACCGCGCTGCTCGGCTCGGCGGTGGGCGGCTGGGTGGCTTGGCTGCTCGCCGGGCTGATCTCGACGTGGCTGTTCCTGTCGATCGGCGCGCTCGAGATGGCCCTCTCCCGCAACCTCCACCTGCGGGTCGCCGACGAGGCTCCCGAGGAGCGCTAGCCGTTCATCAGCTTGTTGACCGCCGACCGGATCGCGCCGGGCGACGCGGTCAGCGCGGTCCCGCCGGAGCTGAAGTTCGTGGGCAGCACCTGCACGGGCGCGGAGCCGCCGAGCTCGGAGGCCGCGAACAGCGTGAGCAGCGTCGGGCCGCCCATGTCGGTGCGCAGCACCTTGGGGGCCTCCCACGACGCCCACGGCAGGCGGAAGAACGTGCCCACGCTCAGCAGCTTCGACTTGATCGCGTTCAGGATCTCCTGCTGGTGGCGTACGCGGGTGAGGTCGTTGTCGGACGGGTTGCACTTGTTCTCGCGCGTGCGGGCGTAGACGAGCGCCTGGATCCCGCTCAGGTGGTGCACGCCCGGCCTCAGGTACAGCGACCAGCCGCCGTTCTTCGCCCCGCCCGAGATGTCCGAGCACACCCGCCCGGTCTTGACGTCGACGCCGCCGATCGCGTCGATGAACGGCGGGAAGGCGGCCAGGTTGACGATGATGATGTGGTTGATCTTCACGCCCGTGAACGCCTCGACCGTGCGGATCGCCAGCGCCGGGCCGCCGTAGGCGTAGGCCGCATTGATCTTGGAGACCCCGTGGCCGGGGATCTGCGCCAGCGTGTCGCGCGGGATCGACAACCGGCGCGAGACCCCGCCACCCACGCGCCAGAGCATGATCGTGTCCGAGCGGATCCCGCTCGAGAACGCCCCGGGCTCCTTGGAGCCCTTCGGACGCTGGTCGGTGCCGAGGATCAGGACCGTGTCGGTCGAGGTCAGCATGTTCGGGCCGGAGGTGAGCGCGGCCTGGGCGTCGGCCGGGATGCTCTGCTGCTGGGCCGTGGAGACCATGAACAGGACCAGCGAGAGCAGCAGCCAGGCCACGCACGCAAGGACCAGATAGGCGAGCACCCGGCGCGGAGAGATGCGCAACCGGCCCCGGCGGAAAGTGCGGCGCGGGCCCTCGCGGCTGGGCTCGCCCGGCAGGCCGGCCAGGTCCTCCTCGCCCCGCAGGCGATCGAGCATGCCCTGGGGCCGGGAGCGATAGAGCTTGTATGGACGGGGGTCTAGCTCGCTAGGCATGGTCCTTATAGTGCCCGGCACATGCCAGGCCGGCGCATCATCGGCGTCGACATGGGCGGAACCAAGCTACTCGCCGGCGCGCTGGACACCGACTTCTACGTGCACCGCCGGGTTCAGCGTAGCGTGAGCGGTCTCGACCAGTCGGCGGTGCTCGACATCACGGTCGATGCCGTGCAGGAAGCCACCGAGCTGGCCGGGGGCACCGTCGAGGCGGTGGGCTTCGGGATTCCGAGCCTGATCGATCGCCGCACCGGCCGCGCGGTGGTGGCCGTGAACCTGCCGCTGTTCGACGTCCCGTTCGCCGACGTGATGGCAGAGCGCCTCGGTCTGCCGGTGTTCGTCGATAACGACGCCAACGTGGCCGTGCTGGCCGAGCATCGAGCGGGAGCGGCTCGCGGCTGCACGCACGTCGTGCTGCTGACGATCGGCACCGGCATCGGCGGCGGGCTGATCCTCGACGACCGCGTCTACCGGGGCGCGGTCGGCTCGGGCGCCGAGCTCGGGCACATGACGATCGACCTGAACGGGCCGCCGTGCCAGGGCAACTGCCCGAACCACGGCTGCCTGGAGAGCCTGGCCTCGGGGACCGCGCTCGCCCGCGAGGCGCTGCGGCTGGCGCAGGAGCGCGGCGACTCCGCGCTGGCCAGGGCGGCGAGCGAGGGCCGCGACGTGGCCGGCCCGCTGATCACCGAGCTCGCGCACGACGGGGACGAGGCAGCACGCGAGGCGATCGAGCTGATCGGCACCCGGCTCGGAGTCGGCATCGCGTCGCTGGTGAACATCTTCAACCCCCAGGTCGTCGTGATCGGAGGCGGGGTGGTCGCAGCGGGCGACCTGCTGCTCGAGCCGGCGCGGGCGGAGGTGGCACGCCGCTCGCTGCCGCCCTCGCGCGACGTCGTCCGGATCGTGCCCGCCCGCTTCGGCGCCGAGGCCGGGATGGTGGGGGCGGCCGTGCTCGCGCTGGACGGGCTCTCCGGCGGGGGCGCCGGCCGATGAGTGGCCGCCTGATCGTCTGCCCGACCCCGATCGGGAACCTCGAGGACGTCACGCTGCGGGTGCTGGCAGCGCTGCGCGAGGCCGACCTCGTGGCCTGTGAGGACACCCGGCGCACCCGGGTGCTGCTCGACCGCTACGGCGTCCGCGGCCAGCTGGTCTCCTACCACGAACACAACGAGCCCGAGCGCGCCGCGGAGCTCGTCTCCCGGATGCGAGCTGGCGCCGTGGTGGCGCTCGTGTCGGATGCCGGGATGCCGCTGGTCTCAGACCCCGGGTTCGTGCTCGTGCGGGCGTGCGTGGCCGCGGGGCTCGCGGTCGAGGTGCTGCCCGGGCCGAGCGCGGCGCTGGCGGCGCTCGTGGCCAGCGCGCTGCCGGCCGACCGCTGGCGCTTCATCGGCTTCCTGCCCCGTAAGCGGGGCGAGCTGGAACGGGCCTTCGGCTCGAGCGAGACGGTGGTCGCCTTCGAGTCCCCGCGCCGCGTGGGAGCCTCGCTGGCCGTGCTGGCCCGGCTCGATCCTTCGCGGCCCGTGGCCGTGTGCCGCGAGCTGACCAAGCTCCACGAAGAGGTCGTGCGGGGGAGCGCGGCTGAGCTCGCGGCCCGGTATCAGTCCCAGGCGCCGCGGGGAGAGGTGGCGCTGGTGATCGGGGCGGCGGCCGAGTCCGGGGGCGAGCTCGGCCCGGCCCTCGAGGCCGTGCGCCGGCTGGTCGAGGCAGGGGCCAAGCCGCGGACGGCGGCAGGCGTCGTCGCGGAGCTCACGGGCGTGGGCGCCAACGCGCTCTACCGAGCGCTCACCGGCTCCTAGTTGAAGATGTCGTTGATCAGCGTCTCGCCCAGGCCGATGCCGGCGCCCATCTTCATCGCCTGACCGAAGCCGCCGCCGAGGAAGTTCCCGAACAGTCCGCCTCCGCCGCCGCCGAAGCCGTACTGGGGCTGCTGGGGCTGCTGGTAGACGGGCTGCTGGGGCTGGTAGGGCATCTGCTGGGCCTGGTTCTCGACGAAGCCGTGGATCGCCTGCAGCAGGTTGTTCACCTGCATCTGCTCGTCCTTGACGTCGAGCGCGATCTGCTTGAGGTCGAGCAGCCACTCGCGGGCGTTCTGGTCGCCCGCCGCGGCTGCCGTCTGGAGCTTCTGAGCGAGCGCCTGGATCGTGTTGGCCACGTCCTGGAACTCGGTCTGGAGCTGTGAGTACTCCTGATCGATGGTCTGCGTATCCATGCGGGAAAGATAGCCTTCGCCGCTGCGGTGTCGTTCTACATCACCACTCCCATCTACTACGTGAACGCGCAGCCCCACCTCGGGCACGCCTACACGACGATGGCCGCCGACGTGCTCGCCCGGCACATGCGCCAGCGTGGCCGGGACGTCTTCTTCCTGACCGGCACGGACGAGCACGGCGAGCCGGTGGCCGACGCCGCCCGCGCCCAGGGCCTCGAGCCCCAGGAGCTGGCCGACCGCAACGCCGAGCGCTTCAAGGCCCTGATGCCCCAGCTCGAGGTCTCAAACGACTTCTTCATCCGCACCACCGACGCCGAGCACGGGCGCCGGGTTCAGGAGGTCCTCCAGCGCGTGTACGACAACGGGCACGTGTACAAGGGCCTGTATGAGGGGTGGTACTGCCCGCGCTGCGCCGACTTCAAGGTCGAGAACGAGATCCTCGAGGGCAACCGCTGCCCGATCCACGAGATCGAGCTCACCCGCGAGCAGGAGGAGAACTACTTCTTCCGGCTCTCGAGCTTCCAGGAGGCTTTGGAGCGGCTGTATGCGGATCAGCCGGACTTCGTGATGCCCCCGCGGCACTTCCGCGAGGCCCGGGCGTTCATCGCCTCGGGGCTCCAGGACGTCTCGCTGACCCGCGCCCGGATGCACTGGGGCGTGCCCGTGCCGTGGGACTCCGGGCACGTGTTCTACGTCTGGTTCGACGCGCTTCTGAACTACTACACCGCGCTCGGCTACGCCCGGGACGGCGACGATCTGACCTCGCGGTTCTGGCCCGCCACCTACCACGTGATCGGCAAGGACATCCTCAAGTTCCACACGGTGTTCTGGCCGGCGCTGCTGATGGCCGCCGAGCTGCCGCTGCCCGAGCACGTCTTCGTGCACGGGTTCCTGCTCGGCGCCGACGGACGCAAGATGAGCAAGTCGCTGGGCAACGTGCTCGACCCGTTCGAGGTCATGGAGCAGTACGGCACCGATGCCCTGCGCTTCTACCTGATGCGCGATGTCCCGTTCGGCTCCGACGGCGCGGTCGGGATGGAGTCCGTGCACGCCCGCTACGAGGCGGAGCTGGCCAACGAGTACGGGAACCTGGCCAGCCGGACCGTGGCCATGGTGCGGCGCTACCGCGACGGTGCGCTCCCGGCGGCGGCCAGCGACCCCGTGCTACACGCCGAGTTCGATGGGCTGGCCGAGGGGGTGGCCGAGCTGATGGACCGGGCCGAGGTCACCCAGGCGCTCGAGCTGATCTGGCAGCGCGTGCGCCGCTGCAACCGCTACGTCGAGGAGCGCGCGCCATGGAAGCTGGCGCGCGAGCCCGAGGCGGCGGGCGAGCTCGACGAGGTGCTGGTGTCGCTGGTCGAGGGCGTCCGGGCGCTGAGCGTCCTGCTGCACCCGTACATGCCGGCATCGACCACGCGGCTGCTCGACGCGCTCGGCGGCGACGCCGGCGCCTACACCGGGGCCACGTTCGCCGCCCGGGTCGGCGAGCAGCGGGTAAGCGAGCTCGAACCGCTCTTCCCGAAGCGGTCTTGATCGACAGCCACACGCACCTAGAGCTGTGCGAGCCGCCCGACGCCGAGCTGGTCGAGGCGGCATTCGAAGTGGGCGTCTCGCGCATCGTCACCGTGGGGACGGACGGCGCCTCGTGCCGGGCGGCGCTGGCGGCGGCCGAGGACTTCCCGCAGGTGTACGCGGCGATCGGCCGCCACCCGAACTCTGCCTCCGGTTTCGACGACGCCGACTTCGCCGAGCTCGAGGCGCTGGCCTCGCACCCGCGCTGCGTGGCGATCGGCGAGACGGGCCTGGACTACTACCGCGACTACGCCCCGCGCGAGGATCAGCGGCGGGCGTTCGAGGCCCAGATCGAGCTTGCCCGGGCGGTGGGGAAGCCCCTGGTGATCCACACGCGCGCGGCCGACGACGACACGCTCTCGGTGCTCGGGGAGCGGGCCGAGGGGATGCGGGTGATCCTGCACTGCTTCTCGATGGCCTCACGCGTGCAGGAGTGCCTGTCGCATCCGGACTGGTGGTTCTCGTTCGCCGGGAACGTGACATATCCGAAGGCCTCGGACCTGCGCACGGCGATGCTGCGGGTTCCCGTGGAGCGGCTGCTGGTCGAGACCGACGCGCCCTACCTCTCCCCGCAGGTGGTGCGCGGCAAGCCCAACCAGCCGGCCAACGTCGTGCACACCGCCCAGGCGGTGGCGGTCGAGCGGCGGGTGGCCTACGGCGAGCTCGAGGGCGTCCGCGATATGCAGGGAGGCGTGGGGGTGCGGG
>DATGJM010000160.1:0-5768 GCA_035295205.1 Solirubrobacteraceae bacterium | reverse complement strand
AGGTCGGCGCCGATGCTGTGCCCATGCTGAGATCTCCGGCACCGAGCAGGCTGGCCCGGGCGGCCGGCATCCTCGCGGCCGTTTGCAGTGCCGCCTGGGTGCTGGGCGGTGTCGGCTGGCCAGCAGCGTCCGGCTCGGCAGCTGCCGCAGGCGATGCGCCCGCGCGCCAGGCGCCGCTCCCGGTTGCCTCGACCTCGCTCGTCCAGGACGGCCAGCAGCTCGTCTGGACGCTGGTGATGCAGCCGCCGTTCTCGCCGGCGGGGCTGGCTCGCGGCGGGCGAGTGCTGTGCCTGGAGCTCGACCCCGGCGGCCGGCTCACACCGAGGCGGCTCTGCGTGGTGGGGCCGGCGCATGGCTCGACGGTGCCCCGTCTCGAATACGTTCCGCCCGCCGGGGCCGCCGCGGTCATTGAAGCTTCAGTGTCGCGCGGCAGCACGCGAGAGTTGACCGCCGCGTTTCTCCCCAGTGCGGTCGGGCTCGACTACGCGCCAGTGCATTGGCGGGTGCTCAGCGGCCTCATCGGCTCGTCCTGTCTGCGAGCGCGCCGTCACCACGTCCCGTGCACTCGGTACTTCCCTCTGCGCAGCAGCCTGGCCTCGCTGCACGTCCCGCAGCTCGTGGGCTGCATGCCGTCGGGTCAGAGGATGGTCTACCAGGGCCCGAGCGATCAGCGCGTGGTGGCGCTGACGTTCGACGACGGCCCGGCGCCGGACACCGCGCAGTTCCTCGACATCCTCGAGCGCGAGCACGTGGTGGCCACGTTCTTCGAGATCGGCAAGTGGGTCGGCGTCTACGGGGACCACGGCGCGATCGAGCGCCGGATGCTGGCCGACGGCGACATGATCGGAGACCACACCTGGGATCACGCCAACGTGAGCGCGGGCGACAACGCCGCCGCCGGCGAGATCACGACGACGGCGACTGCGATCCGGACCGCCACCGGCGGCTTTCAGCCCTGCCTGTTCAGGCCGCCGTACGGAGCCACATCGCCAAAGCTGGTCTCGCTCGCCCACCGGCTGGGATTCGTCGTGGCCCAATGGAACGTCGATCCGCGTGACTGGTCGCTGCCGGGCATGAACGCGATCTACCAGAACGTGATCGCCAACGCCTACGACGGCTCGATCATCCTCCAGCACGACGGCGGCGGCGACCGATCGGAAACGCTCGCGGCGCTGCCACTGGAGATCGAGGCCCTCAAGCGCGAGGGCTACCGTTTCGAGACCGTCACGGACCTGCTCGGATTGCGCCTCATCTATAAGTAGGGGTATGAGTGAGCTCCCCGCGGCCGTTCGCGTCCGCGAAGTCGGCCCCCGCGACGGATTCCAGAACGAGCCCGAGATCATCGGCACCGCCGGCAAGGTCCGGCTGATCGAGATGCTCGGCGCCACCGGCCTGCGCCGGCTCGAGGTCACGAGCTTCGTGCGGCCGGACGTGATCCCGCAGCTGGCCGATGCCGAGGAGGTCCTGGCCGGGGTGGACCTCCCCGAGACCGTGTCCGTGAGCGTTCTGATCCCGAATGAACGCGGACTGGAGCGCGCGCTGCGCCACCGCGAGCGCTTCCAGGAGATCAACGGGTTCCTGTCGGCGTCCGAGACGCACAACCAGAAGAACGTCGGTCGTTCGGTGGCCGACTCGATCGCCGGGCTCGAGCGGACGTTCGCCCGCGCGCTGTCCGAGGGCTTGCGCTGCGAGGCCGTGATCTCGACCTCGTTCGGGTGTCCGTACGAGGGCCACGTGCCGGTCGAGCGCGTGCTCGACGTCGCCGGCCGGATGGCCGAGGCCGGGGCGGTCGAGGTCGGTTTCGGGGATACCACCGGGATGGCGAACCCCATCCAGGTGCGCGAATTCTTCGCCGCGGCCGCGCGGGCGCTGCCGGACATCGAGCTCACCGCCCACTTCCATAACACTCGCGGTCAGGGCCTGGCCAACGTGCTGGCGGCGCTCGAGGCCGGGGTGGAGAGCTTCGAGTCGAGCTTCGGCGAGCTCGGCGGCTGTCCGGTGCCCGCGGGCGCCACCGGCAACATCGCCACCGAGGATCTCGTGTCGATGCTGCATGAGATGGGGATCGAGACGGGCATCGATCTCGGGAAGCTGATCGAGGCCTCGCGAGCGGCACAGGAAGTGCTGGGGCGGCCCCTTGGCTCGCATGTGCTCACGGCTGGGCCGGTGAGGTGGGAGTCGTGAGCGGCATTCGTTCGGGCGAGCGCGTCTCCCTCGCCGAGGCGCTGGAACGCGCGCGCGCGGGCGGCCCCGAGCGCCACCACATCAAGTCGGCCGAGCAGGGCAAGCTCGAAGTGCGCGATCGCGTCGCCCGTCTGCTCGACCCGGACTCGTTCGCCGAGGAGGCGCTGCTCGCCGGCTGGGACGAGGAGGGCGAGGGCGCCGAGGGCGTGGTCACCGGGATCGGGACGATCGCCGGTCGCCCGGTGGCCGTGATGGCCAACGACCCGACCGTGAAGGCCGGCTCCTGGGCGCCCAAGACCGTCGAGAAGATCCTGCGCATCCAGGAGCGCGCGCTGTCGCTGCAGGTCCCGCTCGTCTACCTCGTCGACTCGGCGGGGGCCCGCATCAACGAGCAGGTCCAGATGTTCCCGGGTCGCCGCGGCGCGGGCCGGATCTTCTTCAACCAGGTGCGGCTCTCGGGTGTCGTACCGCAGGTGTGCGTGCTGTTCGGTCCGAGCGCGGCCGGCGGCGCGTACATCCCCGCGTTCTGCGATCTCGTGGTGATGCGCGACGGGAACGCCTCCATGTACCTCGGCTCCCCGCGGATGGCCGAGATGGTGATCGGCGAGAAGGTGACGCTGGAGGAGATGGGCGGGGCGCGCATGCACACGGGGGTCAGCGGTTGCGCGCATGCGCTCGTGAAGAGCGACGAGGAGGGAATCGAGCTCGCGCGCCGCTACCTCGGGTATTTCCCCGGGTCGTTCGAGTCGCCGCCGCCGTTGGCGCCACCCGCCGCGCCTGCCTCCGACGCGGCCATCGGAGATCTGATCCCGGCCGATGAGAACAAGCCGTTCGACATGAAGCAGCTGATCGACGCGCTCGTCGACGGCGGATCCTGGCTCGAGGTTCAGGCCCGCTGGGCGCGCGAGGTGATCGTCGGCTACGCGCGCCTCGACGGCCACGTGATCGGGATCGTGGCAAACCAGCCGAAGTACAAGGGCGGGGTCCTGTTCGTCGACTCGGCCGACAAGTGCGCGCGCTTCATCTGGACGTGTAACGCCTTCAACATCCCACTGCTGTTCCTGGCCGACGTGCCCGGGTTCATGATCGGCACCCAGGTCGAGCGCCAGGGGATCATCAGGCACGGGGCGAAGATGATCAGCGCCGTGTCGGAGGCCAACGTGCCGAAGCTTTCGGTGATCGTGCGCAAGGCCTACGGCGCCGGCCTGTACGCGATGGCGGGACCGGCGTTCGACCCGGATTGCTGTATCGCGCTGCCGACGGCGTCGATCGCGGTGATGGGCCCCCAGGCCGCGATCAACGCCGTGTACTACAACCAGCTGCCGGCGATCGAGGATCCGGAGGCTCGCGCGGCGCGGGTCGAGGAGCTTCGCCGTGAGTACGCCGAGGACATCGATGTGCTGCACCTGGCGTCCGAGCTCGTGGTCGATGCCGTGGTGCCGCCCGACGAGCTGCGGGCCGAGCTCGTCCGGCGCTTCGCGCTCGCGGTCGGCAAACGGCGCGAGTGGCCTGCCAAGCGCAATCCGGTCACCCCGGTCTGAGCGGTCGCGCGCGGTGCCCTCATCTCAGACGGAGCCGCCTGAGCTGCTCGCGGTCGCCGTGGCGGCGGCTCGTGCCGCCGCCGCCGAGCTGATGGCTCGCTTCGGCGGTCGCGCGGAGGGCGTGCGCAGTAAGAGCACTCCGACCGACCTGGTCTCCTCGGCCGATGTCGCCGCGGAGGCGGCGATCCGCCGGGAGCTGGCTGAGCGGCGACCCGGGGATCCGATCCTGGGGGAGGAGGGCGGCGCCACGGGCGGCGATGGAAGCCTGCGCTGGATCGTCGACCCGCTCGACGGCACGATCAACTTCCTGTTCGGAATCCCCGCGTTCGCGGTCAGCGTCGCCTGTGAGGACGAGCATGGCTCGGTGGTGGGGGTGGTGCTGGACCCGACGCGCGACGAGCTGTTCACGGCGGTACGCGGCGGGGGCGCGGAGCTCGACGGCTCCCCGATCGTCGCCTCCGATCGGGATGACCTGGCCATGTCGCTGGTGGCGACCGGCTTCGGCTACGACGCCGCAGTGCGGGCGCGGCAGGCCGAGGTGATCGGGCGGTTGCTACCGCGCGTGCGCGACATTCGTCGCGTGGGGGCGGCTGCGCTGGACCTGGCATGGACGGCGTGCGGGCGCTTCGACGCCTACTACGAGCGGGGCATCCAGCCCTGGGACATCGCGGCCGGGACCCTGATCGCCACACAGGCCGGGCTCGTCGTCCGCGACCTCCCGGAGACGCCCGGAGCCCCGCACGGGATCGTCGTCGCCCCGCCGGCCGTGATCGATGAGCTGCACGGGCTGGTGGACGGCCGCTACTCCTAGACTTGGGCCCTCACGCGGCGGTGATGGAATGGTAGACATGGCGGCCTCAAAAGCCGCTGTCCCTCGGGGACGTGTGGGTTCGAATCCCACCCGCCGTACTGCGCAGCGACCCCTGGTCTGGCCGGGGACAGCGGCGCTGCCCGGCCTGGCTAGGCGGCCGCGGGCTTCGGAGGCGGGGTGCCGGCTCCTGGCGGGACCCGGTACCCGCGCTTGCGGGCCTCTTCGATCGGCGCCTCGGTCTCGATGTTCCAGGACTGGGAGAAGCCGACCATCGCGACACCGATCAGCAGCGCCTGCACCGGTATCAGCAGCACGGTGAAGAGCCCGAGCACGTCTGGGCCGAGGCCCTTACCGCCGAAGATCGTGTGCGGGGCGGCGAAGCCGTACGCGTTACGGTCGAACCAGCTCGTCCCCGCCAGTCCCGTCCCGGCGATCACGGCCACGATCAGGAGCAGGATCCCGAGCGCCGCGGAGAGCGTGAGCCCGCCACGGCTCCACCTCGCGCCGACGTAGTAGGCGAGGATCAGGTACACGGCGCACCAGACCAGGTCGAGTGCCTTCAGACCCGCGAGCTTGGACCAGCCGCCGACAGTCACGATCAGCATCAACCCGACCGAGACCAGCAGCAGCAGGACGACGAGCGACTTGGTCGACTTACTCGTCGCCTTCTCCCGATTGGGATAGACGACCACGCACCCGGGGCTGACCGACCTGGCCACGTTGCGGACCATACAAACTCGGCGGGCTGGATGCTGCAGTTCCGGTGGCGCCCGCGCGGCGCTTAGAATCGGCCCCCCGCCGCGGGCGTGGCGAAATTGGCAGACGCGCCGGTTTTAGGTGCCGGTGGGCTAACACCCTTGGGGGTTCGAGTCCCTCCGCCCGCATTTTTGTGATGAGTCGGGACATAGGTCTCAGATGAGTCGCGACATAGGTCTCAGTTGCGGGAGCTCGGCCATCGGCCGGGCTCTTTGTCTTGGTTGCGCCAGTAGGTCTTGTTTGGTTCGATCAGGTGGCGGGAGAGCATTTCGCCGGTGGTGAGGTCGGCGACGGTGATGTGGTGGTCGTCGGCGAACGCGAGGACGCGTTTGCGGGCGTGGGCGTAGCCGACGCCGAGGTGGTGCATGCGTCCCGCGCGGCGGAGGCTCATGTGGCCTTTGCTGTCGAGGCGGTCGTAGCGCAGGCGGTAGTGGCCGGGTTGGTGGCCGTTGCTGGCTGGCGCGGCTTTTGGGGTG
>DATGJM010000159.1:0-21663 GCA_035295205.1 Solirubrobacteraceae bacterium | reverse complement strand
GCCGACGGCGACGACTCCGTGGCCGACGCCGAGCACCGCACGCTCACGCAGACGATCGACAAGGCAGTCAAGCGGGGCGCACTTCATCGGAACACCGGCGCCCGCAAGAAGTCGCGCGCTGCCCGCGTGCGCCGCGGCGCTTAGGTTCCGGCCGCCTCATCTGATAGGTTCGGGCCCGTGGCTGAGGCTCTCGGGCCCGCATCCACGGCGGCAGGGGATGTCGCCTTCACGCTCGATCGTTTCGAGCGCACCGCCGACGGTCGCCTGGAGATCGTGGGGCGATGGTCTGGTGTGCGCGGACGGCGCTTCATCCGGCCGTCGCTCAGCCTGGGACCGGGTGGCGAGCACCGGCGCCTGCTCGCGGATCTCGAACACAAGCCATGGGCGGCCGAGGACGAGCAGGAGTGGCACGCCGCGTTCCGCCTGAGCGCCGAGAGCGTGGAGGTGGCCGAGGGCGCTGAGCTGTCCGTGGCGCCGGATATCGCGATCGAGCTGCCGGCTCCGACCGAGCCCGGTGGCCGCCGGAGGCGGGCGAAGCGGGCCGCCAAGCCTTCCGCCCGCGTCGCCGAGCCTGAGCCCGTCCCAGACCAGCTGGCAGAGGTGCGCGCCGAGCTCGAGCGCGTGCGGGCGGCGCTCACGGCTGCGCTCACCCAGCGTGACCGCCTGCGCGCCGAGCTCGACGATGTGCGCGGCGAGCTCGACGCTGCGCGGGCCGACCTCGACGCCGCGGTCGCGCAGCGCGAGGCCGAGGCTGCGGAGCGGCGCGGGGCGCTGACGGTGCGCGACGCCGTGGTCTGCGCACGTGACGCGGCGGCGGCCGAGCGCGACGCGGCCCTGGCAGCCGCCAACGCCGCGCACGCGGCCCGGCAGGAGGCGATCGCCGCCCGCGACGCTGCCGTCGAGGAACGCAACGCGGCCGTCACGCGCCGCGAC
This sequence comes from Solirubrobacteraceae bacterium, assembly GCA_035295205.1. Taxonomy (GTDB): domain Bacteria; phylum Actinomycetota; class Thermoleophilia; order Solirubrobacterales; family Solirubrobacteraceae; genus Palsa-465. Next base: position 20,730 of record DATGJM010000159.1, on the reverse strand, counting down.
GCCGCCGCCGCACAGCTGCGGACCGCGATCGGCGAGCGGGACGCGGCGGCGTTCGAGCGGGATGCCGCGCTCTCAGAGCTCAATCGAGGTCCGGCGCAGACCCAGCCCGTCGCGCGAGCGGCGCAGTCTCCGCCGGGCGCCCGCCCCCTCCTCGGCGAGCGCGAGCCCGCCTACACCCTTCCGCTGATGCTGACCTCGAGCGAGCTGCCGGCGGTCCGCCGTAACGTGGGCTGGGCGCGGCGGGCCGCGGTCATCGCCGTGGTGGTGATCATGGCCATCGTCGTGTGGCTCATGATCCGGCCGCTCTGAGCCGGCGTCCAGGCTTCAGCCGGCGATCGCGGCGATCGCGCGGACGGTGGCCGTGTCCTCGTTCTGGATGCCGTTTCCCCCGCCTCGGGAGGCCAGCTCGAGGTCGGCGACCCGCTCGAGCGCCAAACGCAACTGATCCACTCCGCTGCGCCGCGCGTCTTCGATCAGCCGATCGGCCGCGCGCTGGGGCATGCGCAGCTGCCGCTTGATCTGAGCGACAGGCTCACCGTCGTCGATCGCCTGGGCGATCTCGAGTGCCGTGCGGACGCGCTGGGCAAGCCAATAGAGCAGCCCGGGCAGGCGCTCCCCCTGCGTCCGCAGCGTCAGATAGATCCGCGTGGCGGCAGCGCCATCGCCGGCCACGATCGCGTCGGCAAGCGACCACGCCCTGCGCTCTGCCGAGGGCGCCGTCAGCGTCTCGATCTCCTCGGCCTCGATCGCCGCCCCGGGCTCGAGCTCGAGCGCCAGCTTCTCGAGCTCGCGCAGCAGCCGCTGCTGGCGCTCCCCGACGTGAGCGATGATCGCACGAGCACCCGCCGTGTCGAGCCTCAGTCCAAGCTCGCCGGCGCGGTCCTTGACCCACCTGGGAAGCTCCCAGGGCTTGACGCTCTGCTCGGCGCTGATGTCCCCGCCGGCCTTGACGACCGCCTTGTGCAGACCCTCTGGAGCCTTGACGCGGCTGTCCTCGCGGGCGAAGAAGGCAACTGTCGTGTCGGGAGCGATGTGATGCAGCGCGTCGATGAGCGGCTCGAGCTCCTTCTCCTTCCAGCGCTCGACGCCGTCCACGATCAGGAAGCGCCTGCCGATCGCGAAGGTCAGCGCGTTCAGCGCTCCTGCCACCGCCTCGGGTGTGGCCGCGTCGGCCTCGAAGACCTCGACACCCTGCGCCCCGCTCTGGGCCTCGGCGAGCGCTCGCAGGCGGGCGCGTCGCTCCGCGATCCGGCCGTGATCGTCGCCGTGAATCAGGTAGGCGGGCTTGAACTGGGGCACTTGCCGCCAGTCTAGGGCCGCCTCAGGCGCCCGGACCGGCGCCGCCGGCACGAGCGAGCTCCAACGCTCGCTGGACCGCCTCACCGGCGGACTGAACGTGCTCGACGCCGTCGATGTTCCAGGTTCCCAGGCCCAGCACCGGCATGCCTGCTCTCAGTGCCAGGGCGATCTCAGACAGGGTGCCGTAGGCGCCGCCGATGGCCACCACGACGTCGGCGGCCCGGACGACGAGACCGTTTCGCAGCTCGCCCAGACCGGTCGGGATCGCCACCTGAACCCATTCGTTGGCGACGCTGCGATCGCTGCCCGGCAGGATCCCGATCGTCAGGCCGCCCGCCTCGCGCGCGCCTCGGCAGACGGCGGCCATCACGCCGCCGCGGCCGCCGCACACCACGTGGGCGCCGGCTGCGGCCAGTCCGCGGCCGATCTCCTCGGCAGACTCCATCTCGTGCTCGGCCGCGACGCTGGCGCCCACGACGGCGACGTAGGGGACCCCCTGCACCGGGCTACCGGATGACGACGTTCACAAGCTTGTCGGGCACGACCACGACCTTGACGACCTCCCGCCCATCCAGATGCGCCTTGACCCCCCGGCTCTCGAGCGCCAGCTGCTCGAGCAGCTCGCGCGGAGCGCCGGTGGGCGCGGTGACGCGGTCGCGCACCTTGCCGTTGACCTGGCAGACGAGTTCGAAGGTCTCGGCCTGGAGCATCGCCGGATCGGCGTCGGGCCACGGCTCCTCCCACACCCGGCGGCCGGTCAGCAGCTCGTAGACCTCGGAGGCGATATGGGGTGCGAACGGAAACAGCAGCGACGCGGCGGTGGCGGTGGCGAAGCGGCGTGCGGCCGGGTCGGCGTCCGGATGCCGCGAGATCTCGTTGCGCAGCTCCATCACGGCCGATATCGCGGTGTTCAGGGTCAGGCGGCTCAGGCCATCGGTGACCTTCTCGATCGCCCAGTGGGCCTTGCGGATGACGGCCAGGGCGTCGGCATCCGCGCTCTCCGGCTGCTCTGCGCCGGGGGGATCGCTCGAGGAGCCGAGCTCGTCGCCGAGGCGCCAGAGCCGGGACAGGAAGGTGTGCACGCCGTTCAACGAGCTCTCAGACCAGGCGGCGTCCTGGTCGGGCGGGCCGATGAACAGGATGTAGCAGCGCGCCGCGTCGGCCCCGTAGCGCTCGACGATCGGCGTGGGGCTGATCACGTTGCCCCGCGACTTGGACATCTTCTGGCCGTCGGGACCCAGGATCATGCCCTGGGTGAACAGCGCCCGGAACGGCTCCTGGAAGCCGAGCAGGCCCATGTCCGCCAGCGCCTTGACGAAGAAGCGGGCGTACATCAGGTGCAGGATCGCGTGCTCGACACCGCCGATGTACTGGTCCACCTGCATCCAGTAGTCGACGATCTTGCGGTCCCAGGCGGCCTCGTCGTCGCGCGCGTCGCAGTAGCGCAGGAAGTACCAGCTCGAGTCGACGAACGTGTCCATCGTGTCGGTCTCGCGCCGGGCGCGACCGCGGCAGTTCGGGCAGCGGACGTTGACCCAGTCCTCCGCCGCCGCGAGGGGTGACTTGCCCTTCGGCTGGTAGTCCTCGACGTCGGGGAGGCGGACCGGCAGGTCCGCCTCGGGCACGGGCACCATCCCGCAGTCCTCGCAATAGATGATCGGGATCGGGCAGCCCCAGTAGCGCTGGCGGGACACCAGCCAGTCCCTGAGGCGGAAGCTGACCGAGGCGTGGCCCTTGCCCTCGCGGTCGAGCCAGTCGACGATCGCCTGCATGCCCTCGTTCGCGGGTAGGCCGGTGAACTCTCCCGAGTTGATCAGGCGCTCGTTCTCGGTGTGGGCGAGAAAGGCCTGGCCCTCGGGGAGCTCGCCTTCCTCGGGCGCGACCACCTGCCTGATTTCGAGGTCGAAGGCCTGTGCGAACTCGTAGTCGCGCTGGTCATGCGCGGGAACGCCCATCACCGCGCCGGTGCCGTACTCCATCAGCACGTAGTCCGAGACGAACATCGGGATCTGCTCACCGGTCATCGGGTTGGTGACCGTGCGGCCCAGCGCGACGCCGGTCTTCGGCTTGTCCTGCGCCCCGCGCTCCTCCAGCGACTCCGTGAGGGACCTGTTCACGTAGTGATGGATCTCGTCCTCGTTCGCCCTGCCCTGCGCCAGGCGGAAGACGTCGGGGTGCTCGGGTGCCATCACGAAGAAGGTTGCGCCGAACAGCGTGTCCGGCCGGGTGGTGAACACCGGGTAGTCGATGTTCAGCTCCTCGCAGCGGAAGACGACCTCGGCGCCCTCGCTGCGCCCGATCCAGTTGCGCTGCATGGCCTTGACGTGCTCGGGCCACTCGATGTGATCGAGCTCGTCGAGGAGGCGGTCGGCGTAGTCGGTGATGCGGAAGAACCACTGCTCGAGCTGGCGCGCTTCGACCTCGTTGCCGCAGCGCTCACAGCGCCCGTCGATCACCTGCTCGTTGGCGAGGACCGTCTGGTCGAACGGGCACCACTTGACTGCCGCCTCCTTGCGGTAGGCGAGGTCGCGCTCGAACAGCTTCAGGAAGATCCACTGCGTCCAGCGGTAGTACTCGGGCTCGTGCGTGGCCAGCTCGCGCGACCAGTCGATCGAGATCCCCCACGAGCGGAACGCCTGCTGGAAGGCGGCGATCGACTCGTCGGTGGACTTGCGCGGGTGGACGCCGGTCTTGATGGCGTGGTTCTCCGCCGGCAGACCGAACGCGTCGTAGCCCATCGGGTGAAGGACATGGCGGCCGGTGCGCCGGTGGAAATGCGCGATCGCGTCGCCGAGCGCGTAGTTCTTCAGATGCCCGATATGCGGCTCGCCGCTCGGGTACGGGAGCATCTCGAGCACGTAGGACTTCTCGGCCCCATGGGCGTCGGCGGGGTCGTTCGCGACCTCCCAGGTGCGCTCGCGCGACCAGATCTCCTGCCACTTGGGCTCGATCGTTCCGGGTTCGTAGCGGGGCGGGGGCATCAGAGGGTGCAGGTTACTTCGTGGCCGGTCCGCCCCCGGGTCCGCGCGCGGGCTCGCGGGCGCCCGGAGATGCCTCTGCCCGGAGATGCCCTTGCCCCTGGCTCCGCGCCGCGCCCGGAGCCGCGCCGCGGCCGGAGCCGCCGTCGCCTCGAGACGCGCCGCGGCCGGAGCCGCGCCGCGCTGCGCCCGGGCCCCCCACCCTCTCCGGGGGCGCCGGCTTTACCATCGCTCGCGTGAGCGAGAGCGCTGATCCGGCTGGTCCTGCCGGTCCGCTGGGTCCGGCGGGTCCGGCGGGTCCGGCTGATCCTGGACCCGGGCCGACTGGCGACGCCGCGGCCCCGGGGTCCAGCCTCCCTCCGGCCGCGCCCCGGACCTCGACCGCGCGGCCCCGCGGAGCCGCGGGGACAGCGGCGGCCGCCGCCGAGCGCGTGGCTTCGATCGTCGCCGCGGCGGAGGACACCGCCGAGCGGATCGAGGCCGAGGCCGAGACCCGGGTGCGCGCCCGGATCGCCGAGGGCGACAGGGCTGCGCGTAACCGCGTCGAGGCCGCCGAACGCGAGGCGGCCGAGATCATGGAGACGGCGCGCGCAGAGGCGGCTGCGGTCACCGAGGCAGCCAACGCCGAGGCCGAGCGCGTACGCGCCGAGGCGGCCGGGCAGGCGCACGAGATGCTCGCGCGGGCCCAGGAGAACGCCGCGAGCCTGCGCTCGTCAGCCGAGCAGGAGCGAGCCGCCGCCCGCGAGGAGGCCGGCGAGATCGTCGCGGCGGCGCGTGCTTCGGCGGACAAGCTCCTGGAGGAAGCGCAGTCGTCGGCCGACACGGTCCGCGGGGAGGCGGAGGAGCGCGCGCGGCATCTGATGTCCGAGGCGCGACGGACGGCCAGCGACGCCCGAAGCCAGGGGCTCGAGCTGGTCTCGAACCTGCGCGAGATGGGCAACTCGCTGCGCGCGAACGCCGAGCGTCTGCTGGGCGACGTGCAGACGGTCCATCGCCGGATGCTGGCGGAGATCGACCGCGAGGAGCGGGCGCTGGGGCTCAGCAGCGGGCGTTCGGCGGTCAGAGGCGAGACCGGTCCGTCAGCCCCTGAAACGCGCAGTGGGGACGCCGACGATCTCGAGATCCCGGAGTTCATTCCTCCCGGTTAGCAGGCCTTTCCGTCCGACGCGTGTGCGAACGACGACCCGACCTTGCGCTCGAGATCGGTGGCCGCCTGTGGCGGGTGCAATGCGAGTGGGCGCATCTCAGCCCCGCTGGAGACTGCGTGATCAGCCGGATCAGCACTTCGCGGCGCACTGCGAGCGGATTCCTGCGGCGCCTCTACGCCGAGCATGAGGTGGATCTGTTCGCGCTCACTGCGACGATCTGCGGCGCGTGTATCTGCTGCCCTCGGCGAGGGTGGCGGGCAAGTCGGAGATTCGGCTTCGCCTCTCGGTTGCGCGCAACGGGCAGCGGGCATGTATTAACCTAGCTGCTAGCTTCGAATTCGACGGGGCTATAGCTCAGTTGGGAGAGCGCGTGACTGGCAGTCACGAGGTCGCCGGTTCGAGCCCGGCTAGCTCCACCTCCACGGGTTGCACGCCGACCACCGTCGGGTGCAACCCGTTTCGTGACGCTTTCGCCGCGTGGATCGACCGCGCCGCCTCCGGAGAGGAGGTGATCGTCACCAGCCGCGGCAAGCCGCTGCTGCCCCTATCGCCTGTCTTATCCCCTACTGCGCGGCGCGCTTGGCTGCTTCGAGTGCCTTCGGCGGATCGAGGCTGGAGTCGCCCCGCAGCAGTTCGAGCGCCCGATCGGCCGTCTCGGCCGCCTGTGCGCCGCCGAGGCTCTCGTCACTGAGGGCCAGAGCCAGCAGAGCCTGGCGGAGCATCTCGGGGCTCTCGAGGTCCGGGGGCCGGCCGGCGGGCGGCAGCGAGCGCACGCCTGCCAGCAGCCGGTCGGGGCTCGCGCCACCTCCGAACAGACGCCCAGGGGCCTTGTCCGGGATGACGGCGGCGATCCCGCCGGTGGCGGGGTTCACGAGATGGACCTTGCTGCGCAGACCGGAGCGCTCGAGCGCCAGGCGATAACCAGACAATCTCAGATAGCCCAGCTGGGCGGCCAGCTGCACGAACGCGATGGCCTCACGCTCGTCGCGCAGGCGCGACTGGTGGAGCGCCACCTGGGTGCCCGCGTCGGGGAGCGAGGGGTCGGGATCGGGCGCGACCAGCAGGAAGGCCTGCGAGCCGAGCCGGCCGGCCCCCACTCCGGCCACGTCGGCCAGCAGCTGGTAGCCGCCGAGCCCGAGCGCGCCGACGATCCCGGCCGGCACGGGGTTCTCAGCCAGGTGACCGGGACGGAAGCTCATCGGAGGGCGAGTGCGTCAGAGGTGATGGGCACGGACGACCTGTCAGTTGTCGAGCAGGCCGCCGATGATGTTGCCGATCCCTCCCCCGCCGCGCTGCGAGGCGCCACCGGCGCCCTCCTGGACCGGCGGGTGGAAGTAGGCGCTCTGCAGGCCAACGCGGCCAGGGCCGGTGAAGCGGTTGAACACGAGGTTGCCGGCGCCGCTCAGGAACCCGGTCTTGAACCCGTAGACCTCCTGGGACATGGTGACCGAGTGGTCGCGGTAGACCCAGCCGCCAGGTTCGATGTCGATCGTCTCGCCGGGCTCGAGCTGCTTCTCGAACATGTTGCCGTAGCCGTGGATCCAGACCACGCCCTCCTGGTCGGCGGCGAAGAACTGGTCGACGAAGAAGCCGCCGCCGTAGAGCATGTTCGCGAAGCCCTGCATGCGGGTGTAGTCGTACTGGACGCTCGAGGTCGCGGCCAGGAACTGGTGCTCGCGCACGACGATCCCCTGGCCGGGCTGCAGGTGGAGCGCCGCGATGTGCCCGGGTGCGTCGCGACTGAACGCCAGCTCCCCCGCGGACTGCGCCTCGAGGAGCAGCAGCGGCATGCCGCCGAACACACGGCGCTTGAGACCCTTCTTCAGCGGATGAAGCCCGATCTGCAGCGCCGGGTACTTCCACAGCAGCACGTGGTGCTCGAAGTACACGGGCACGCGGCCGTCGAGCGCCATGTGCAGCACCGGTACGAGCTCACCCTCGAGGCGGTAGCTGAGGCCCGGAGCCGTGCCCTGGGTGATCTGTGTGGGCAGGATCTGTGGCGCTGAGGGCATCGTCGGCTCCGATCGGTCGAGGTCCGGGGTACGGTCGTGGTCAGGAGGCGGTGGAGATCAGGGTGGAGGTCAGGGCTTCTTGGCCAGGGCACCGCGGGCCCTCCGCCCCGGGGCCGACTCGGACGCTATCGCGACGGGGCCCCGAGCGCCAGCAGGTCCCGCGCGATAATCCGCGGCCCGTGCCCCTGATCTACGTCACCGGCCACCGTAACCCCGACACGGACTCGATCGCGTCCGCCATCGGCTACGCCGAGCTGAAGGGCCGGCTCGACCCGAATAACGAGTACGTGCCCGTCCGGCTCGGCGAATGCAACCCCCAGACCCGCTGGGTCCTGGAGCGCAGCGGGGCCGCCGAGCCCGAGCTCCTGCCGCACGTGATGCTGCGCGCTGCCGACGTCATGCAGACGAGCTTCCCGATCACCCGCCAGGACGAGCCGATCCGCGAGGCGGGCCTGGCCATGGCCCGGGCCGAGCTCGAGCTCGTGCCGGTCGTCGACGACGCCGGCGCACTCCTGGGCGTGGTGACCGAGCGCGCGCTGGCCCGCCGCTACATCCGCGAATCGCGCCACACCTCGACCCTGCAGGAGGCGCCGACGCAGGTGAGCGCGATCGTCGACGTCCTCCAGGGCGAGCTCGTGCTGGGCGAGGACAAGCCGCTCGCCGGCCGCGTGTGGGTCCACTCGATGGACGCCAGGACGACCAGCGGCATTCAGTCCGGGGACGTGGTCGTGCTCGGCAACCGTCCCGACGCCCAGCGCCTGGCGATCGAGCTCGGGGCCTCGCTCCTCGTGCTCTCCAACGGCAGCCGGCCAGGCGAAGAGATCACAGCGCTCGCGCGGGAGCGCTCGACGGCGATCGTCGTCTCGCCACTCGACACCTACGTCTCCGGGCGCATGATCACGCTCGCGGCGCCGTCCGCCGCCCTGATGGAGCGCGACCCGCTGACGATCTCGGCCGCCTACCTCGTGGCAGACGTCTCCGAGCAGATAAAGGAGAGCCATTACGGCGCGGCGATCGTGATCGACGGCCAGCACCGCCCCGTGGGCCTCGTCACCCGCTCGGACCTCGTCGCCCCACCGCGTCGGCGCGTCCTGCTGGTCGATCACGCCGAGCAGGGCCAGAGCGTCCCCGGCGTGGAGGATGCCGAGATCGTCGAGATCCTCGACCATCACCACATCGGCTCGATCGAGACCCGGGTTCCGGTGACGGCCACCTTCGACCCGGTCGGTTCGACTGCGACGCTCGTGGTCGAGCGCTTCCGCCAGAACGGGATGGAGCCGACCCGGCCGACGGCGATGATGCTGCTGGGGGCGGTGCTCTCGGATACGGTGATCCTGAATTCGGCCACGACCACCGAGAGGGACCGGGCGGTGGTCGAATATCTGGAGCGCGTGCTGGCGACCGACGCCGCGGCGCTCGGCCGCGAGATGTTCGAGGCCACCTCCGATGTCTCGCAGGTCAGCGCGGAGGAGATCGTCACGCGGGACGCCAAGCACTACCAGGTTCGCAGCGGGCAGGCCATCTGCATCGCCCAGGTCGAGGTCGTCGGCGAGGGCCTGCTCGACCGCCGCGCCGAGTTGCTCGACGCGCTCGGCAGAGCGCGGGAGAACAAGGGCCTGAACCTCTACGCGCTGATGGTCACCGACGTGCTGGCCAAGGGCAGCACGCTGCTCATCTCGGGAGACACGGTCGGGGTGGCACGCGCTTTCGGGGCCGACCCGCAGGACGGCCAGATCGAGCTTCCCGGGGTTATGAGCCGTAAGAAGGAAGTCGCCCCGCGGCTGCTGGCGACGCTGTAGGCAGAGGCTCGTCCGGCCGCGCTACGCACCGATCGCCTTCAGCGGCGCCTCGCCCCAGAGCTGCTCGAGCCGGTAGTACTCGCGCGTCTCGGGCGTGAACACGTGCACGATCACGTCCAGGTAGTCCATCAGGATCCAGCGCGCCTGCGTCAGCCCCTCGACCCGGCGCGGCAGGAGCCCCTGCTCGGCCTTCAGCCCCTGGTGGATCGCGTCATGGATCGCCTTCGTCTGCCGGTCGCTGCGCCCCGTGCAGATCACGAAGTAGTCCGTGTAGCCGATGATCCCGCGCAGGTCGAGCTGAACGATGTCGAGCGCCTTGCGGTCGGCGGCGTGGTGGACGGCAGCGGCGGCGAGGGCTTCCGGGGTCACGGCGCGGCCATCCGGTAGAGCCCGTTGCGCTCGATGTAATCGGCCACGCCGTCGGGCACGAGGTAGCGGATCGACCCTCCCTCAGCGGCCCTGCCGCGGATCATCGTCGAGGACAGCTCGATCGTGGGCATGTCGAAGGCGCAGGCACGCTCCCCACCGGGTACCCGCTTCAGCGCCGAGGTCACCGCCGCCGACGGGGTCCCGCTCCGCGCGGCCAGCGCCGGAGTCGCGAGCGAAAGGACGCGGTCGGGATCGCGCCACTCCGGGAGCCCCGCGGCGACGTCGCCGCCGAGGATCAGGAACAGCTCAGTATCCGGCGCTCGTCTCTTCAGCTCCACAAGCGTATCGACCGTGTACGACGTACCACCGCGCGCAACCTCGAGATCGCAGGCTTCGAACCGATCATCGCCCGCGATCGCCGCTTGGCACATCGCGAGTCGGTGCTCCGGCCCGGGGTCATCGCGCTCGACCTGCTTGTGCGGCGGGCTCGAGGTGGGCACGAACATCACCCGGTCCAGTCCCAGCTGCACGCACGCCTCCTGCGCGCAGACCATGTGACCGAGGTGAGGCGGGTTGAACGTCCCGCCGAAGACTCCGACGCGCACCGCTGCTACGGGCGTACGTGACCGGTGCCCTGGACCAGGTACTTGAACGTGCACAGCTCGCGGACCCCGATCGGCCCGCGGGCGTGCAGCTTCTGTGTCGAGTTGCCGATCTCCGCGCCCATCCCGAACTCACCGCCGTCCGTGAAGCGCGTCGAGGCGTTGACGTACACGCAGGCCGCGTCGACGCCGAGCTGGAAGGCCCGTGCCGAGTCCAGCGAACCGGTGATGATGGCCTCCGAGTGGCCGCTGCCGTGCGCGTTGACGTGGGCGATCGCATCCTCGGTCGAGTCGACCACGCCGACCGCCATCTCGAGCGCCAGGTACTCGGTGTCCCAGTCCTCCTCGCCGGCGACGTCCATCTCGATGCCCGGTGCGGCCGCCCGCGCCCGCTCGTCGCCGTGCAGGACCACGCCATGCTCGCGCAGCGCGGCCAGTGCCCCCGGCAAGAAGCGATCGGCCACGTCCCGGTGAACGAGCAGCGTCTCGGCCGCGTTGCACACCCCTGGCCGCTGGACCTTGGCGTTCACCACGATCGCCTGGGCGTCTGAGAGATCGGCGCTGGCGTCGACGTAGACGTGGCAGTTGCCCGATGCCGCGTACATCACCGGTACCGTCGCCACGCCCTTCAGGGCCGCCTTCAGACCCTCCCCGCCGCGGGGCACGATCAGGTCGACCAGCCCGGCCTGGGTGGCGAGCTCGGCCAGTTCCTCGCGCCCGCCGCCGGCCACCAGCGAGATCGCCCCCGCGGGCAGCCCGGCCTCGACCGCCGCCTCGGAAGCGATCGCCGCCAGCACGGCATTGGAGTGCGCGGCCGTGCTCGAGCCCCGTAGCACGATCGCGTTGCCCGACTTCACACACAGCGCGGCGGCGTCGATGGTCACGTTCGGACGTGCCTCGTAGACCACGGCCACGACACCCAGCGGCACCCGCACCTTCCGCACGTCGAGCCCGTTGGGCAGCCGGGCGCCGTCGATGACCTCGCCCACCGGATCGGGCAGGGCCGCGATCTTGCGCACTCCGGCCGCCATCGCCTCCACCCGTCGCTCGTCGAGCGCGAGGCGGTCGAGCAGCGCCGAGCTCAGCCCGGACTGCTCTCCGGCCTCGAGGTCGCGGGCGTTGGCCTCGAGGACCTCTGCCATCCGCTCGAGCAGCGCAGCGGCGATCGCCTCGAGCGCGGCGTCCTTGACCGAGCCGGGAGTGGCGGCCAGGGCGCGGGAGGCCCGCTTGGCAGCGGCGCAGATCTCGGGGACGGAAAGGGCGGTGGTTGCCATGGCTGACAAGGGTACCGGGGCCGAGGCGCGCCGCAGGCGACTCGCCGCGGTCAGGCCAGGACGAAGTAGTCCCGATGCACGGCCTCCTCGCCAGCCCGGGGCAGGATCTCCCGCACCGCGGATGACTTCAGGCCCTGGACGCGGCGCAGCTCGGGGGCCGAGTAGTTGCAGATCCCCTTGCCCACGAGCTCGCCGCCGTGGGCCACCTCGACTGCGTCCCCGGCGTCGAAGTCGCCGGAGACGTCGACGATCCCGACGGGAAGCAGGCTCGTGCCCCCCTCGCGCAGCGCACGGGCGGCCCCGGCGTCGATCAGCACCCGGCCGCGGACCGGCTTGGCGTAACGCAGCCACAGCTTGAAGCTCGAATAGCGTCCCTCGCGGGCCTCGAAGCGCGTCCCGGCCGGCTCCCCGCGCACTGCCGCGAGCACGGTGCCGCTCTCGAGGCCTCCCGCCACCACGGCGGGGATGCCCGCCGCCGTCGCCATCTCCGCGGCCACGACCTTCGAGCGCATGCCGCCGCTGCCCAGAGCCGAGGTCGCGTGGCCGATATCGAGGCCCTCGAGCTCGTCGAACTCGGTCACGGTGGGAATCAGCGTGGCGCTCGGGTCGCGCAGCGGATCGGCTGTGTACAGCCCGCCCGCCTCGGTGAGCAGCACCAGCAGCTCGGCGCCGAGCAGGATCGCCACCTGCGCCGCCAGGAAGTCGTTGTCGCCGAAGGAGATCTCGTCCGTGGTCGTCGTGTCGTTCTCGTTGATCACGGGGACCACGCGCCAGTCGAGCAGCTTGCGCAGCGTCTGGCGCGCGTTCAGGTAGTGCATGCGGGCGCTGATGTCGAAGAACGTGAGCAGCACCTGCGCGGTCGGGACGCCGCGCTCGCCCAGCAGCTCGTCGTAGACGCGGTACAGCCGCCCCTGCCCGACCGCGCTCGCGGCCTGCAGCTCGTCCATCGCCCGTGGCCGGATGGCCAGCGACATCAGCCCCATCCCGCGGGCGATCGCGCCGCTGGTGACGACGATGATCGAACGGCCCTCGGCATGCAGGGAGGCGAGCTGGTCGCAGATCCCGACCAGCACGTCATGACGCACCTCGCCGCGCTCGTCGGCGACGATGCTCGAACCCAGCTTGACCACGATCGGGGGCATATGGCCCGAGAGGTTACGGACCACGCCCTCCACATCCCGCGCGGGCGGCCCCTCGCTCGAGAGGCCGCCCGCACCGAGGGCAGTCAGCCGATCAGATCGGCTTGCCGGCGCGGCACCACGGGGTCTTGGGCACCCCGGCACACGGGTTCGGCATGGTCTTCAGGTGCTTCGGGAGCCGCCGCATGCGGATGTGCGTCGCGCGCGGATACGGGCCGACGCCCGGAGGACACGACGCGGTCCCCGGTCCGTTGAACTGCGCGTCGCACAGCACCTGGGACAGGAACGCCGCGTTGCCGTTCGGCGGCGTGGTCTGGCCGCTGCAGCTGCCGAAGACGGTCTGCGCCAGCAGCGGCGAGGTCGTCGCCGGCTTGCCGCCCGGCTCGGTGTTACCGCTGAAGCACGGTGCCGGGTCGGCCTGCAGGTTCACCCAGGCGATGTCTCCGTTGGTCGGGTGACCGAAGGAGCCGTTGTGCGCGAACGAATTGCCGAGCACCGCATTTCCGTAGTCATCCCAGAAGCAGGTACCGGACCCGAGGAAGTTGGGCGTCCCGCCCGGGCACGAGGTGCCGCTGTCCGAATAGGGGACGAGCACGATGCCCCAGGCGTTGTTGTTCTTGAACGTGTTGTCCATCACGGTGTCCCAGTGGCCACCGGAGATCGACATCCCGGTGCCCACGGGCCCCGCCGAGGCGGATCCGGCCGCCGGCACGTTCGGGTTGTTGTTGTCGTGGACGTTGTTCTTGTAGAAGACCCAGCAGCTGGGCGCGCCCTTGATCGGCGGCTTCACGCCGGCCGGGCAGGCGCCGTCCTGCGGCGGCGGGTTGTCGCCGTTCTGGCTGTTGGTGTCGAACCCATCCTGGTTGTTGTCGAACTGGGAGTTCTCGATCAGGAGCCATCCACCCGAGTTCGAGCCCGAGTACCCCAGGGCGTTGTTCTCCGCCCAGCCGTGGTTCAGGGTCTGGTTGCAGATCTGCTGGCAGGCGCCGATGTAGTAGCCCGAGTCGTTGAAGTTGGAGGCGTAGGTCTGATCCCAGGTGCCGCCGTCCCAGTTGCTGGAGAAGATCCCGTACGTGGCCGCGGTCTTCTCGTCGTGGAAGTACGTGCTGGTGGCGGTCAGGTAGGAGCCGAGATAGCCCCAGCCGCCGATCTTGCCGCTGCCGTCACCGCCGTTCCACCAGATCCCGTTGCCGACATCGCCGGCCCCGCCGAGGAAGTTGCACGCGGTGAGGTTCTGCACCGACACGTTGTCGGCCTTCCAGACCATGATCCCGTTCAGGCCGAGCCGTCCCAGCTTCGACTTCGGGCCGAAGTTCTGAAAGCGGGTCTTCGCGTTACACGCGGCGCCGCCGGTGGTGCCGTCGATGATCACGGTGTTGCGGTTCATGCCCCGGATGTGGAGCCCCGGCTTGGTGATGAGCACGGCGGCCGGCGTATCGGTGCGCCCGGCGGGCTCGCGGCTCGAACTCGTCTTGTAGTCCCCGGGGCCGACCAGGATCCAGTCGCCGGGTTTGGCGGCGTTCACGGCCGCCTGCAGTGAGGAGTACTTGCCGTGGATCCCGTGGAAGCTCCCGACGAGGAGCACCTTGGCGCTCGCCGCGGCCGCGGTGGCCATCACCAGGGCTACGGTCACGCCAACCACCCAGCTCAACACTCTCCAGCGCACTGCGTCCTCCTCTCCGGTGTCCGACCCCCGGAGCGGATCCTATGCGAAGGCCAGCGCAGGCGCGTCCTGGCTGGCTGGCCGACTCATCGCCGTCGGAGCGTGTGGCGGTGGCGCCGCCGATGCCGGTGACGACGGTGACGGTGGGCGGGCCGCGCCTTCCCGGCCGCCGGACACCAGGCGTTGGCCGGGACGCCGGCGCACGGGTTGGCCATCGTCGGCAGCTGGCCGGCCGGGGGCAGCGGATGCAGCCCGTTGTTGATCTGCGTCTGTCGGGGATAGCGGTCCACCGGCAGGCAGGGCGCCTTCCCGGCCAACGGCAGCATCAGCGTCGAGTCGCACGCCACCTCCTCGGTGAACAGCGCCGACTGGGGATTCAGGTCGCTCGGGGGCATGGTCTGGCCGTTGCACGACGGGTACATCGTCTCGGCGCCTGTCGGCGTCGTCGTGAGCCCCGCGCTGTCGACGTTCCCGGCAAAGCAGTTCGTCGGGCCGGGCTCGAAGTTGGTCAGCGCGATGTCGCCGTTCGTGAAGTTGCCGAAGAAGCCGTTGCCGGAATAGGTGTTGTTCAGGATCGCGTCGCCCCAGGGGTCGTACAGGCAGGCCGGCTGTCCGCCGGGACCGCTCGTCCCTCCGGTGCATGGCGGGCCGCTGTCCGGGAACGGCACGACGATCGTCCCCCACGCGCCGTTGCGCACGAACGTGTTGTCCATCACGGTGTCGTCGCGGGCGCCCGACAGCGATAGGCCCGTGCCGACCGGTCCCCCTCCGGCCAGGCCGGCCGTCGGGACGTTCGGGTCGTTGTTGTCGTGCACGTAGTTGTGCATGAACACCCAGCACGAGTGCGTGTGGGTGATCGGGCTGATCCCGTTGTTCGGGCACGCGCCGTCCTGCGGCGGAGGGTTATCGCCGTTCTGGCTGTTCGTGTCGAACCCGTCCTCGTTGTTGTCGAACTGAGAGTTCTCGACCACCAGCTGGCCGCCGGAGTTCGAGCCCGAGTAGCCCAGAGCGTTGTACTCAGACCAGGCGTGGTTGACCGTCTGGTCGCACTGCGAGCCGCAGGCGCCGATGTAGTAGCCCGAGTCGTTGAAGTTGGAGGCGTAGGTCTGGTCCCAGGTGCCGCCGCTCCAGTTGCTCGAGAAGATCCCGTACTCCGCCGCGGACACCTCGGCCTGGCTCATCGGGACCGTGTTATCGAAGAACGTGCTGGTGGCGTTCAGGTAGGAGCCGTTGTAGCCCCAGCCGCCGATCGAGACGGTGCTGGCGCCGCCGCTGTCGGCTCCGCCGTTCCACCAGATCTCGTTGCCGGCGTCGTCCTGCCCGCCCAGGAAGTTGCATGCGGTCAGGTTCTGCACCCATACGTCGTCGGCCTTCCACACCATGATCCCGTTCAGACCGGCGGGCCCCTTCGATGTGCTCGGCCCGAAGTTCTGATCGGCCTTGACGTCGTTGCACGGCGCCCCCGTCGTGGTGCCGTCGACGATCGTGGTGTTGCGGTTCATGCCGCGCAGTCGCAGGTGAGGGGTGGCGATCAGGACGCCCGCCGGGAAGTCGCCGTAGGGGCTCGTCTGCATCCGGCTCGAGGTCGTCTTGTAGTCCCCCGGTGCGACGAGGATCCAGTCGTAGGGCTTGGCGTGATCGACTGCCGCCTGGATCGTGGCGTACTGGCCCTTGATGCCGTGATAGGTGCCGACGAGCAGCACTGCTCCGTTCGCCGCGGAGGTCACACCGAAGAAACCGCATAGCACGGCGAGTAGGCCAATCCCTCGACGCACAACTCCTCCTTTGGTCACCGCGCGGCTCCCGCAGCCACGCGCCGACGGGCGACCCTACAACCCCTGATCGGCCGATGCGCCGGTTATCTGTCCGGGTCGAGGTCGAAGGCCACGCCCGCGATCTCGACGTCATCGCCCGGAACGAAGCCCTCGTTCTCCAGGGCCCCGATCACGCCGATCCCACGCAGGCGGAGCTCGAGGTGGCTGAGGGCGTCCTCGTTGTCGAGGTCGTAGCGGGCGACGAGCCGCTCGACGCCGCGCCCGCTGACGCGGAAGCTGTGCTCGCCGATGCGCTCGACCACGTAGCCGCGATCGGCCGCGGGCCGGAACACCCGGTGCTCGGCCAGCTGCTCGAGCTCGGGCGTCACGGAGCTCTCGGGCTCCGGCGCGGAGAGGACCGGCACGCGGCGCGCGAGCTCGATTCCCAGCTCCTGCAGGCCCAGGCGGCTGACCGACGATGTGACGATCACCGGAACGCCTGCGCCCAGGCGCGCTGACCATTCGTGCCGGCGGGCCTCGCGAGTGTCCTCATCGACGAGGTCGGCCTTCGAGAGCGCAAGCACCCGAGGCAGGCCGGCCAGGCGCGGATCGTGGAGCTCCAGCTCGCGCTCGACGGTGGCGTGGTTGGCCACCGGATCGGATCCGTCGAGCGGCGCCAGATCGAGCACGTGCACGAGCAGCCGCGTGCGCTCGACGTGGGCCAGGAACTCGTGCCCCAGTCCGGCGCCGGAGCTCGCGCCCTCGATGAGACCCGGGATGTCGGCGATCACCAGCTGGCGGTCCTCGAGCTCCAGCGTGCCGAGCACGGGCTCGAGCGTCGTGAACGGATAGTCGGCCACCTTCGGGTGGGCCCGGGTCAGCCTCGAGAGCAGCGAGGACTTCCCGGCGTTCGGCAGCCCGACCAGGCCGACGTCGGCGAGCAGCTTCAGCTCGAGCGTCAGCCACGACTCACCTCCCGACAGGCCGCGCTCGGCGAAGCGCGGGGTCTGGTGGGTCGGCCCGGCGAACCGCTTGTTACCGCGGCCTCCCGGACCCCCCCGGGCGACCACTGCCCGCTGACCCGCGCGCACGAGGTCGTGGCGGGTGCCATCGCTCTCGACGAGGACCTGGGTTCCCGGCGGGACCGCGATCTCGAGCGTCTCGCCATCCCTTCCGTGGCGGAGCGCGCCCTGTCCATGGCCGCCGCGGCGGGCCTTGAAGTGCGCGCGGCGGCGGAAGCTCTCGAGGTCGCGCAGCGAGTCGTCGCAGACCAGCACCACGTCACCCCCGCGGCCGCCATCTCCCCCGTCGGGACCCCCCTTGGGGACGTGGGCCTCGCGGCGGAAGCTGAGGCAGCCGTCGCCGCCTCCTCCAGCCTGGACGTGGATGCGAGCTCGATCGTGCATTGCCATGATGATGCTCGATGTCCGACCCGGTGTTCCTCATCACCGGCGCTTCGAGCGGGATCGGGGCCGCCACGGCGCGGCACGCCGCCGCCGCGCGCTACCGCCTCGTGCTCGCGGCGCGCTCCGTGGACAAGCTCGAGGCGCTCGCATCCGAGCTCGGCGGCCCGGAGCGCGCGCTGGCCGTGGCCTGCGACGTCACCGACTGGGAGCAGCAGCAGGCGCTGGTGGCCACCGCTCTGGAGCGCTACGGACGCCTGGACGTGGCTTTCGCCAACGCCGGCTTCGGCGCGCCCCGCGGATTTCAGAACAGCACCGTCGAGCACTGGCACTCGATGGTGCTCACGAACGTCTACGGCGCCGCGCTCACGATCCGGGCGACCATGTCCGCCTTGCGAGACTCCCGCGGCCACCTGCTGCTGACCGGATCGGTCGCCGGCCGTCGCGCCCTGCCCGGCTCGCTGTACTCGGCCACGAAGTGGGCGGTGACCGCGATGGGCGAGGCGGCGCGCCAGGAGCTTCAGGAAACGGGCGTGCGGGTGACGCTGGTCGAGCCCGGGATGGTGGATACGCCGTTCTTCGACGACGGCGCCGGGCCAGGAGCGCTGAAGCCCGACGACATCGCCCGTGCGGTCATGTTCGCCGTCTCGCAGCCGCCGCACGTCGACGTCAACGAGATCCTCGTCAGGCCGACCGCGCAGCCTGGCTGAGCGCCCGGGCGATGTCGGCGGCCACCAGGTCGCCCTCGTGCTTCAGCAGGTCCCAGACGTAGCGCAGCGCCACGAAGCCCGCCGCTCTGAGGATCACATCGCGGCGGCGGTCTCGCCTGATGCGCGACCACGGGGCGTGACCGTCCTTGCCGTCCAGCTCCACGATCACCTTCTCGCGGCGCCAGAGCGCGTCGACCCGGAAGCCCTCGACGTGGACGTTGCATTCGGGGATCGGGAGGCCGTGCCTTTCGCACAGGTAGATCAGCCGGCGCTCGAAGTCGTTCTGCGTGACGGCCAGCTGAGGGAGATGGTGGCCCAGCGCCGCCTGGAGCTTGGCGCTGCCAGGCCGGCCGCGGCCGCACACCGCTCGCACCTGTCCCAGCTCGAGCCAGCCCTGGTATTCGGCCTCGGACAGCGCCTTGCGCAGGTGGTCATCGCTCGCTGTCGTCGCGAGCTGCCGCAGCAGCTCGGCGATCGGCGCGGTCGGGAGCTCCCGCAGCCAGCTCGGCTCGAGTGCGCTGCGGCCGTGAGCCACGATCCCGGGCCGGGACGTGACCTGACGCGGGGTGCAGAGCTCGATGGCCGGCGGCCGGCGAGCGGTCAGCCCGAGCCACCACGCACCACAGGCGTGGCTGAGCATCGCGCCCGGTCCTGCCCAGAGCAGGGCGGCCGTCAGGCGGGATTGGACCGACGGCGCGGTGTGCCCCACCGCGTACACGCCCGGGAGGCGGCGGTACAGATAGGCGTCGGCGATCCAATCGCCCACCACGCTGCTCGGCACGCCGAGCGCGAGCATCTGCCGGCGGGCGATCAGCCCCGATTGACGGCCGGCAAGCCGGGCGACGCGAAGCTTGTGGATTTTTGCCGGACTGTCCGGCGGAAACCAACATGCTTCGGACATACACAGACGGTGTCATCACCGCCTGTTACGGAACAAGACGCACCCGTCGCAATATTGCGACGAATCTGTCGCAATATTGCTACTCGGAAGGCGGCAGGACCGAGATCACGCGGCCACGACGGCCACGGGTGAACTCGACCTTGCCGGCGGCGCGGGCGTAGATCGTGTCGTCCTTGCCGATGCCGACGCCGTCGCCTGGCTTGAAGCGGGTGCCGCGCTGGCGCACGATGATCTCGCCGCCGGTCACGTTCTGGCCCGCGAACACCTTGACGCCGAGGCGCTTGGCGTTCGAGTCGCGGCCGTTACGTGACGAGCCGAGGCCCTTCTTATGCGCCATCTTCGGCCTCCTCCTGGGGGGCGGCTACCGGGGCTGCGGCGGGCTTGGGCGAGGACGAGCGCTTGGCCTTGGCCGTGGCCAGCGAGATCTCGGTCACCTCGATGCGGGTGAGGTCCTGGCGGTGCCCGGTGCGGCGCTTGTAGCCGCGCTTGGGCTTGAACTTGACGATGCGCAGCTTCGGCCCGCGCTCCTGGCCGACGACCCGGGCCGCGACCGTGACCTTCGCGAGCTCGTCACCCCCGTCGACCACTGTCGAGCCGTCCACGAACAGCAGCGGCTGGAGCGACACCGAATCCCCATCGGACCCGGGCAGCTTCTCGACGAGGAGGGACTGCCCCTGCTCGACGCGGTACTGCTTGCCACCTGTCTTGACGATTGCGTACATGATCACTCCGAAGGCGTGCCGACCTCGGCTGACTCCGCCTTGGCACCCGAACGGCGCCGTCCGCCTCTGCGGCCACGGCGCCGAGGCTTCGAGTCTAGCCCATCGTCGGAGTCATCGTCCTCCGAAGAGGCCTCGGCAGCGCCGGGAACCTCGAGCAGCGAGGCGACCGCCGAGGTCCGTCCCGCGGAGTCGATGCGCACGAGGTGCTTCTCGCCCACGTAGCGCTCCCCTCCCAGCACCTGGATGATGTACCCGTCGACCTTGGCGACGGCGTCGCCGGGGCTGAACATGTGGGGCTCGACCAGGTGCACGTGCACCTCCTCGCCCTCTCGGAACGGCACCGCCCGCTCGAGGATCTCGTCGCGGTCGCCCTCGAGCAGCACCGCGAAGTGCTCCATCGGCAGCCCCTCGGAGCCCTCGAACACGAACACCTTGCCGGTCTCCTCCTCGATCGCGTGCAGCGCGCGGCCGTCGCCGGAGGTGAACTCGGCCGACACCCGCGGGTTCATCTGAAGCAGGATCGCCTCGGCCTTGGTCTGGGAGGCCAGGTCGCGCATCCGCCGCTCGAACTCGATCGCGATCGTCTCCTCGGACTTGATCACGCCCTCGCCGTCGCACGTCGGGCACGGCCGGGTCATGATCTCGCGCACGCCGTCGGTGACGTTCTGGCGGGTCATCTCGACCAGGCCCAGTGGCGAGATCTCGACCACGAAGGTCTTCGTGCGGTCCTCGTCCAGCGCCTTCCGGAGCGTCTTGAGCACGGCATCCCGGTTCCGGGCCCGCGCCATGTCGATGAAGTCGATGACGATGATCCCGCCGATGTCGCGCAGCCGCAGCTGGCGCACCACCTCGTCGGCCGCCTCCAGATTCGTCTTGGTGATCGTGTCCTCCAGCCGAGCGCCCTTCCCGCGGCCGATGAACGAGCCCGAGTTGACGTCGATGACGGTCAGCGCCTCG
>DATGJM010000158.1:0-11603 GCA_035295205.1 Solirubrobacteraceae bacterium | reverse complement strand
ACTTGATCGGGAACAGGATGCGCAGGTGCTCGACCTCGAGCAGCCCGGAGCCGTTGCCCTTGGGCTCGGGCAGCGTTTCGGAGTCGGTGGTGGCGCTCACGAGATCTCCGCCTCCTCGCTCGCCAGCCCGATGCGATCGCCGACCTGGCGCAGCTTGCGCTTGCGCTCGGGTTCGAGCCAGCAGCGGTCGAGATGCTGCGGCGCGTCCGAGAGGCGCGAGGTCAGCTCAGGCACCTCGGTGCAGCGCTCGAAGGCGTGCGGGCAGCGCGGACGGAAGTGACAGCCCTCTGGTGGAGCCAGCAGAGACGGCGGCAGGCCGGCGATGGCCGGCAGGCGCTCGGAGCGGTCCGAGTCGACACGCGTGATCGAGCCCAGCAGACCCCAGGTGTAGGGGTGCTGAGGGTCATAGAAGATCTCATCCAGGGTTCCCTGCTCGACCACGCGACCCGCGTACATGACGACGACGCGGTCGGCGATGTCGGCCACCACGCCGAGGTCGTGGGTGACGAGGATGATCCCCGAGTCCGTCGTCTCGCGCAGCCGGCGCAGCTCGTCGAGGATCTGGGCCTGGATCGTGACGTCGAGCGCTGTCGTCGGCTCGTCCGCGATCAGCAGCTTCGGCGAGTTCGAGAGCGCCATGGCGATCATCACGCGCTGGCGCATGCCGCCCGAGAACTCGTGCGGAAATGAGCGAGCGCGGTCGCGTGGCCGCGGGATCCCGACCCGCTCCATCATCTCGATGGCTCGGTCGAGCGCCTGCGCCTTCGACATCTCGGGGTCGTGCGTCCTGATCTGCTCGACGATCTGCTTGCCGATGCGCTGCACAGGGTTCAGCGAGCTCATCGGATCCTGGAAGACCATCGCGATGCCAGCACCCCGGACCTTGCGCATGTCCACATCGGGCAGCGTTACCAGGTCATACCCCTCGAACATCGCCCGACCCTCGAACTTGGCGTTCACCCCCCGCGTGAGGCCCATCAGCGTCATCGCGGTCACCGACTTGCCCGATCCGGACTCGCCGACGATCGCCACCACCTCGCCGGGCTCCACCGTGAACGACACCCCGTCGACCGCCTGGACTACGCCCTCGTCCGTGCGGAACGACACGCGGAGGTTGTCGACCTCGAGCAGCGGGCTCACAGGCGGATCCGGGGGTCGAGCATGGCGTACACGACGTCGACCAGGGCGCCGATGATGACGACCGCAGAGGCTCCAAAGATCGTGATCACCATCACGGGCGGGATGTCCAGCTGCTGCACCGAGGTGGCCGCGAACTGGCCGGCGCCCTGCAGGTTGAACACGCTCTCGGTCAGGATCGCGCCGCCACCGATGACCGAGGCGAAGTCGAGCCCGAACAGCGAGACGATCGGGATCATGCTGTTGCGCAGTACGTGGCGGATCATCACCTGGCGCTCGGACAATCCCTTGGCTCGAGCGGTGCGGACGTAGTCGTCGTTGATCGTGTCGAGGATCGTCGAGCGCAGCACTCGCGAGTAGACGCCGATGAACAGCACCGAGAGCGCGAACCAGGGCATGATCATGTGCTTCAGCCACTCCCAGGGATTGCTGCCGATGGACACGTAGTCGCTCGCGGGCAGGAATTGCAGTTTGTCCCCGATGTAATACGACAGCGAGGCGCCGAGGAAGAACACGGGCATCGAGACCCCGATCATCGACAGCACCGTCAGCGCGCGGTCGCTCCAGCGGCCGGCCCGCCACGCGCTGATGAGGCCGAACAGGATGCCGGTCGACAGCCAGATGATTCCGGCCCCGACGGCCAGCGAGATCGTGGCCGGCAGGCGCTGGACGAGCTCGTGATCGACGTTCAGCTGCTGGTCGTAGGAGATCACCTTGCCCGTGAAGATCAGCTTCATCGTGTCCACGTAGCGGATGTAGATCGGCCGGTCGAAGCCCCATTGATGGCGGATGTGGGCAAGCGTCGCCGGGCTGGCGAAGCGGCCCGCGAGCTGAAGCTCCGGATGCGGAAGGAACTGGAAGAGCGCGAACACCAGGATCGTGATCGCGATCAGCACCCCGATCAGCGAGATCACCCGTCTGACGATGAAGCGGCCCATCAGTGCTCGATGCGGATCTTGGCCCGCGGGTCGAGGGCGTCCCGTACGCCGTCACCGAACACGTTGATCCCCAGCACGCAGAGAGTGAGCATGATCCCCGGCACGAGCATGGTGTGGACGGCCGCGGGAAGGAGATGGATTCCGTCGCCGATCATGTTGCCCCAGGACGGGTTCGGCGGCCGGACGCCGGCACCCAGGTAGGACAGGCCGGCCTCGGTGAGGATCGCATTGGCCAGAACGAGTGGGATGAACACGATGATCGTGGACGTCACGTTGGGCAGGATCTCCGAGAACATGATCTGCACATGGCTCAGCCCCTGCTGTCGGGCCGCGTCGATGAACTCCCGCTCACGCAGGCCGAGCACCTGACCCCGGATCGGCTTGCCCACATAAGGCGTGGTGATCACCCCGATGATCAGGGCGGGGATCAGCAGTGAGTTGCCGCCGATCTTCACGATGCCGAGGTCCAGGCCCGAAAGGCCCAGGACGAGGCCGAGCACGATCCCGAGCAGGTAGATCGGGAAGGCCCAGATCAGCTCGAAGGCGCGCGAGATCAGGCCGTCGATCGGGCCGCGGAAGTAGCCGGCGAGGATCCCGAGCACCGTGGCCAGCACGATCGTGATCAGGGTCGCCAGGGCGCCGACGATCAGTGAGTTGCGGCCGCCGTAGAGCAGACGCACCGCCACATCGCGCCCGACGCTGTCGGCGCCCAGGAAGAAGTGAGACAGCTTCCAGGTCGGACCGATCGGCAGGCCCACGGCATTTGTCGCCTGGTCGACGTTCTCATCGTTCGGTCCCATGTGCGCAATGTGCGAATACACCGGCGCGAGGATGCACAGGATCACGATGACCAGGAACAGCGCCCCGAAGGCGAGGGCTACGTAGTTACGCCGGAGCCTGCGCAGGGCGAGCCGGTACGGCCCGATGCCAGGCGGCAGCTCCTCCCCAGGGGCATGATCGGGCGTCCAGGCTCCGGCTTCCAGCTCGGTGCCGGTTGCTGAGGTCGTCATGACTGGCTAAGCCTAATCGGTCAGTAAAGCGACGTGCAGGCCGGGGCCGATTCGGCCCCGGCCTGCGCATACGCGTTGCTACTTCAGCGTGATCGAGCTGAAGTCCGGACCCTCGAGCGGGCTGAAGATCAGCGAGCTCTGGTCGACCCGGTTGGAGACGAACTCAGGCGAGGACAGGTAGCCGAACGGCACCAGGTACGCCTTCTGAGTCACGTAGTAGTCCAGCGCCTGCCAGCGCGACGCCACGCTGTTCAGCTGCGAGCCGGGCACCGGATAGAGCGCTGCCAGCTCGGACTGGATGTGCGGATCGTTGGCTTCCTCGTAGTTCGAGTTGCCAACGGGCGCGATCGCGTGAGCGTCCACCAGATTCTGGTAGAAGTCGACTGGGTTCGGGAAGTCCTGCTGCCAGTCGGCGAATCCAGCCTGCGGATGGTTCTTCAGCACCTCGATGGTGGAGAAGTAGTCCGCGTCGGCGATCGTCTTCAGCGTCGCCTTGAACCCGATCTGGTTCAGGGTGTTCGCGAAGTTCTCGCACCACTGAAGGCGCGGCTGGCGGTTCTCCGCCCACACCGTCACCGACTGCCCGGCCATGCCGGACTGCTGCACCATCTGCTTGGCCTTGGCCAGGTCAGGCGCGGCCGCCGGATTGAATCCGGTTGGCGGGCACGGCTGCGTCGGGTGTCCCACCATCTGCGGTGGGAGCAGGTAGCAGCCGGGAACCAGCTGGCCGGAGCCGAGGCGGGCGAGCGCCACGCGGTCGACCGCGATCTGCACGGCCTGCCGCGCGAGCACGCTGTTGAACGGCTTCTCCTGGGTGTTCAGGAACCAGTAGAACGTCTTGTTCGTCTGGATCGCGTGGAAGCGACCCGAGCCCTGAATCTGCGAGACCAGAGCCGGCGGGATGGTGTCGCCCCAGTCGAACACGTCGGCCTGGTTATTCAGCACGTCGGAGGCTTCCGTCGTGGTGTTGCTCTCGACCTTGACATTGATGTCGACCTTGCCGGCCGAGATGCCCGGGATCGGGACGTAGTTCGGGTTGCGCACCAGGCTGAACGACTGGTTCGCGACCACGTTCTTGATCATGTACGGGCCCAGCCCGGCGGGCGGGTTGGTCGGCTCGGGCTTCATCGGCGTCGACGCTGGCAGGAAGCTCACGCCCGGGATAGCGAGAACGTCCACGAACGCCCCATAGGCCGACTTCAGGTTGAAGGAGACCTTGCCGCTGCTGTCGTCGCAGGTGATGCCCGCGACGTCCTTGGCCTTGCCTGTCGAGTACTCGGCCGCACCCACGATCGTGCTCGTCAGGAAGCTCGCCGCGCTCCAGCCGAGCTTGAGCGCGCGCTCGACCCCGAACTTCAGGTCGCAGGCCTTGACGGGTGTCCCGTCGGAGTACTTCATGCCCGTGCGCACGGTGAAGCTGTAGGTCTTTCCGCCATTGCTGGTGGTCGGTAGCGCGGTGGCGCCGGCCGGGATGATCGCCGTACCGGCGGTGCCGTTGGCGTGGGCGAACGAATATGCCCCGATGTGCGTCAGCCAGTGGACCTCGCCGCCCTGCGTGGTGAAGTCGATCGATGGGTCGAGCGACTGCGGGAATGTTCCCTCCACGACGGTGGCCGGCCCGCTGGGCGCCGGGGTGCTGCTGGTCCCCGTGCTGGTACTGCCGCTACTGCTGGTGTTCGACGAGCTGTTCGAGCTCGAGGAGCTACCGCCGCATGCAGCCAGCACGACGACCGCTATGAGTGCGAGAACGGCTCCCAGAACCGCTCTGCTCTGCTTCCTCATACGTTCCTCCTCCTCAGAGGTCAGGGGTCGCTGAGGAAATCTATGCAAACCATCCGGCGTCTGAACACCAGATGGGCTGTTCCTAATGAACCCGCAACATCCGCGTGCGGTGCGTCGCGACCCCAGCGCCTAGCGACTCCTGCCGCCAGGCAAGGCCGTATGGTTCGCACCGCTATGGCTGATCGGGATGACGCCTTGGCGCGCCTGGAAAGGGAGCTTCGCAGCCCGGCGCCGGCGGGCGTGCGCGCCGTGCGAGCGGGGGACCTCGAGCATCTGGCCGCGGCCATCGCCGAGGCCCGTCACCGTCAGGCGGCAGCGATCGGAGCGGCGGCCGAGCGCGGGCTTCGGTTCGTACCGAGACTGCTTCGCGGGCCCGTGCGAAAGATGGTGGGGGGATGACTCGCTTCGCGGTCCGGGCCGAGATCATGAAGCTGGCCCAGCTGCTCGAGCTCGAGGCGACCGAGCTCGGCTATCTCGAGACCGTCGCCGCGGATGACCTGCGCCGGCTGCGTGAACAGATCACCGACGTCATCTACGACTCCGGCAGCCACGCGCTCGGCCGGCTGGCGTCAGCCAGCCGGCTGCTGCCCACCAGTGTGGTGGCGCTGATCGGCGAGCACGCCTTCGGTCCTATGCTCGCGGCCCGGATCGCCGGCCTGCTCGACCCGGCGCGGGCGGCGGAAGTCGCCGCGAAGCTGCCAACCCCGTTCCTCGCCGAGGTTGCCACCCACCTCGACCCTCGCCGCGCAGCCGAGGTCCTGCGCCGGATGCCCCCGGACCGCATCGCAGAGGTGGCGCGCGAGCTGACGGCGGCCGAGGAGCACGTCACGCTCGGGCGCTTCGTCGGACATCTGCCCGACGAGGCCATCGGGCTCGCCCTGGCCGACATGGACGATCTCACGGTGCTGCGCGTGGCCTTCGTGCTCGAGGACACCGAGGGCGCCGATCGGGTGCTGGCGCTGCTCGACCGTGCTCGCCTCGAGCGGCTGCTCGATGCGGCAAAGGGCACCGAGCTGTGGCCCGACGTGCTCGAGCTGTTCGCGGGGGCGCCGGAGCCGTGGCGCTCGCAGGTGCTGGGCGCGCGGGTGGCCTAGCGGGCCCCACGGTCGCGCCCTCGGCGGCGCCGGGGTCGAGACCGCATGAAAGCCTGCATTTGACGGGGACCCCGGGTCTTATGCTCGCAGCATGCAGAGCGGACGAGCCGGTGATCCCGGGGCGCTCAGAACCGAGCCATGGGCGCGGCTTGACGGTCTGCCGGGGTGGCAGCACCTGGTGCTCCCGCCGGCCACGCTCGAGCAGCTGAGGGCCGTCCCGCCCCAGTTCGGCGAGCGGTTCTGGACGACGTCGGCGGCCAGCCTCGGCGCGCTGGGGGCAAACGGCAAACGTGGGGTGCTGCTGCTGTTCGGCGGCCCGTCCGGGACGGGCAAGACGATGGCGGCGCGAGCGCTCGCCGGCGCGCTGGCGCTGCCGGTGCTCCAGGCCGATCTGGAGACCATGTTCAGTCGCGGGCGGGGCGAGGCCACGCAGCTCGTGGCCCGTCTGTTCGCGACCTCCCAGCGGCTCGGCGCGGTGCTGGTGCTCGACCGCGCCGACGATGTGCTGCGCGCGGCCAGCAGCGGAAGCGCTCCCGGTGTCGCCGGCATGGCCGCGATCGATGTCAGGGACCTGCTGCGCCGGAGCGAGGCTCATCCGGGGGTCGTGATCTTTCCCGCGACGGTGACGGGGGAGCTCAGCCCCTCGACGCTCGAGCGCTTCGACCAGGTGATCGAGTTCCCGTTCCCGGACCGTTCCGCGCGGGCGGAGATCTGGCGCCGGGCGCTTCCGGATGGCGCGCGCGTGCACGAGGATGACGTGACCTTCCTGGCGCGGGCGTTCGAGCTTCCGGGCCGGCAGATCGCCGACTGCTGCACGCAGGCGCAGCGGGCGGCCCTGGGGGCTGGGCGGGCGTTGCTGCTGGGGGATGTCACGGACGTGCTCGAGCGTACGCCGGGGCTGGCGGCGGGTGCGCTGGCCGAGCTGCGGCGTCGGGCTGGGTCTGCGCCGGTGGGGCCGGAGGCGGCGGAGGCCCAGGGGGTCGCGCCGGAGGCGGCGGAGGGCCACGGGCTGGCGTCCGCGCCGGTGGAGCCCCCGGAGCCCGAGTCCGCCGGGCCCGAGCCAGCCGAGCCCGAGCCTGCCTGGCCCGCGGAGCCCGAGACCGCCGAGCCCGGCCGCGCGGAGTCCGAGACCTCCGCGCCAGAGCCAGAGCCAGAGCCCGCGGTCGTGGCCGCCCCGCGACCCGGCCCGATCATCATCCCCGAGCCGGCCCGCCGCACCCGCGGCCGGCGACCCCGCCGGCCTGCCCGAGCCGGCGCTTCCTCGGGCGTCCGGATGACCGGCCGCGGGTTGGCGACGGTCGCCCTGCTCGGCGCGCTCGGCGCGGTCGTGCTCGGTCTGAGTGCCTCCGAACCGCCCTCGCACACCCATACGACCACCATCACCGCCAGCGGCGACCTCGCCTTCGATCGCACGGCAACGATCGGCTTGGTGAGCTTCCAGTATCCAGCCGCCTGGCGCCTGACCCCGGCCAGACATGATCCCGGCCCAGGTCTGAGCTACAGCCAGGCCGTGACCGTCGCCTCGGTCGGCACCCCCCGGGGGCAGCTGACCGTGGGCACGACCGCATCCCGCGGAACCGGCACACCCCTCCCCACCCGCTTCCTGGCCGCCGAGCTCACCGGCACGCCGGCCCCGCAGGGTGTGACTCTCGGCGCCAACCGCTTCTACCGCGTGCTCGATCCGCTCCTCCCCCTCGGCGCCAAGAGCGAATCCGTGTACGCGCTGGCCAGCGGAACCGGCGCCGTGGTCGCGCTCTGCCAGACGCGGACCCAGAGCTTCGTGGCGCTCTGCGAGCGCATGCTCGCGACGCTCAGTGCCCCCGCGCCGCGGATCGCGCCATCAAAGCCCTCGGCCGCCCAGGTGGCCTACGCCCGCTCCCTGAACGCGGTCATCTCGAAGCTGAACGCCGGGCGGGTGCACGGTGCCGATCAGCTCGCCGCCGCCCACGTCGCGCTCGAGCAGGCGACCGCCGACCGCGCCCTCGCGCTGGTCCATTCAGAGGCCGCCAACGCAGTCGCTGCCCTCACGCCTCCCCCGTCCGCGGCCGCCGCCAACGCCGCGCTGGTCACCGCGCTGCGGCACGTGAGCGCCGTCTACACGGAGCTGGGCGACGCCGCCGCGGTGGTGGCGCCAGTCACCTACAACGCCGATCGTAAGCTCCTCGCGCCCGCCGACTCCGCACTGGCCGCGGCTCTCGGCAAGCTGAAAGCGCTTGGCTACAGCGTCGGATGAGAGGCGACTGAGCTTTCGCCGCGCTGCACTCAGCCCGGCCCGGCTGCGGCGCCGCTGCTCAGGCCGGCGCCCCCCGACGCCGTCGCGGGCTCCATCCCGCCGGGTCCGGCACCGATCTGACCCGAGACGAACCCAGGCGTCGTGGCCGGCACCGCCGCCGGCGTGGCGACCGCCGGGGCCGAGCCGATCGCCGGGGTCGGCGTCTGCGCAGGGCCCTCGCGCTCGACGACCGCCGCCCGATAGGGCTTGAGCACGGGAGGCGGAGGCATCGGCGCGATCGGGTTGACCTTCACCGCCGGCGGGCGCGGGACGGTCGGCGTGGTCGGCGTGGAGCCCGGAGCCAGGGTGGTCGTCGCGGGCGTCGAGCGAGTGATCGTGGTCGTCGTCGTGGTCGTGGCGCGCTTCGTGATCCCGGAGCCAAGCGCATACGCGGCGCCGAACAGCGCCGCCCACAGCACCACCACCGCGACCACCCACCTCGCACGCACTCCAGCCGGCGAGCCGGCGGGTCTCTCACCGCGTGCTGAGGTTACGCCCATGGCTTGACTCACGCCCGAGCATACCTTCGCGCTGGGGCCCTAAACGCCTGCAAAGGACGGTACTCGTGAGCAGCAGGGCGATCGAGATGAGGAGTGCGAGCTGAACTCCGGACAGGATGTCGCGGTGGCCCGCGATCAGCGAGCCGAACAGAGCCACGCCGATCACGCTTCCCGTCTGGCGGCTGCTGTTCAGCGTCGCCGAGGCGATGCCCGAGCGGGCCCTTGGCACGCTGCCGAGCATCTCTGAGGTCACGAGCGGCACGACCAGGCCGATGCCGCCGCCAAGCGCGATCAGGATCGCGGCGATCGCGACAGGCGAGGCCCCGGAGACCGTCGCCGCCAGCACCCCGGACGTCGCAGCCATCAACACCAGGCCGGATGCGATCACCATCCCCACGCCGTAGCGCTCGGCGAGGCGCCCGGCCAGGACGTTGGCGGCGCCGACGGCCACCGTCATCGGCAGGAAGCCCAGGCCGGCGTCCAGCGGCGAGAGGCCATGGGCGCGCTGGAAGAGCAAGCTGAAGACGAAGATCAGGCCGTAGAAGCAGACGTTGATCAGCAGGCCGATCGCGGCCGTCGCCCCGAAGGTCGGCTCGCCGAAGAGCCCCAGCGGAAGCATCGGCTCCGAGCCTCGCGACTCGACCACGACGAACCCCACCGCGCTCGCGGCGGCGACCAGGTAGGCCACCAGAACGAGCGGCGCGCCGAAGCCCACCGCGCCGCCCTCGATCGTGGCCGTGGCGGCGAGACCGAGCGCCAGGGCCCCCAGTGCCTGCCCGCGGACGTCAAGGCCCCGGCCAGGCGAGCGCGAGGTCTCGGCGAGATGCCGGCGGACGACCGCGATTGCCAGCGCCCCCAGCGGCAGGTTGATGAGGAAGATGCTCCGCCACCCGGCTACCGCGATCAGCACCCCGCCCAGCACCGGGCCGGCCGCGAACGCACAGCTCGCACCCGCCGCCCACCAGCCGACGGCGCGGGCCCGGGCACCGGGATCGTCGTAGGCGTGATTGAGCAGTGCGAGAGAGCAGGGGACGAGCACCGCCGCACCGACACCCTGGACAGCCCGCGCCGCGATCAGGACGCCCACATCCGGGGCCGCGGCACAGGCCGCTGACGCGAGCGTGAAGAGCGCGAACCCGGCCACGAACACTCGCTTGGCCCCGACCCGGTCGCCGAACGCGCCCGCGCTCAGGATGAGGCTCGCGAAAGCGAGCGTGTAGGCGCTCACAACCCATTGCATCGCCGACACGCCACCGCCGATCGACGCTCCGATCCGGTTCACGGCGACGTTGACCACGGTGACGTCGAGCTGGACCACGCCGAAGCCGAGGCTCAGCGCGACCAGTGCGGGCCAGCGGACCGCCTCTCGCTCGGTACGCATGCCTTCACCCTACCCACGAGATTGCTCAACGAAGATTGAGCAATCAGACGGGTAGGCTGCGGTCAGAATGACTCTGGCGGATGTGGACCTCGCTCGCGTGGGCGCACTGATCGGTGATCGCCGCCGCGCCGGAATGCTGTTGGCGCTCCTCGGCGGCGAGGAGCTGACGGCCGGCGAGCTGGCGGCCCGCGTCGGCGCGTCCTCGTCGCTGGCCAGCGCACATCTGACGCGGCTCCTCGAGGGTGGCCTCGTGCGCGCCGAGCGGGCGGGCCGCACGCGCCGCTACCGGATCGCCGGTGCAGACGTGGCCGAGGCGCTCGAGGCGCTCGGACAGCTCGCCCCGGCGCGCATCGCGGGATCGCTGCGCGAGGTCCGGGAGGGCAACGCGCTGCGCCGCGCCCGCACCTGCTACGACCACCTCGCCGGCGAGCTCGGGGTCGGGCTGACCGACGCTCTCACGCGCCAAGGCGTCCTCACCAGCGATGGCGGGTGCTTCGTGCTCACGGTCCCGGGGGAGCGGCGGCTGGACGTACTCGGCGTGGATGTGGGCGCCGCCCGCTCGAGCCACCGGGCGTTCGCCCGCCAGTGCATCGACTGGACCGAACGCCGGCCCCATCTCGCGGGGGCGCTCGGCGCGGCCGTCGCGCAGCGGCTGTTCGAGCTCGACTGGATCGAACGTGTGCCCGGCGGACGGGCGCTGAGCCTCACCCCGCAGGGTGCCGGGGAGCTGCGCGCGCGGTTCGCGCTCAGCTTCTGACCGGCGGTGATGCCCGTCAGCGTGTCCGGTCTTCGGTGCCGAGCAGAACCAGGACCACGAGCGCCAAGCCCGCGACCGCGGCCACGAAGGCGAGTCCTGCGACGCGCAGGCCCACCGCTTGCGCCAGGACACCCTCGCCGATCACCGGGATCGAGAGCGCCACGTACGCCACCACGAAGAAGCTCGACGCGACCTCTCCACGCCGCTCCTCCGGCGCCTGCGCGTTCAGAGCGGCCAGCGCGGCCCGGAAGCTGAGGCCCTGCCCGAAGCCGGCGACCAGACCGCCCAGAACGAGCACGGCCAGCGATCCGATCGCGAGACCGACTCCGACTAGGCTCATCCCGGCAATCAACGCGCCGCAGCCCCCCGGCAGCGCCCAGCGGTCGTGTACACGGCCGAGCGCGAGCTGACCCACGGTCGAAGCTGTGAACACCCCGCACACGACCGCCCCGAGGAGGACGTGGCTCTTCTCGTGCAGGATCTCGGCCAGAAACGCAGGTGAGACGGCCGTGAAGAGACCCATCACGGCGAACCCGGCGAATCCGGCCAGACTCGAGCGGATGAATGTCGCCCTCATCTCGGCGGGCACGTTCAGTGCCTGCGGGCGAAGTCTTCGCGAGCCTGAGCTGGTCCTCGTCTCCTGCATCCACCACACCCCGCCCACTGCCGGGATGAGCAACCCCAGATCGACCCAGAACGCGACCCGGAGACGGTAGGCAGCCCACTGCACCA
>DATGJM010000157.1:0-11810 GCA_035295205.1 Solirubrobacteraceae bacterium | reverse complement strand
ACACTCCCGCCATGTATGTGTACGGCGTCGTCGACGCGAGCGCGGCCGAGTCGCTTCCGGAGTCGCTCCTCGGGGCAACGCTGCGTGCCGTCCGCGAGGGCTCGCTGGCGGCCGTGGTCGGGGAGGTGGCGCTGGCCGACTATGGCGAGGAGCGGCTGCGCGAGCACCTCGCCGACATGGCCTGGGTCGAGCGCACTGCCCGCCACCACGAGGAGGCGCTCGAGGCCATCGCCGCGCGCGCGACGGTGATCCCGATGCGGATGTGCACGGTCTACGAGCACGAGCAGAGCCTTCGCGAGCTGCTGAGCCGCGAGGCGCGGGCCATGCGCGATGCCCTGGCCTACCTCGAGGGTAAGAGCGAATGGGGCGTCAAGCTGTTCTGCGACCCCGCCGTCCTCGCCGGCGCGGCCACGGCCCAGGAGCCCACGGGCTCGGGTGCCGAGTACATGCAGCGCCGGCTGCACGAGCGGGAGGAGCGGCTGAGCGCGAGCCGCCGCGTCGAGGAGGCGGCGGCTCGGGTGCATGGCTCCCTGTGCGCGGTGGCCTCCGACGCGATGCTGGCCCCGCTTCAGCGCCCGGAGGCGAGCGGCCGCACCCAGGACATGGTGCTCAATGGGGTCTACTTGCTGGCGCACACGTCCGAGGCCGAGTTTCACGCACAGGTGCGGGCACTGTCTGACGAGATCGCCGAGCTCGGCCTCGAGCTGGTGCTGACCGGACCGTGGCCTGCCTACAACTTCGTGCCCGGAACGATCGGGGCCGCCTGGTGAGCACCGAGGCCACCCTGTATGCCTCGCCGAGGCTGTCGGCCGCCGGGGCCCGCCAGGTCACGCTGCTCGATCTCCTCGACCGGCTCCTGGCCGGCGGGGTCGTCGTCTTCGGCCAGATCCGGCTCGCGGTCGCCGACATCGACCTGGTCGACCTGGACCTGGCGCTGGTGCTGAGCTCAGTGGAGAAGTTCCTGGAGCGATGAGCGCGCTGCTCTATGCGATCGCCGATGGGCCCGCGCCCGCGGACGGCGCCGACCTGCGGTTCGTGGGTGACGGGCCGGTCGCCGTGGTGGGCCCGCCCGATGCCGACGCCACGCCGGATGCGCTGCGCGCGCACATGCGCACGGTCAGTGAGCTGATGCGCGACCGCGCCGTGCTACCGGTCCGCTACGGAACGCAGCTCGAGGAGCCCGAGCTCGAGCGTCTGCTGCAGGAGCGGCGCGAGCCGCTGGCGGCGGCGCTCGACCGGGTGCGCGGCGCAGTGGAGGTCGCCGTGCACGCCCGGATCGCGGCGGCGCCGACGTCGGAGGCGGCGTCGCCGCGCTCGGGCACGGAATACCTGATGCGGCGCGCCGGCAACGTAGATCCTCGTCTGCTGCCCTTGGCGGCCGTCGCCCGCGCCGTGGCGCCCGCGCCTCGCAGCGACGGGACCCGGCTCGCGTACCTCGTCGACCGGGACCGGCTGGCGGAGTTCGTCGGTGCCGTGCGAGCGCTCGACCACGCGCATCCCGATCTGGAGCTCGTGTGCACCGGGCCGTGGCCGCCCTACAGCTTCTCGGAGGGATGGCTGTGAACGCGCTCGACCGCCGTATCACCGCCGACCCCGAGAACCTCGAGAAGGGCCTCGCCGCGCTCGTGCTGACGGTGATCGAGCTCCTACGCCAGCTGATGGAGCGCCAGGCGCTGCGCCGGATCGAGGCCGGCAGCCTGAGCGACGAGGAGGTGGAGCGCCTCGGACGCACGTTCATGGCCCTGGCCGAGCGCATGGACGAGCTGAAGGAGACCTTCGGCCTGGAAGACGACGACCTGAATCTGAACCTCGGGCCCCTCGGGGACCTGATGTGAGAGAGGAGTAAGCCACATGCCTTCGACCCCGATGCAGCAGTACTACTACGACCTGCTGGCCGAGAAGGTGCGCACCGACCGGTATCCGAGCCACCGTCTGCTGGCACGGATGGAGACCGCGATCTTCACCTCCGACCAGCTCGAGGAGTACATCGCGATCCTGCTCGAGAAGATCGAGGCCGATCACTTCCCAAGCCAGCAGCTGCTCGACCGCCTCGAGCGCATGCTGGTGATCTCGGCGGCGGTCGCATGAAGGGCGCCGCACTGAGAGCTGTCGGGCGGGCTGCCACCGATCGCGTGCTCGGCACCGGGCCCGGGCCGGTCAGAGCGCTGGTCGCGGCCACGTTCACCGGGACCGCGACCGCCGTTCTCACCTACCGCCTGTTGCGCTCAGGCTCGGACAAGGACTGATACCCAAGGAGGCATCTATGTCTGCCATTGCCATCATCATCATCGTCGTCGCCGCGATCATCGTGATCGCGCTGCTGGCCTGGGCGCTGCCGCGCATGCGCGCACGCGCCCGTGAACGAGCCGCCGAACGCGAGCTCCAGCAGCGTCGCCAGGAGGCGGTCGCGCAGAATCGCCAGCAGGCGCAGCTCAGCCAGCAGGAGGCCGAGACGGCTGAGCGCAGAGCCCGGATCGCCGAGCAGGAGGCGGCTCAGGCCCGCGCGCAGGCGCGTGCCGCCGAGGAGCGGGCCGAACTGCACGATCGTGGGCTGGCCGACCATGAGCTCGTCGGCGAGGACGAGGAGTTCCCCGGCCGCGAGCGGATCAACAGCCGCGAGACCGCAGGCGACGGCGCCGTAGCCGGCGACGGCACGGCGGGCAACGGCGCCGTAGCCGGCGACCGCACGGCGGGCGACGGCGCCTTAGCCGGCGACGGCACGGCCGGCGACGGGCGCGCGAGCGCCGCCGAGACACCGCAGGAATATCCGACCAGACGATGAGGAGCACACCATGGGCGACCGCACACAACGCGTAAAGGGCAAGGCCAAGGAGATCAAGGGATCCACCAAGCGCAACGTCGGTGCCGAGACGGGGCGCGCGGGGACCGAGGCCCGCGGCGCCGCGGAGGAGCTGAAGGGCAAGGCCCAGAACGCGACCGGCCGCGCCAAGAGCGCGGTCAAGAAGGCGACGCGTTAGCGACGATCCCCGCCGAGGCGCAGGTCACCAGCGCCAGCGGCAGGTCGGCGGGATCGATTCCCCGCAGATCCGGATGGTCGAGGTCGACCTCGACCTCCGGATCGGCGCGCTGGACGCCGAGGCTGACTTCACCCGCCCGGCAGAGCTCGTCCCACAGCGCGCCGCCGCTCGCGGCCAGCAACCCCGAACGCAGCTGGCGCTCGCGGCGCGAGAGCGTTTCGAGCTCCCGCGCCTCCTCGAAGGGATCGATCCGGGTCTGGGAGTCGCTGCCGATGGCGATCGGGACACCGGCCTGGCGATAGGTCATCGCCGGCAGGTACCCGTCGCCCAGGTTCCCCTCGGTCGTGGGGCACGACACGATCGTGGTCGCGCTTGCCGCCAGGAGCTCGACGTCCCGCGTCGATACGTGGATGCCGTGGATGACGCTCGTGCGCGGCCCCAGGAAGCCGGTGCGCTCGAGAAGCTCGATCGGCGAGCAACCGTGCTCGGCCTGGCACTGCTCGAGCTCCCGGCGCTGCTCGTGGGCATGGACGTGGCGAACGAGCCGATGTGCTTCCGAGTATTCGGCGATCGCCTCCAGCCAGGCGGCGGGCACCGCGCGGACGCTGTGCGCCGCTACGCCGACCGAGACGCCGTCGAGTCCGCCCGCCCAGTCTCGCAGGGCATCGACGCGGGCGAGGAACGTGCTGACGTCGGGGTCGCAGAAGCGCCGCTGGCCGGGCTGCGGGGGGACGTCGGCTCCGTCCCAGCCGTTGCGGTGGTAGGCGGCCGGGAGCATCACGATCTGAAGCCCGGCATCGCGGGCGGCTAGCGCGACCGCTTGGGCGAGCTCGTTCGGATCCTCGTACGGCGTGCCGTCGGGTTGGTGATGGACGTAGTGGAATTCGCCCACCACGCCATATCCGGCGCCGCGCATCTCCGCGAACGCCTGGCCCGCAACCTCCCGCATCGAGTCGGGATCGAGGCTTGCTGCCAGGTCGAACATCTCCGTGCGCCAGGTCCAGAAGTCGTCCTCGGTGCCGGGGGCCAGCCGCTCGACACGTCCGCGCAATCCCCGCTGGAACGCGTGCGAGTGGGCGTTGACCATCGCCGGAATCGACGCGCGGGGGCTCATTCCTCCGGTTCTTCGAGCGCCGTGGCCACCACCGCGCACGCGCTCGCCGCGTCCTCGAGCGAGACGTGCTCGGCCGGTGAGTGGCTGACGCCGGTGGGGTTGCGCACGAGCACCATCGCGGCCGGGATGCGTTCCGCCAGCACGCCGGCGTCGTGGCCCGCGAAGCACACGTGCTCGGGAACCGGTTGGCCGAGTGAGTCCCGCGCGGCCGCGAGCAGCCGCGAGCGCAGGCCGGAATCGAACTCCTGACCCTCCGAGCGGGAGGCGAGCTCGATCGTGGCCTCCACTCGCTCGCGGCGGGCGATCGCGGTCGCCTCGGCCTCGAGCTCGCCCCGCAGCCGTTCGAGGCGCTCCATCTCGCGGTCGCGGAAATCGACCCACAGGCGCACGTGCGACGCGATCGTCGTGGCGGCGTTCGGCTCGATCAGCATGCGCGCCGTGGTGACCCGCGGTCCGCTGGCCGCCCGCCCGTGCTCCTGCGCGGCCACGATCACCCTGGCGGCCGCGGCCAGCGCGTCGTGTCGGTCGTGAGGCGGTGTCGTCCCGGCGTGATCGGCCTGGCCGCGGAGCTCGACCTCGAGCCGCATCCGGCCGGCCAGCGCGCTGACGATCGCGATCGGCACCCCCGCCTTGGCGACGTCCTGGCACTGGTCGATGTGAATCTCGCAGAACCCCTGCAGGCGCGGCAGCCCGCCCGGGGCGGCGGCGATCGTCTCGGGATTGACCCCCGCCTCACGCATCGCCTCGGCGATCGTGATCCCGTGCTCGTCGCGGCGCTCGAGCACGGCCGCGACGTCGAGCTTCCCGGTGAGCGCCTTGCTGCCGAAGGTCGGCGTGTTGAAGCGGGCGCCCTCCTCGTCGGCGAACGAGATGACTGCCACCGGGAGCCCGCTGGCGGCCGCGGCGATCTCGAACCCGCAGGCCACTCCGAGCGGGCCGTCGAAGCGTCCTCCGCCACGCACGCTGTCCAGGTGAGAGCCGATGCCCCACCACGGGGGATCGGCCTGCGGGCAGGCCCAGAGGTTACCGGCGGGGTCGCGCTCGACGCGCAGTCCGACGCTGCTCGCCTGGCGCTCGAACCAGGCCCGGCAGGCAGCGTCCTCGGCGGTCCACGCCAGCCGGTGCACCCCGGACGCGGTGATCCCCACCGGATCGAGGTCGGCCAGGCGATCCGACAGCGACTGGGCGGAGATGCTCACCACACCAGCTCCGCGTGATCTGCGTGCTCTCCGGTCACGCGCGGGGCGTGGTCCGGCCGCACGTATACGAGCCGCCCGCCGCTGAGGACGAGCACGACCGGGTTGTGGCCGAAGCGGTAGGGGACGCGCTCGATCGGGCCGTCGAGCACGAGCACGTCGGCGCGCTTGCCGGGCTCGAGCGAGCCCGTCCTGTGGGAGTGCCTGAGCACCCAGGCGGCGTTCAGCGTGCAGGCGAGCAGCGCCTCCGTGGGGGTCCAGCCGTACATCCGCACTGCCAGCGCGATGATCAGCGGGAGCGAGGCGACCGGCGAGGTCCCCGGGTTCAGGTCCGTGGCCAGCACGCAGATCGCTCCGGCGTCGGCCAGCGCACGGGCAGGAGGCAGGTGCTCGCGCCCCATGAACTCGGCGCCCGGCAGCAGCACGGCCGCGGTTTCCGAGGCGGCCAGCGGCCGAACGTGCTCCGACGGCAGGCAGGCCAGGTGGTCGACCGAGCGGGCGCCGGCCTCGATCGCGACGGGTACCGAGCCGCTGCTCGAGAACTGCTCGACGTGGGCACGGAGGTCGAGGCCGTGCCGGCCGGCGAGCTCGCCCATGCGGCGCAGGTGCTCATTGGTGAAGGCGACCGACTCGACGTAGATGTCGAGCGCGGTGACGGATCCGAGCTGAACTGCTGCCGGCACGAGGCGTGCCACTTCATCCATCCAGCCGTCGGCGTCGTAGCCCTCCGGCACGGCATGGGCCAGGAGCGCGGTGCTGGTGGTCGGCTGCTGCACGCGATCGGCCAGCCCGCGCGCGAGCTCGAGCGCGCGGATCTCGGCGTCGGGTGAGAGCCCGTAGCCGGACTTGCACTCGAACGTGGTCGTCCCGTGCCGGAGCATCTCGGCCGCCAGCTCGCCGGCCTGGGCCAGCACCTGCTCGTCTGTGGCCTCGCTCAGCGCCCGCGCGCTCGAGCGAATCCCGCCGCCGGCCCGGGCGATCGCCTCGTAGGACTCCCCGGCGACCTTCTGGGCGTACTCGCGCTCGCGCCAGCCGGCGAACGGAAGGTGCGTGTGGCAGTCGACGAGGCCCGGGATGACGGCGCAGCCACCGGCGTCGATCTGGAGCGCCGCCTCGCTCGAGGGCTCGAGCGCCGCGATCGTCTCGCCGTCGATGGTCAGGCCGCCGGCCTCTTTGCCCATCTCCCGCGCCCGGTCGTGGCGCAGGTAGGGCAGCCCGGGCTCGGGTGGCGTCAGAACCTGGGCCGCGCCGTTGATCGAGACGCTCGGGGGCACTGCCTATGCGTTCGCAGGCTCGGGAGAGAGCATCGGCATGTGCAGCCCCTCGCGCTCGGCGAACTCGACGGCCTGCTCGTAGCCGGCGTCGGCATGGCGGACGACGCCCATCCCGGGATCGGCGGTGAGCACTCGCTGGACGCGCTCGCGTCCGAGCTCCGAGCCGTCGGCAACGACGACCTGCCCGGCGTGGATCGACTTGCCCATGCCCACACCGCCGCCGTGGTGCACCGACACCCAGCTCGCCCCGCAGGCGGTGTTGACCAGCGCGTTCAGGATCGGCCAGTCGGCGACCGCGTCCGAGCCGTCGATCATCGCCTCGGTCTCGCGCTGGGGCGAGGCCACCGACCCCGAGTCCAGATGGTCGCGCCCGATCACTATCGGCCCCTTCAGCTCGCCCGAAGCAACCATCTCGTTGAACCTCAGCCCGGCGACATGCCGCTCGCCGTAGCCCAGCCAGCAGATCCGCGCCGGCAGGCCCTGGAAGCGGACCTTCTCACGCGCCAGCTGGATCCAGCGAGCGATGTGCTCCTGATCGCCGAACAGATCGATAATCGCGTCGTCGGTCTTATGGATGTCCTCCGGGTCACCGGAGAGCGCGACCCACCGGAACGGCCCCTTGCCCTCGCAGAACAGCGGCCGGATGTAGGCAGGCACGAAGCCCGGGTAGGAGAACGCGTCCTTGTCGCCGTGCTCGGCGGCCAGCCCGCGCAGCGCGTTCCCGTAGTCGAAGGCCTCGGCGCCCGCCTTCTGGAGATCGCGGATCGCCGCCACGTGGGTCAACACGCTCTCGCCCACGCGCTTGAGGTACTCCGCGGGATCGCTGTGTCGCAGCGCGTCCCCCTGCTCGAGCGTGAGCCCGGCCGGCAGGTAGCCGTTCAGCGGGTCGTGGGCTGAGGTCTGGTCGGTGACGACGTCGATGTGCACGCCCCGGCGCACGAGCTCGGGCAGCACCTCGGCGGCGTTGCCGAGCAGCCCGATAGACAGCGGCCGGCCCTCGCTCACAGCCTTCTGTAGGCGCGTCAGCGCGTCGTCGAGATCGGCCGCGCGCTCGTCGAGGTAGCCGGTCTGTATGCGCCGCTCGATCCGATGCAGGTCGACCTCCACGCACAGCGCGGTGCCGCCGCACATGGTCACGGCAAGCGGCTGGGCGCCGCCCATCCCGCCCAGGCCGGCCGTGACCACGAGGCGGCCCTTGAGCGTTCCGTCGAAGCGCTTGGCGGCCGCGGCGGCGAAGGTCTCGTAGGTCCCCTGAAGGATCCCCTGGCTCCCGATGTAGATCCAGGAGCCGGCCGTCATCTGGCCGTACATCATCAGCCCGGCGGCGTCCAGCTCGCGGAAGTGCTCCCAGTTCGCCCAGTCCGGGACGAGGTTCGAGTTGGCGATCAGCACCCGGGGAGCGCGCTCATGCGTGTTGAACACCGCCACCGGCTTGCCCGACTGCACCAGCAGCGTCTGGTCGTCCGCGAGATGCATCAGCTCCCGGCGGATCGTCTGATAGCTCGAGTGATCGCGCGCCGCCTTGCCGATGCCTCCGTAGACGATCAGCTCCTCGGGCTTCTCGGCCACATCGGGATGGAGGTTGTTCTCGAGCATCCGCAGGGCGGCTTCCTGCTGCCAGCCGCGACAGCGCATTCCGTTCTCGGAGGTCATGTGCTGATCGTCGCAGACCGCCGCCTGACGTGTCCGGTCATTAGGCTTGGCGGATGCTTCGGATCATCTCGCGGGCGACTGTGCTCACAGTCGCCCTGGTTCTGCTCGCGGCCGCCTCCGCATCGGCGCACGTCGCACCCTGGAAGCCGACGTGGCTGTGCAAGCCCGGCCTCGCCGCAAACCCCTGCTCCCCCGGACTGTCGACGATGGAGTTCTCACCCACCTACACCCCGCTCGGTGTCCTCGACCCGCTGCCGGCCAGGGCGCCGGCGATCGACTGCTTCTACGTCTATCCGACGGTGAGCGAGCAGAAGACCGGGAACTCCAACCTGCACATCGACCCCGAGGAGCGCTTGATCGCGCTCTATCAGGCCGCCCGGTACTCCCAGTACTGCCGCGTGTACGCGCCCATGTACCGCCAGGTGACCCTGTACGGGATCCACATCCTCGGGGTCACGCCGACGACCCGGCCGAACGACGGCCTCGCGCTGAGGGATGTCGAAGCCGCGTTCGCTTACTACCTCAAGCACTCCAGCCACGGCCGCGGCTTCGTGCTCATCGGACATTCACAGGGCGCGTTCATCCTGCGTGAGCTGATCGCGCGCGAGATCGACTCCAATCCGGCACTGCGCTCGCGGCTGGTGTCCGCGATCCTTCTCGGCGGCGACGTCCTCGTGCGCCCGGGGCGCGCCGGCGTCGGCGGGGACTTCAGGCACATCCCAGCCTGCCGGTCGGCCAGGCAGCTGCACTGCGTTATCGCCTTCTCGAGCTTCAATCAGCCGGTGCCGAAGACCAGCATCTTCGGTCGCGCGCCCAAGCACTCCAAGGACATCGTGCTCTGCACGAACCCGGCCGCGCTCGGTGGTGGCTCGGCGGTCGCGGACGCGATCTTCCCGACCGCGACGTTCGCGCCCCAGACGCTGATCTCGATCGCGATCTCGCTGCTGCACCTCACCCCGCCGCAGGCCCCGACCACCTGGTTCGAGCTCCCGAGCGCGTACCGGATCGGCTGCCGGACCTCGAACGGTGCGCACGTGCTGTGGGTCACGGCGCTGAACGGCGCCCAGGTACCGTCACCAAGCCCAGATCCCACCTGGGGCCTGCATCTCCTCGACGGCAACATCGCGCTCGGCGACCTGATCTCGATCGTCCGAGCCGAGAGCCAGGCCTACGCGGGATGACCGCGGCCCCCAGGTTCGATCTCCAGAGCCACTCCCGCCACTCCGACGGCGCACTCAGCCCGTCGGAGGTCGTGGCCGCAGCCGCGGCGGCGGGCGTGGAGCTGATGGCGCTGAGCGACCACGACAACGTCGATGGGGTGCCCGAGGCGGCCCGGGCCGCTGCCGGCGCCGGGATCCGGCTCGTCCCCGCGGTCGAGATCACGGCGATCGACGGCAAGTACGCCGACCTGCACGTGCTCGGCTACCTCGTCGATCCCCTGGACGCCACGCTGCTCGAGCGCCTGGCGGGCTACCGCGGGCAGCGCGAAGGCCGCGCCGATCAGATCGTGGCCAGGATCCGCGAACTGGGCTTCGAGGTCGACGAGTCGATCCTCGACGCGCGCAAGGCGCAGGGCAAGTCGATCGGCCGTCCCCACATCGCCCAGTCCGTCGTCTCTCACCCGGGGAACGCCGAGCGGCTGGCCGCGGAGGGCCACAGTGAGCTCACGCCCTTCCTGGTCGCGTACCTGATCGACGGCAAGCCGGCGTTCGTGCCCCGAGAGGGTCCCTCCGTAGCCGAGGCGATCGAGACGATCCACGACGCCGGGGGGGTGGCGGTCTGGGCCCACCCGTTCTGGGACATCCCCGAGGACGACGGCGTGCTCGACGCCATCGACCGCTTCCGAGCGTCCGGCCTCCAGGGCGTCGAGTGCTTCTACCCCACCCACTCCGAGGCGCAGACGCGGCTGCTGGTCGGACGCTGCGGCGAGCTCGGCCTGCTGACCACCGGCTCGGCCGACTTCCACGGCCCCGAGCACCGGCAGTTCTCCGCGTTCCGGGCGTTCAGCACCTACGGCCTGGAGCCACACCTGGGCCCGATCGCCGAAGTGTCCTAGCGGCCGGGCCAAACCGGGGCCCGCCGGCGGAGCCGCGCCGGCGATGCCCCGATGAGGTCCCGACCGTCAGCCGCGTGCGACGACCAGCGCCCGCTGCGGGCCCTGGACGACGAGCACGTGCTCGCCTGGCTTGAGCGCTGACAGCGACGCGCGCGCCCGGTTATCCCGGACGACGGTGCCGGCCGGCAGGCTCAGCGTGAGCGTCTTGTAGGTCGCGGTCCTGGTGCCCTCGCGCATCGTCAGCGAGTTACCGCTGACGCTCTGCACGAAGCCGCGGTCGATCGTGACCGTCACGAAACCCTGCTTCTTCGTGTAGGTGATCAGGCTCGCGTGGACCGTGCCACGGCGGATCATCGCCATGAGCCCGGCGCGTCCGCGAGCCCCACCGCGGACGGCATGCGAGCTGGTGCTCGACGTCGCCGCGCCCGCCGAGGCGATCGCACTCCCCGCGGCACCCAGCGCCAGGCATGACAGCGCGACTGCGAGCAACCTGGCGTTTCGGTGGATGAATGACATCTCAGGCCCCCTTTCACGGGTGTCGGTTCTCAGTGCCATGCGGTGATGGTGCCCGCGCCGTGCAAGCCGGTAATCAGGCGAATGTCAGCTGCGTGTAAAGACCTGATCTGTGATGCCGCCGGCGGACCTACGATCCGCGCCATGAGCGAGCCCTCCAGCGCCGGCGTCTCCCCCACCCGCCGCACGATCATGGTCGTAGAGGACGAGCCGAACATCGGCTCGCTGGTGCGGACCTACCTGGAGCGGGAGGGCTTCGCCGTCCTCTGGCTGCGCTCGGGCGAGGACGCCCTGGCCGAGCTGCGCCGCCACGACATCGGGCTCGTGGTGCTCGACATCGGCCTGCCGGGGATCGACGGCTTCGAGGTCTGCCGCCGGATCGCCGGGACCCTGCCGGTGATCCTGCTGACCGCGCGCGATGAGGAGGC
The DNA here is from genome assembly GCA_035295205.1 of Solirubrobacteraceae bacterium. GTDB lineage: Bacteria > Actinomycetota > Thermoleophilia > Solirubrobacterales > Solirubrobacteraceae > Palsa-465. Next base: position 598 of record DATGJM010000157.1, on the reverse strand, counting down.
CGACCGCGTGGCCGGCCTCGAGCTCGGCGCCGACGACTACGTGGTCAAGCCCTTCTCCCCGCGCGAGCTCACGGCTCGGGTCAAGGCCGTGCTGCGCCGCGCGCGGGGCGGGTCCGGCGACGATGACGAGGCGCTGTACCTGGGGCCGGTGACGCTCGACCCGCGAGCACGCGAGGTGCACGTCGGCGAACATGAGGTCGAGCTCACCCAGCGCGAGTTCGATCTCCTCGAGTACCTGATGCGACACCCCGGGCAAGTGGTGACGCGCGATGCGCTGCTGGAGTCGGTGTGGGGCTTCCTCTCGCCGGGGCAGACGCGGACGGTCGAGGTCCACGTCGCCCAGCTGCGCAAGAAGCTCGGCCGGCCGGACCTGATCAGGACCGTGCGCGGGCTCGGCTATAAGGCCACCGCGTGACCCTGCGCCGGCGGCTGTCGCGCTACCTGACGCTGACCGCGATCGTCTCGAGCGTGCTCGCGTTCGCGGTGGCCGTCGTGCTCGTGCGCCATCGAGTCACGGTGCAGCGGCACGCAACGCTCGTCAAGCAGGCCGAGATCGCGGCCGCCGCGGACCTGGCAGCGGGGACCCGGGTCTACCGGG
>DATGJM010000156.1:0-34033 GCA_035295205.1 Solirubrobacteraceae bacterium | reverse complement strand
AGCCCGGCGCGCAGTTCGGCCCTTGCGAGCCTGAGCAGAACACCGAATTCAGGGCATTGAAGGCCGGGATCGCGACGTCGATGGTGTGCGGCAGCTCGGCCACGGCCTGCTGCAGTGCCTGGTTCTCGCGAGCGAAGGCCGCCGCCGTCGTGTTGAAGTCGCTGACCAGGTTGCGGAGGCTGCTCGGCTGCGCGTCGAGGGCTTGCGAGACCGCGCCGCCGCTGTCGATCCAGCCCGAGAGGTCGTGCGGCTGCTCGCCGAGGAGGTCGTGGGCCACCGCGGCCGAGTACTGATAGGCGGGCAGCCAGTACTGGATCGAGGCCCGGTACGCCGGGCCGCCCTTCTTGACCGCCACGCCGTACTGCTGCAGCAGGATCTGGAGGTTGTGCCGGGTGTCGGACTGCAGCGAGGTCAGGACCTGATCGAGCTGGACCGGCTCGACGCCCTGCTGGATCGGGAACGTGAAGCCGCCCGGCGCGGTCGGGGCCGAGGGGCTCCCGGGGTGGACGTCGACGAAGAAGTTGCCCTCGAGGAAGATGCGTGGGCGGATCGCGAACGTGGCGTCCTCGTGGATCGGCTGCCCACCGGAGTCGATCGTCATCGTGACGTCGGCCGCCGGGCAGGGTGACTGCTGGCCGGTGCGGCAGCTCGAGACCGGCTGGATGCTCGTGACCTTGCCGACGTTGACGCCCGCGATGCGCACCAGTGAGTCCGGCCGCAGGCCGTTGGCCGAGGCGAAGATGGCGTGGACCTCATAAGGGCTCGAGAACGGGTTGGCGAACTTCGTGAAGCCCGCGTAGGTGAACGCGAGCAGCAGGACGGCCCCGACAACGCCGGCCCAGAATGGAGTGAGACGAGTGCGGCGGCCGTTCACGGGTTCGCGGGGTTCGGGGTGAGCGCGGGACCCGTCTGGGGCTCGCGCGTGAAGGTCTCGCCGGCGGGGACGCGGGAGCGCCCGGCGAAGGTCGGGCCCTGGTCACCCGGGGTGTGGGTGTCGAGACCCAGCGGACGGTGCTGGGGATCGAAGTGGTTCAGCATGTACGGGTAGCCGCGCTGGCCGGTCTCGCAGTCGGCGAAGCCCTGGTTATCGATCGCGGCGCCGTAGGGCTGGGCGTGCAGGTACTCGGTGCCGCCGAAGAGCGCGAGCGGGCCACCGGAGACGCCGTCGGCGGGGGCGTTGGCGCCCTGCTGACCGACCCCGTTTCCACTGATCGATCCCAGGTTGATCAGCGCCCGCTGGGCGTAGCCGTAATTGGTCTGAGCCGAGAGGTGCTCGGAGAGGTATGTCCACCAGTAGTTCCAGTCGTCGCACACGGTCTGGAACGGGCCGAGGTAGCGAATCATCGGGTTGAGCGTGAGCCCGGTGGCCGTGAGGCCGTTGATCGCGATGTTCGTGTTCGGGTTCTGGGCCAGGTTCTGCAGCGCCTGCATGGTCTGCAGCAGCCGCTGATCCAGCGGCGGCGTCTGCCCCAGGACCTTCGTCCCCTGGACCAGCGCCGGGTTGATCACCGGCAGCGCTCGCCTGAGCTCGGCCGTCGCCGGGGTCAGGTAGTTCCCGATCGTCGTGAAGTCGACCAGGAACGGCATCTGGGCGCGCAGCGAATCGGTGCCGGTCGACAGCGTCGAGGGCGACTTGGCGATCGTCTGCTCGAGCGCATTCGGGTCGTGCGAGATCGCCTGGAAGGTGGTGGCCATGTCGCCGAACAGGCGGACGTTGACCTGGGACACCGGAGCGACCGTGGCCATGAAGCGGTTCAGTGAGGAGATGAAGCCGGTGAGATCCGTCGACGGCGCGGACAGGTTCTGCGCCACGGGAGTGAGGTGGCCGAACAGGCGCGGCAGGCTGGCGATCGTGTCGTTCAGGTCACCGCCCCGGCCGGCGAGCACGTCGCCGTAGCCGACGAGGTTCTGCTGCATCGCCAGGCGCGTCGGGGCGTCGAAGGTCTTCAGGACCTCGTCGAGCTGGATCGGCACGTTGGTCTGCGTCACCGGCAGCGTGTCGCCGTTGCCGAAGTACTTGTGCGAGCGCCCGGTATCGATCTCGACGTACTTCAGGCCGAGCACGGACAGCGGGCGAATCGAGACCGTCGAGTCGGTCGGCACCTTCTTGTTGGCCTCGTTCAGCTGCAGCGTGAGCTGGGCTCCGACCAGGCCAGACGGCAGCCGGATCGGCTTCATCGCCGAGACCAGGCCGACCCGGAAGCCGCCCTCTCGCACATCGTTTCCGACCACGAGATCGGAGCCGTCGGCGATGTTGACCTTGAGCTCCTGGGTGGGCACGAAGGGCAGGCCCTGGTTGGCGTTGTAGGCCAGGAAGACCGCGATCAGCACCACGAGCACGGTGACCGCGCCGATCAGGACCGGGCTTGTGAATGCGGATTGGCTCTGGCGTCTCACGGGGCGAGGAGGTAGTTCAGGAGCTGCTGGGCGTTACTGGGGTTGGTGGCGCCGCTCGCCGCGCTCGTGGCGGTGCTGGCTGCGCTGCCGAGCGCGGGGGGCTTCTGCGGCATCTGGCCGCCGCCCAGGGTCGAGAGGACACTGCCGATGACGGAGGAGAGCCCGCTGGTGAACCCGCTCCCTACCCCGGGCGGCTTCGCGCCGCCGCCAGGGCTCGGAGTGCTCGGGGCGCTCTGAGCGCTCGAGGTGCTGGGGGTCGAGGGCGAGCTCGAGCTGGTGTCAAGCGCGGTCGACGGGTTGAACTTCAGCCGGCAGGCGGTGGTGCTGGGTCCCTGCTCGCCGGGCGGGGCGCCGCCCGGGTCTGGCACGCAGGCGCCAGGCCGGCTCGGGTCGGTCTCGTTGATGCCGGGCTGGTTCTTGCCGAGCCAGGCGTAGCAGCGACGGGCCGCGGCGCCGTAGGTCTGGAGGTTGTTGGCCAGCGACTGCGGGCTCTGGTACGGGCTGCACAGCGGGTCGACGAACGCATCGACGGCGAGCAGGTGCCCGAGCGGCCCGAAGGTGTTGATGGCCAGCGCCTGGTTGAACACGTACTGCAGCAGCGCCTCGAGGCCGGTATAGCCCTGGCCGCCGGGGCTGCGGCTGTCCTTCTCGACGGCGCGGCCCCGGTTATCGAGGTCCTGGAGCACGATCCGCAGGTTCTGCGCCAGCTCGGGAAGGCAGTTCTGCTTGACCGAGTTCGGGATGCAGGGGGCCGGGCCGGTGAACTTGGCCAGGTCGGCTACGGTCGGGCGCGCGGCGATGGCCGCCGTGCGCCCGGGGACCGCCGCCTTGCCGAGCGCCTTGATCGCCGGCAGCGAGGCGTGGGCGAAGCCCGGGAGGTTCAAGAACAGGTCGCGGAGCTGGGTGGAGCTGGCGTTCAGGTTCTGCAGGACCGGCAGGTTGGCGTCGGTGGCCTTGCCGAGCTGGGCCATGGCCGGCTTCAGCTGCTCGAGGAAGCCCGGCAGGTCGTGCCAGGTGGCGGCGATGTTCTGCTGCTGGGTGGCCGAGTCGCCGGCCGCGTTGTTGGCCTGGACGATGAAGTTCTGAACCAGCTTCGAGTTGTTGGCCAGCGCGGTGATCACCGTGTCCGCGTTGACGTTCAGGTTGTTGATCGTCTTCGAATCGTTCGCGAGCAGATTCAGCAGGTTGTCGGTCTGGGTGAGGGCCGGGACCGCGCGATGCAGCGCTGCCTGGAGGTCGTCCGAGCGCCCGGCCACGGCCGCGCCGAGCTCGTTGATGATGAGCGTGAAGCGCTCGCGATAGGGCAGGCGCATCACGTCGTTCAGGAAGTCCACGGGGATCGTGGATGCCGTGTGGGTGACCGAGATCGTCGATCCCGGTCGCAGCACCGGGCCGTTGCTGCCCGGCTGGCACTGCAGGTAGTACTCGCCGATCAGCGACTGCGGGCGGGACTCGCAGAATGCGTCGGTGTGGAAGTCGCCGAAGCCGGCCTGGGTGACCTGCACGGTGACGAGCGCGTTACGCGGATCCTGGCAGTGGGCGTTCTTGACCATGCCGCAGAGGTCGACGGTCTTGATCGTGCCCGCCTTGACGCCCGCGACCTTGAAGTCGGCGCCCGGGATCAGACCGAAGGCGCTGTCGAGCTCGATCCGGAAGGTGGGGGTATTCGAGCTGGAGCCCGACCCGCCGGCCACGATCATGAAGGCGACGACGGCGAGCACCACTGCTGCGCTGGCGAGGGCTCGTTTCATGGGCCGGTCGGCACCTCGCTCGGGGTGCACGGGAAGCCGCTCTCGGGGTACCACAGCGCACCGCGCTCCATCGAGCCGGGGCAGCGGTCGCCCTGATAGGCCGTGATCCCGAGCCCGTTGACGTTGGCCGCGAACTGCTGGAGCTGCTGGGGCAGCGGCAGCGTCGAGATGACGTTGGTGAGCAGGTTCAGCACGCCTGGCGAGGCGAGGCCGGGGGTCGGCGTGAAGTTGTTCGACGCCACGCGGCTCGTGCCGCCGTTGGCGTCGATCGTTCCCGGGTGGGTGAAGCCCTCAAACCAGCCCGTGAGGTCGACGGCGTACGGGCGCCCGGTGGCCAGTTCGGGCGTGGAGTCGTTCAGCGCCGTCGTCGAGATCGGGAACGCGCCGGGCCGCAGCTGGCCGTTGGCATAGAGCGATTGCACGGCGACCGCGGCGAGGCCAGGCTGGAGCTTGAGCAGCTCGATCAGGTCGTTGTTCGCCCCGGGGCGGCTGATGGCCAGCGAGAGGTCCTTGACCGTCGGCACCGACTGGATCGCGAGCGGCTTCAGCTGCTCGAGGAAGGCCCGGAGCTTCGGCGCGACCGGCTTGGAGTCGTTGACCAGCGGCGTGAGGTCGTCGAGCGCGTTACGCAGGTTGACGAACGTGGTGTTCGCCAGTCGCATGAAGCCCGGGAGCTTTTGCAGCGAGAGGGCGAGGTTCTGGCGCTGGGCCGCCAGCGCCTGGGTGGTCGTGTTCAGGTTCGAGACCAGGCCGCTGAGCGAGCCGCTGCGGGAGGCCAGGTCGTTCAGCAGGCTCCCGGTCTTCGTGATGAAGCGGGTGAACTTCGAGGTGTCGCGGTTCAGCTCGCTGAACAGCACGCTCGAGGAGGCGATCGCCGGATTCAGGTACTGCCACGCGGCGCGCATCTTCTGGCCCTGGCCGTCGTACTGGGAGGCCGAGCCCTGCAGCACGTTCTGAAGGCCCTTGCGGGTCGGCGCGTCGAGGGTGTTGAAGAGCTCGTCGAGGTCGACCGCGCTGGTCGTGTTCGTGTAGGAGATCGTGCCGCCGTTCTTGATCGTCGGATTCGTGGCGGGCCCGAGGCGCAGCTCGACGTAGCGGTTGGCGATTCCCGAGAGAGAGGTCAGCCGGACCGTGGCCTCGGTCCCCTGGTGCAGCGGCGTCAGGCTTCCGTTGTCGATCGTCAGCGTCAGGTCGGCGAGGCCGTTCTTGGTCAGCGAGATGTTCGAGACCGAGCCGACGGCGTTGCCGGCCACCTGGACCTGGTCGCCGTTCACGATCTGGCTGGCGTTCTGGAACAGGGCGTGAACCGTGTAGCTCGAGCCGCCTGAGAGCACGATCACCGCCACGGCGAGGATCGCCAGCGCGACTGCGCCAACCGCAGCGGCCCGGCCGATCACCGTCGTGTTGCGCACCGTGCTCTCCTCATCAGCGCCGCTGGAGCCCGGCGACTGGCGGGCGACGCTACCAAGGCGTTCTTCGAGCTGTCAATCACCGACCTCATCCTCACCAGCGAAACGGCCAAGTACGCGGCCGTACCCGGGCCTGGGTCGTGACGATACGACAACGAGGACCGCTCGCGCGCCGGTTCACGCCTGGCGTTCGGGTTTCCAGGCGGTAGCCTGGCGGGGCTCGCCCGGGTGGTGGAATTGGTCAGACACGGTCGTCTTAAGAACGACTGCCTTGTGCATGAGGGTTCGAGTCCCTCCCCGGGCACCTACCCGGGCACGCCCGCCTACCCCTCGCCGGCGCGCCCCAACCCCCGCTCGCAGGCCGGGGTCAGCGCGACTCTGCTCGCGCGGGCGTGAAACATCCGTTGCCCAAGCGCAACTTATCCACTGCTAGGGTGATCGAGCAGGCGGAGGCTCCGCGCTGCGGGGCATATCTATTCGCGGATGGAAGTCTCAGCTCTCAGACACCCAGGCGCCATCGGCCTCCACGGCCGCTCACGGCTGCTGCGCCTGCAGTCCGACGAGCGCCTGATCGCGCTCGTGCGCCGCGGCAACCCGTCCGCCTTCGAGGTCCTGGTCGGCCGCTACCAGTCGCGCCTGCTGGCCTTCTGCCGCCACCTGCTGGGCTCGCGCGAGGATGCCGAGGACGTCCTGCAGGAGGTCATGACCGCCGCCTTCAACGCGATGATCGCCGACGAGCGCCCGATCAACGTGCGGCCCTGGCTCTACCGGATCGCCCGCAACCGGTGCCTGAACCACCTGCGGCGCGTGCAGGCGGTGGCGACGGACGCGATGGACCTCCACCTGTCGGACTTCGGCGCCAGCACCGCCGACAAGGTCCACAAGGCCGAGGACTTCCGCCTGCTCGTCGACGACATCCACGGCCTGCCCGAGACGCAGCGCACGGCGCTCGTGCTGCGCGAGATGGACGCCCTCTCCTACGAGCAGATCGCCGAGGCGATGGAGACCACGGTCCCCAGCGTCAAGTCGCTGCTCGTGCGCGCGCGGCTGTCGCTGGCCGAGGCCGCCGAGGCGCGCATGCTCTCCTGCGCGCAGGTCCGGATCGAGCTCGCCGAGGTAGCCGAGGGGCTGCTGAACCGGGCCAGCGCCCCCGTCCGGCGCCATCTCCGCACCTGCCAGCGCTGCAGCACCTTCCAGTCCGAGCTCAAGCGCACGAGCAAGGCGCTTGCCGCGCTCCTTCCGATCGGGCCACTGGCGCTGGCCAAGCAGCTGATCCTCGCCCACATCGGCCACTCCGCCGGAGCGGGCGCGAGTGCGGGCTCAGGCGCGTCGGGCACCGGCGTGGCCGTCGGCTCGGGCGCCGCCGCCGGCTCGGGCGCCGCGGTCGGCTCGGGCGCGGCGGTCGGCTCGAGCGCTCTCGCCGGGGGCGCGTTCGCCGGCGGCAGCAGCTTCGTCCCCGTGGGGATCGGCGCGATCGCCACCAAGGCGGCAGCGGGACTGGCCGCGGCGGCCATCGTCACCACCACCGCGGTCGAGGTGACGCGGACCACGCGCCCGGCGCCCCGTCCCTCCTCGGTCGCCTCGGCCCCCGTCCAGCCGCCGGTCACCCCGGTCGTCCCGGCCCGGCCCGCGGATGTGCGGGCGGTCGCGCACCCCGTCCGCCACCTCCATGCCAAGAAGCACCGGGTCAAGACCTCGGCTGTCCGGGTCGCGCTGACCACGACCGGCAAGACCCCGGCCGTCTCCAAGCCCGGCAAGCAGAAGCTCGACGGTAAGACCGAGACGCAGACGGTCGCCACCGTGCTGAGCGGCGGTCCGAGCGGGGCCGGGGATCAGGGCACGAGCACGAGCAGCTGCGCCGCGCCGCCGCCCGCCTCGACGAGCGCAGGGACGACGACCGCGCCGACCGCCTCCGACGCCCCCACCACCACGGACACGAGCACCTCGGGAACCGCGACCGACACCACCACCGCGCCCGCGGCCTCGAGCCCGCCCGCCACGAGCTCGACCTGCCCGGCTGGGCCCACCAGCACGCCGGCGAGCCCCCCGCCGACGACCACCACGACGACGACCACGACGACGAGCACGAGCACGCCCACGAGCACGTCCGGAAGCTCCGATTCGGGGACGGGCACGACGGATGCGGGCTCGGGGACGGGGACGACGACCGGCGGCGACACCCCGCCGCCCTCAGGCGACACGAGCAGCTCGAGCTCGAGCACGCCTCCACCGCCTCCGCCGAACGGCGGCGTCACGCCTTAGTGGACGGGCGCATCACGACCGACGACTTCGAGGTCGTCGACATGCGCGTCGGCCGCGTGGTTGCGGTCGAGGACTTTCCCGAGGCCCGGATCCCGGCCTGGAAGCTGACGATCGACTTCGGCGAGGAGATCGGGATCAAGCGCTCGTCGGCCCGCGTCACCAACTACTCGCGCGAGGAGCTCGAGGGCACACTCGTGGTCGCCGTGGTCAACTTCCCGCCTCGGAGGATCGGGCCCTTCTCATCCGAGGTTCTCGTGCTCGGCGCGCTCGACGATGAGCTCGGAGTGGTGCTGCTCCGGCCCGACCGGGGCGCTGCTCTCGGCTCGAGAATCGCCTAACTAGAAGACCCGCCCGGAATTTAGAACAGCCGGCCAGGGGTCCATAGAACACCCGGCCAACGGACGCGTAGATCGCGTCAACCGCCTGGCCGTTTGGTCGATAGACAAAGCCAGATGAGGCTGCTACATGCGACCAGGTGCTGCACATTCATTCCGGGTTCTCGAGTACGACGCGTTTCATAGGCGCGTGTGGATTCTCGGCCAGCGCTGCCATCACGGAGCGACGGGCTCCCTGATGGCAGGCCTCGCATGCCTGGGCCTGGTCGTGCCGCCCTCCGTGGCCAGTCTCGGGCTGCGCCGCGCCCAGGCGGTGGTCGCGCTCGCCGCCGGCAGCGTGCTCATGATCCACGACTGGAAAGACCACTCGATCTGGTTCGAGCTGGGCCGCGGCTCGCAGCCGTAATGTCCCGGGCGGTGCCCACCGCCCTGCTCACCACCTACCTATCCGACTACCGCATCCCGCTGTTCAGGCTGCTGGCCGAGCGCGAGGGCGTCGAGGTCCTGGCCTATGGCCGGGGCGCGCGGTACGTGCCGTCGTGGTTCACCGACCTCGACGGGCAGCTGGAGCGGGCGCCGTTCCCCGCCCGCCGGCTCGATTCGGGCGTGCGCGGGGCACTCGAGGTCGGGCGTCGCTACGACGCGGTGATCGCGCCCTTCAGCGGAGGCTCGATGCTGCCCGCAGCCTTTGCCGGCTCCCGGCGGTATGGACGGCCGTTCGTGCTGTGGGCGTCTGTGTGGGCCCAACCCCGCTCCGTGGCTCACGCCGCCACCCTGCCGCTGATCCGCCACATCTACCGCGACGCCGACGCGGTAGTCACCTACGGCGAGCATGTCCGGAGCTTCGTGGCCCACGTCCGGGGCCGTGACAATGACGTCTTCGTCGCCCCCCAGGCGGTCGAGGCCGAGCTCTTCACCCGGAGGCCCGAGGCCGGGGAGCTGGCCACCTTCCGCGCCCGGAACGGCCTGGGGAGCGGGCCGCTCGTGCTCTACGTCGGCCGGCTCGTGTCCGAGAAGGGCATCGAGGTGCTGGCCGACGCGTGGCCGCGCGTCGGTTCGCCGGCCACGCTCGTGCTGATCGGCGACGGCCCGCTTGCCGGGCGCGTCCAGGCCTTGCCCCGCGCTCGCCACCTGGGCCCGCTGCCGCGGGCTGAGCTGCCGACGGCCTACGCCGCCGCGGCGCTGACAGTGGTTCCGTCCATCCCCACCCCGCGCTGGCGCGAGCCGTGGGGGCTCGTCTGCAACGAGGCCATGCACCAGGGCTGCCCGGTGCTGGCCACGGGCGCCGTGGGCGCGGTGGCGGGTGGCCTCGTGCGCCACGGCGAGAGCGGATTCGTGGTCGCGCCGGGCGACGCGGACGCCCTGGCGAGCGCGATCGACGCCCTGCTCGCGGACCCCCAGCTCCGGCGCCGCCTCGGCGAGGGCGGCCGCACCGCGGTGGCCCCGTACACCTACGACGCCATGGCCGACGCGTTCAGCCACGCGCTGCGCGTCGCGCGAGCGCGGGTGCGAACCGGTCACTCCCCGATCGAGAAGAGCGCCTCCAGGTCGTGACGCGAGAACACCTCGAAGGCCACCATCGTCTGAGTCCTCACCACGCCACCCAGCTGCGAGATCCCGCCGGCGACCACCTCTGCCAGCTGGTCGGCCTCGCGCAGCCGCAGCACGGCCACGAAGTCCCAGTCTCCGGTGACCGAATAGGCCTCCGCGACGCCATCGATCGCCGCCAGCTCGCCGCCGAGCGTGCCCAGCACGCCGCGATCGGCCTGGATCAGGACGATGGCATGGGTCACGCGCTGTGGGTCCCGCCCGGGTCGAGTACCACGACCTCGGACTTCGTGGCCGATTCGACGTCGGACTTGAACGCCTGAGCGTCGGTCTCGATCGGCGGGAAGGTGTCGTAGTGGCAGGGGATCACGGTCTTGGCGCCTACCAGCGACGCCGCCTCGACCGCGTCGGTGCGGTCCATCGTGTAGTGCCCGCCGATGCACATCAGCGCCACGTCGATGGGTGCGCGGCGCCCGACGAGCTGCAGGTCGGAGAAAAGGCAGGTGTCGCCGAGGTGATAGACGATCTTGTCGCCGAGGGAGATCAGCAGACCCGCCGGGGTGTTGACCGTCCCCTTCGGCGTCGTCGAGGTGTGCCACGCGGGCACGAGCCTGACCCAGCCCCAGTCGAATTTGACCGTGCCGCCGAGGTTCGGGTCGCGCACGTCGAGGCCCTCCTCGCCCAGCTCGTTCGCGAGCTCGACGATGGCCACCACGGGCGCGCTCGTGCGCTTGGCGATGTCGACCACGTCGCCGTAGTGGTCGCCATGGCCGTGGGTGAGCAGGATCGTGGTCGCGGCGGCGTCGTCGGCGGAGATCGCGGCCTTCGGGTTGCCGGTCAGGAAGGGGTCGATCAGGACCGTCGTGTCGCCGTCGGAGAGCTCGAAGCAGGCGTGGCCGAGAAAGCGGATGTCCATGATCAGTCAGTCCTCCTTGGAATTGGTTAGCTCCTGCGCGAGCTCGAAGCCCACGGCGACGCCGACGAGCATCCCCAGCCGGGTCTCCTCGGCGATCAACGTACGCACCGCGGCTACCCGCTTCTGCGGCTCGTCATGACCCGCGGCTTCGCGCACCGCCTGCTCGTGGCCGGCGTCGAACCAGCCGCCGTCTGAAAGAGCGGCCGCGAGCACGCGCTGGAGCGCGGGAGCGGCGCGGGCGACGATCTCCTGAGCCTCCTGCAGGCGCTGCGGATCGGCGATCGCGGCGATGGCTGCATCGAGCTCGGCGTCGGTGAAGGTGCGGGCGCGCACGCGGTTGCAGGATCATACGTACGTGTCCGTAGCGCTGACCTCGCTGTCCCACGGCGCCGGCTGTGGGTGCAAGCTGCCCGCGGCGGCCCTCGGGCCGCTGCTCGCCGGGCTGTCAATGCCCCGCGACGGGAACGTGCTCGTCGGCTTCGAGACCGCGGACGACGCCGGCGTCTACCGGCTGCGCGACGACCTGGCGATCGTCCAGACCGTCGACTTTTTCACCCCGATCGTCGATGACCCGTTCGACTTCGGGCGGATCGCGGCCACAAATGCGCTGTCGGACATCTACGCGATGGGGGCGACGCCGGTGACCGCGCTGAATCTGGTCGCGTTCTCACTGGAGAACCTGGGCGGGGAGATCCTGCTGGAGATCCTGCGGGGCGCCGGGGCGGTCGCCTCCGAGGCCGGCGTGTCGATTCTCGGCGGGCACTCGATCGACGACGCGGAGCCGAAGTTCGGCATGGCCGTGACCGGGGTCGTCCACCCCGACGAGGTGCTGACCAACGCCGGGGGCCGGAATGGCGACGCGCTCGTGCTCACCAAGCCGCTCGGGGCGGGGGCCGTCTCGACGGCGCTGAAGCGCGGTGTCCCGGGAGCTCCGCTGGAGGAGGCGGTACGTGTGATGACCACGCTGAACCGCGATGCCTCCGAGGCGGCCCGCCGCGCCGGAGCGCACGGGTTGACCGACGTCACCGGGTTCGGCCTGCTCGGCCATCTGCACGAGCTGGCGCTGGCCAGCGGGCTGGCGGCGGAGGTCGACGCCGATGCGGTGCCCGCGATCGACGGCGTGCTCGAGCTGCTGGCCGACGCCGAGGAGCGCTCGGTGGCCGGGGGCACTCGGCGCAACCGGGCCTACGCCGAGCAGTTCACCGAGTTCGCCTCAGGGGTCGACCCGGCGCGGGCGTGGCTCGTGTGCGATGCGATGACCTCGGGTGGGCTGCTGGCGGCGGTCGCGCCGGAGCGGGCTCACGAGATGCCGGGGGCGGTGATCGGTCACCTGCTCGAAGGCCCGGCGGGAGCGATATCGGTGACCTGACCCCGAACCGTGCTGTTTAGCGCCGGACAGTCCGGCAAAATTCGACATGGTTCGCCGCGCAATCGTTCGGCAGGGCGCCGGTGGTTCGGCAGGGCGCGGGGGCGCGTCAGCGGGCGCCGGCGCGGGCCAGCGGCACGCCCACGGCCAGACCGGACAGCAGCCCGATCCCCTCGGCCGGCCAGCTCGCCCCGACGGCGGCCAGCGGCAGCAGGGCCACGACCGCGGCGACGACGGCCGTCCCCAGCAGGTCGCCCTCGATCTCGCCGCCTGCCCTGAGGTCGATCAGGTCCGGCAGCGCCCAGGCGACGACCATCGCCAGCGCCGCTCCACACGCGCCCAGCACGTACGGGAAGCTGTACAGCGCGGTCGCGGCCAGCGTCCCTCCGAAGCCGCCCAGCGCGAACAGCGCGATCACGGCCAGCGGCCCATGGCGGCGCTCGAGCAGCCAGCCGTACACCGCGATCGTCGCCAGCGTCACCGCCGCATAGCCGGTGTTCACGTAGCTGAACGGGGCCGTGAAGAGGCGCCACCAGTGGGTCCCGGGACGGGCGTAGTCGATCCCGACCTGGGCCAGGCTAACGAGGCCGCTTCGCCACAGCAGGCAGCCCACCAGGCCCAGCGCCACCAGCAGAATCGTCGCCCGTGGGCGCGACTCGGCCCGGATTCCGGGGATCTCGCCGCGGCGAAGGCGCGGCAGCGACGGCGCCGACGGCCGGCGGCGCACGCGCTCGGTCACGCGTCCGGCGCGATCGATCTTGGGGGCCCGCTTGCGCAGCCGGTTGCCGCAATAGGGGCACTCGGTGATGTACGGACTCACCTCGGACCCGCAGTTCTTGCAGATCACGAACAGGTCGGGGCCGCCCGTACTCATAGAGCTTCGATTGTAGGCCGCCCGTAAGGGCGGAAAAGCGCCCCTCACACCCTCGTGGCGGCCACGATTTCGGCCATGACCTCCCGGAGGTCGTGATTGGCGTCGTACACGACGATCTGGCGGTGCGCGCCATTACCGCGCTCCAGCAGATCTTCGACCGCCGCCAGCTCCTCCAGGGATCCGAGCTCGGCGCAATGGTCGCGCACCCGGTCGAGCAGGCGCCGGGCCAGCGCCCGCGTCGACACCCGCTCCGAGCTCGGCAGGTCCACGAGCTCGCCGTCCAGGCCGTGGCGGGCGGCCAGCCACTTGTTCTCGTCCAGCATCTCGAAGGGATAGCGGGACAGCTCCTTCCCGGCGTCGAAGTGCTCGCACAGCTCCTTGACGAGCGCCTGCGCGAGCGCGGCCAGCCCCAGCGTGTGCTCGACTCGGGTCTGGGCGTCCATCACCCGGATCTCGATCGTCCCGAAGTTCGGGTGAGGCCGGACGTCGTGCCAGAGGTAGGTGTAGTCCTCGATCACCCCGGCCTCGATCATGAACTCGATCCGCCGGGAGTAGTCCTCCCAGTCCTGGTAGGTGGGCGCGATGCCCACGCGCGGGAAGGCGCGGAAGATCGGGGTGCGCGTGGAGGCCAGGCCGGTGTGATCGGCCCGCCAGAAGGGCGAGTTGGCGGACAGGCCGAGCAGCACGGGCACGTGCACGCGCATGCCGTTGGCGACGTGGATCGCCTTGTCGGGGTCGTCGACGGCGACGTGGACGTGGACTCCGAAGATCAGCTCCTGGCGGGCCACGAAGCGCAGGGCTGAGATCAGGTCGCGGTAGCGCGGCCGGGCCGAGATCCGCTGGTCCTCCCACATCGCGAACGGATGGGTGCCCGCGGAGCCGATCGCCAGCCCTCGTGAGGCTGCGGTCTCCGCCACCTGACGGCGCAGGGCCCGCAGCTGCTGCCCGGCCTCGGGGATGTTCTGGCACACGTCGGTCGAGACCTCGAGCACCGATTCCATGAGCTCGGGCTTGATCTCGCCCAGCGGAGCAGGCTCGATCATGCTCTCGATCGCGTTCACGAGCTCGAGCGTTTCCGCGTCGAGAATCATCAGCTCTTCTTCGATCCCCACGGTGTAGGCGGGGCCGGTGAAGTTGTGCTCCACGGAGCGGCAGCCTAACGGCGGGGCCAGCGGAGCCGTCGTAGACTCTCCCCCCGAGAGAGAATCGTTGGGACAAAGGACGAACCAGATGCCCCTGGGGTACGAAGGAAAGCTCTACATCCTGGCTTTCGATCACCGAGGCTCATTCCAGAAGAAGATGTTCGGGATCCAGGGCGATCCCACCGCCGAGGAGACCGAGACGATCGCCGACGCCAAGCGGCTGATCTTCGAGGGCATGCTCGAGGCCGTGCAGCGCGGCGCCGAGGCCGGCGCCACCGGTGTGCTCGTGGACGAGCAGTTCGGCTCGAACATCCCGCAGCGGGCCGGCGAGCACGGCCTGCAGCTGGCGATGCCGGTCGAGAAGTCGGGCCAGAACGAGTTCGACTTCGACTACGGCGATGACTTCCCCGCCCACATCGAGAAGTTCGATCCCGACTTCTCGAAGGTGCTCGTCCGCTACAACCCCGACGACCCCGACACGGCCATGAACGAGCGCCAGCTCGGGCGCCTGAAGCGGCTCTCGGACTGGCTGCATGCCAATGACCGGAAATTCCTCTTCGAGCTCCTGGTGCCGGCCACCGAGGAGCAGCTGTCCCAGGTCGGCGGCGACGGCGATCGCTACGACGCTGAGCTTCGTCCGGAGCTGATGCGGCGGGCGATCGAAGACATCCAGAACGCCGGGATCGAGCCCGACGTGTGGAAGATCGAGGGCGTCGACGAGCGGTCCGACGCCGCGAGGCTGGCCGAGCAGACGCGCACCGGCGAGGGCCGCGAGGGTGTCGCGTGCGTGCTCCTGGGCCGCGGGGCGTCGACCGAGAAGGTCGAGCACTGGCTGCGCGAGGCGTCTGGAGTCGATGGCTTCGTCGGGTTTGCGATCGGGCGCTCGATCTGGTGGGACGCGCTCAAGGGCTACCTGGATTCCGAGCTCGAGCGTGACGCGGCGGTCACACGGGTCGCCGAGAGCTACCTGCATTTCGTCCGGGTCTACGAGCAGCAGGCGGTGGTGTGAGAGTGGCCCTCAAGATGCGACAGGGCCTGGCGGAGTTCGAACGTGAGTTCCACGAGGAGATGCGGCTCGACCGCATCCGCCGCGAGAACCTGCGCAAGGAGGCGGTCGCCCGCTCGCGCAGGCGTCACCGCGAAAAGCGGCAGAAGCGCAGCTCACTGCGCTTCTGGGTACTGGTGCTGACGCTGATCCTGACCGCGTTGGCGGTCACGGTCGGGATGTTCGAGACGCTCTACGCGCTGTTGGGCTGAGGCTTCTCGCCCATCCCCTGCAGGGCCGCGTCGACCTCTTTACGAACATCCTTGGTCCCGCGCTCCTGCTGGATCTCGAGGTAGACCTCTTTGCGGAACACGGGTACGTCGCGAGGCGCCTGGATGCCGATACGGACCTTCTCGCCCATGATCGCCAGCACGGAGACCTCGATGTCGTCGCCGATCATGATGCTTTGGTTGGACTTCCGGGTGAGTACCAGCATCCTGTTGCCTCCCTGCTCGCTCGCCTAGCTCGCCTCTCTGAGTTATGAAGGCAGCCGGAGTCGCCCAGTGACAAGCATCCGGCCCGCCGGGGGCCAGCATACCGGTTGGAATGATCGCTGGACAAGCCTGAGAAAACGCACATTGCGACCATGTCTAACGGTGCCGATGCGGTGCCGCACCGGCACTCGCCAGGCCTGAGTGCCGCCGCCTGTATTAGTCTGCGGTCGCATATGGCAAGAAGATCGCTTCGCCCCGAGCTGAATCGCATTCGCGCCTGGGTCCGCCAGGGCCGCACGGACGCATGGATCGCCCATCAGCTCGAGGTCACAGTGCAACAGATTCAGAGCTTCAAGCGCGAGCAGGGCCTGGAGGCCAGCGACGACGGTGAGCCCGCTGCGGCCGCCGTCGATTTCGACGACGAGATCGACCTGCGTGCCGAGGATGACGCGTTGATCGCGGCGGAGCTGGACGCCGCGGAGGCCGCCCGGGCCGCCGAGGAGGCCGAAGCGGCCGACGAGGCAGAGGAGGCCAAGGCCAAGCCCCGGCGGGGACGGCGCGCCGGGCGTACGACCCGGAGTGCAAAGAAGGGCCCGACCACGCTCGAGGCGACCTTCGACCACGGCGAGGAGGGCTACGGCCTGTGGCTCGATCCCGCGGTGCAGGACGACCCGATCTACGCGGAGTACTGGGCCGGACACCGCGCCATCGAGGTCACGCTCGAGGAGGATCAGATCGTGATCCGCCGGGCGTCGGCAGAGGAGGCCGAAGCCGAGTAACGCGCCGCCAGGCTATTCGGGCACGATCTGGCGGCCGCCGGCGTAGTCCGAGGCCTGGCGCACGTAGCGCGCGAACGCCGCGCCCGCGACCGTGGTCAGATCCCACGCTTCGGGCTCCGCCGGCGCCGTCCGCCGCGCGACCTCGAAGCACCAGTCCGTCCCGTCGCGCAGGTACAGCGCCGCCAGCTCGTCGGCGGTGAACCGGCCCCCCAGCCGCCGGCGCAGCTCGACCACGAGCGCCGCAACGACGCGCTCGAGCGCGATCCGCTCCCGGCCGTCGGCCGCCGCCAGGCGTCGCTCACCCTCGCGCCAGAGCGCGCCCAGCTCAGCGAACGACATCGGCGGCTAGCGGTTCGGCAGGCCCGAGATCACGTAGGAGCGCTCGCCCGGCCTGACCATCCCGAGCCGGCGGGCGTCGAGGACGATCGAGGCGGGGTCGTTCAGCTGGCGCTGCTGGCGCTCGAGCGCCGCGTTGGCGCTCGTCAGCCTGCGCACGGTCTCCCGCTGGCTCTGAAGCTGTGAGCGCACCGACAGGTAAGCCATCGCATGCTGGACGTACAGGCCGGCGACGATCGCCAGCACGACGAGCAGCGCAACCCGGCCGACCCGGTCCCAGCGCACCCTCGCCCTGGGCGGACGGCGAGGCAGCCGGCGCGGGCCGGAGACACGGCGAGCCTGGGCACGAGTACGCGAGGTGGCGGCTGCGGAACGGGCGGACGGCATCCCTTCCGGCGGAGCTTCGACGCCTCACGGCGAGTTCCTGCCTCAATTTCTGAACACCGACCGGCCGGGGTAGCTCGCCTCTTCCCCGAGCGCCTCCTCGATCCGAAGCAGCTGGTTGTACTTGGCCACGCGATCGGTCCGCGAGGGAGCGCCGGTCTTTATCTGCCCACACCCCGTGGCCACCGCCAGGTCGGCGATCGTGACGTCCTCGGTCTCCCCGGAGCGGTGCGACATGACGGCCGTGTAGCCGTTCTCGCGGGCCATGCGCACCGCGGCCAGGGTCTCGGTGAGGGTGCCGATCTGGTTGACCTTGATCAGGATCGAGTTCGCCACGCCCAAGTCGATCCCGCGCTTGAAGCGCTCGGTGTTGGTCACGAACAGGTCGTCGCCGACGAGCTGTAGGCGCTCCCCGAGCTTCTCGGTGAGCACGCGCCAGCCGTCCCAGTCCTCCTCGGCCATCCCGTCCTCGATCGAGACGATCGGATAGCGCCCGGCGAGCTCGGTCCAGTAGCCGGCCAGGTCGGCCGAGGTGAGCGTGCGCCCCTCGTGCTCGAGCACATAGGCGCCGTTTCGCTCGAGCTCGGAGACCGCCGGGTCGAGCGCGATCGACACCTGCTCGCCCGGGACGTAGCCGGCGCTCCGGATCGCCTCGACCAGCACCTGGAGCGCCTCCTCGTTCGAGCTCAGGTCGGGAGCGAAGCCTCCCTCGTCGCCCACCGTGGTGTGCATGCCCTTGCCGTGCAGAGTGCGCTTGAGGTGGTGGAACACCTCGGCCCCCATGCGCAGCCCCTCGTGGAAGGACCCAGCGCCCACGGGCACGATCATGAACTCCTGGAAGTCGACCTTGTTGTCGGCGTGGGCGCCGCCGTTGATCACGTTCATCATCGGCACGGGCAAGATGTGCGCGCTCTCGCCGCCCAGGTAGCGCCACAGCGGCAGACGCTCCTCGGCGGCCGAGGCGTGGGCGGCGGCGAGCGACACGGCCAGGATCGCGTTGGCGCCGAGGCGCGACTTGTTCGGGGTGCCGTCGAGACCGATGAGCATCCGATCGAGCGCGGCCTGGTTCGAGGCATCCTGTCCCCGCAGCGCGCCGGCGATCTCGCCGTTGACGTTCTCGACCGCGCGGGTGACCCCCTTGCCGAGCCAGCGCTCGCCGCCGTCCCGCAGCTCGGTGGCCTCGAACTCGCCCGTCGAGGCGCCCGAGGGCACTGCCGCTCGGCCCCAGGCGCCGGAGCGCAGGCTGAGCTCGACCTCCACGGTCGGATTGCCGCGGCTATCGAGGATCTGCCGGGCGTGAAGATGCTCGATCTGGCTCATCGGTCTCTGGGGTCTCCTTCGCGCAGGCGCGCGCTGGCGTAGTAGTGAAGCTGCTCGTCGGGGCTGAGATCGTTCCAGTTTCGGCCTTCGGATGCCGCTTCGCGCTCGGCACCGGTGACCCGGCCGCGGAAGCGCTCCGCCGACGCTCGCAGCGCGAGCTCGGGGTCGAGATGGAGCTTTCGAGCCACGTTCACGACCGCGAACAGGACATCGCCGAGCTCGTGGAACTGCGCGTCGGGGTCGGACGCCTGCACGAGCTCGTCCAGCTCGTCGCGCACCGACTGCAGCGGCCCCTCGACGCCAGGGAAGTCGAATCCGGTCGAGGCCGCCCGGCGCTGGACCTTCCGGGCATACAGCGGCGCGGGCAGGTTCTCGGGGACCTCGCCGAAGATCCCCGGCTCTCGTCCCGCCTCGCCGGCCTTGATCCGGTCCCAGTTGGCCAGGACCTGGCGCGCGGTCTCGGCCTCGGCGTCGCCGAACACGTGGGGATGGCGGCGGATCAGCTTCTCGGTGCAGTGCTCGGCCACCTCGGCCAGGGTGCCGGCGCCGCGCTCCTCGAGCAGCAGCGAGAGGAAGTAGACCTGGAAGAGGACGTCGCCGAGCTCGTCCAGGAGCTTTCGGTCATCGCGGCGGTGGGCGGCGTCGGCCAGCTCATAGGCCTCCTCGAGGGTGTGCGGGACGATCGTGCGCTCGTCCTGCTCGCGGTCCCATGGGCATTCGATCCGCAGCCGGCGAGTGATCTCGTCCAGCCGCGCAAGCGCAGCCGCGGTCGTGTCCGGCGGCTCGGGGCTCACCCGGCCGGGAGCCTCACCCGGTCGTCGTGGTGCCGGTCGGGCTGGTGCTGGTCGCCGGCGCCTTGTACCCGTTGCAGTCGGCCATCGAGTAGCCGCTGCGGCAGGTGGTCTTCGACAGCCAGTGCTTCTTGACCAGGTTCAGCAGCGCCGTCTGAGCGCTCGACTGCAGCTGCTGGGCGAGCGTCGTGCGGATCTGTGGAGTGGCCTGCGCCAGCGTCTGCTGCGTGGCGGGATGGATCTTGACGACCTCGACCACGTAGTAGCCGAACTGGCCCTTTACCGGGCCTTCGAGAACGCCCTGGGGAGCCGAGAAGGCGGCGCTGTCGAGCGCCTGATCCTGCTGGCCCTTGACCACACCGGGGAGCAGGCCGCCGTTGTTCTTGGTCTGGGCGTCGGTCGAGTACTTCTTGGCGACCGTCTTCCAGTCGCCGCCGTGGCTGAGCGCCGCCTTGGCGGCGGTGGCCGCCGCCAAGGTCTTGGTGAGGATGAACCGCAGGTCGCGCGTCTCCGGGGTGCCGAACGTGCTCAGGTGGCTGTTGTAGTACCGCTGGATCGCCGCCGCGGTGACCTTGGTGTTCTGCTTGGAGAGCAGCTTGGTGAAGACCTGGTTGACCCGGAAGCGATAGAGGATGTCCGCCTGGGTCATCCCGCTCTGGGTCAGGAAGGACTGGTACTGGGCGTTGGTCGAGAACTGCTGCTTCTTGGCGGTGTTGAAGGCCTTCAGGACCTGGGCGTCCGTGACCGTGATGTGCTCGCGCGCGGCCTCGGCCTGATACCAGTAGCTCGTGATCAGGTAATCCATCACCTGGCCCGAGAGCGACGTGAAGAGGTTCTTGCAATCCGACTGCAGCGTCTTGAACGCCGTCTTGGCCAGGGACGGGATCTGGCGCTTGACGTTCGCCACGCAGTGATTGAAGTCGGGCGGATCGTTGGGGACGATCACCGGCTGGCCCGGGTTCTGGGAAGCCTGGCTCTTGGCGGCCACGAACATCCAGTGGTTGAAGGCCTGAACGCTGACCGGGTTGCCGGCCATCGTCACGACCGCGTTGCCGGGCACGCCGCTGCCGCAGGCCGAGATCCCGAGCGCCAGCACAAAAAAGGCGCCCAGCGCCGTGATGTACCGCTTCGCCTTCATAACCGGCGGGTGATGGTAGCGGCCTGAGGCCGCCGTCGCGGTGAAGAGTTCCCTAAGCCGCCTCACGCGTTACCGCCAGAAGCACATCGGCAGCTTTGACCACGGCCGGGAAGCGCTTGACCGGATCGTCGGGGACCCGCATCGAGAGCTGCGACTTGCCCGATTCGTAGAGGGCCTCGGGGATCTCCTGGCGGATCCGCTTGGCCCGCACGGAGTCGAGCTCGATCGGCGTGACGGCGAGACGCCCACCCTTGAACGTGACCGCGCGCGCGCCGGCCTGGCCGAGCTTGATCCGCGCCTGCTGAAGCGCGATCAGGTTCTCGAGCGGCTCGGGCAGCTCGCCGAAGCGGTCCTCGAGCTCGTCGCGCAGGACCATCAGGTCGGCCACCTCGCGCGCGGCGGCGATCCGGCGGTGGACGTCGACCTTGGCCTGCTCGTAGGGGATGTAGTCGCTCGGGACGTAGGCATCGACGTTGACGTCCAGGCGCACCGGCTCCCAGTCCTCGTCCGGGGCGGCGCCCTCGGCCTCGAGCGCAGCCACCGCCTCGTCGAGCATCTGCATGTAGAGCTCGAACCCCAGCGCTGCCACGTGGCCGGACTGCTCGTCGCCCAGCAGGTTCCCGGCGCCGCGGAGCTCGAGGTCGCGCATGGCGATCTTGAACCCTGCGCCGAGCTCGGTGTAGTCCGACAGCGCTGACAGACGCTGCGCCGCCTCGTGAGTCAGGGCGGCGGCGCTCGGATAGAGCAGGTAGGCGTACGCGCGCTCGCGGCTGCGCCCCACCCGGCCGCGGATCTGGTAGAGCTGGCTGAGCCCGAAGATGTCGGCGCGCTCGACGATCAGCGTGTTGGCCTGGGGGATGTCGATGCCCGACTCGATGATGCTCGTGCACACGAGCACGTCGGCGTCGCCGCGCAGGAAGCTCAGCATCCGCTTCTCGAGGTCGCGCTCCTCCATCTGGCCGTGGGCGACCTCGAAGCGGATCCCCGGGCAAAGTCCGCGCAGCCTGACGGCCGTCTCGTCGATCGTCTCGACCCGGTTGTGCAGGAAGAACGCCTGCCCCCCTCGCGCCTTCTCGCGCAGGAGCGCCTGCTTGACCAGCTCCTCGTCGTACTCGCCGACGTAGGTCTTGACCGGCCGCCGCCCCTCGGGAGGGGTCTCGATCACGCTGATGTCGCGAATGCCGGCCATCGACATCTGGAGCGTGCGCGGGATCGGCGTGGCGCTCATCGCGATCACGTCCACGCGCAGCTTCAGCTGACGCAGGAGCTCCTTCTGCTTGACCCCGAAGCGCTGCTCCTCGTCGACGATCAGGAGGCCGAGGTCCTTGGCCCGGACATCTCTGGACAGGAGCCGGTGCGTGCCGATCAGGATGTCCACCTGGCCGCGGCTGAACCTGGCGACGGAGTCCCGCTGCTCGGCGGCGGGACGGAAGCGTGAGACGTGCTCGATCGTGACCGGGTAGTCCTTCAGGCGCTCGGTGAAGGTGCCGTAGTGCTGCTGGGCGAGGATCGTGGTGGGCACGAGCAGCATCACCTGCTTACCGTCCTGGACTGCCTTGAAGGCGGCCCTGAGCGCAACCTCGGTCTTGCCATAGCCGACGTCGCCGCAGATCAGCCGGTCCATCGGCCGCGGCGCCTCCATGTCCGCCTTGACGAACTCGATCGCGTCGCGCTGGTCGGGCGTCTCGGCGTAGGGGAACGCGTCCTCGAACTCGCGCTGCCAGTCGGAGTCGGGCGCGAACTGGTGGCCCTCCCGGCGCTTTCGCTCGGCGTAGAGGTTCAGCAGCTCGCCGGCCAGCTCCTGGGCGGCTCGGCGGGCGCGGGCCTTCATCGTGTCCCAGCGCGTGCCTCCGAGCTTGGACAGCGGCGGATGGGCGCCGCCGGCGCCGACGTAGCGGCTGATCTTCGCCAGCTGGTCGACGGGGACGAAGACCCGGTCCGAGCCCGCGTACTCGAGGTACAGGTAGTCGCGCGTGACACCGGCCACGGTCTTCGTGTCAAAGCCGGCGAAGCGCGCGATCCCGTGGTCCTCGTGGACGACGATGTCGCCTGTTCTCAGGTCCGCGAAGCTCCGCAGAACGCCTCTGCGGTGGGCGCGGTCGGGTCTCTCGGGCGCTCGGCGGCGGTGGAAGAGGCGGTGCTCGGGAATGACCGCGAGGTGGAACTGCGGGGCGATGAAGCCGTGCTGGAGCCGTGCGGTCGCGAACGTCAGGCCCCGTCCGTCGGAGGCGCCGTTCTCTCCCAGCCAGTTGACCTTCAGCCGCCCGAGGTTGTAGGCGGCGCGCTCGCCCTCCCCCTTTCGCGCCCAGGCGACGACCGTTCGGTACCCGGAGCGCGTCAGCTTCTCGAGCTCGGGCTCGGCGTCCTTGACGCCGCGCGCGGCGATCTCGGCTGCCTGGCCGCGGAAGGCCAGCGGCTGGTCCTGGTCGATGCTCGACAGCCGGATCCGAGCGCGGCCGGACAGCTCGCCGGTGATCGTGTTCGGCGGTACGTAGAGCTGGTGCGCGTCCTCGTCGTGGAAGGCCGCGCAGACGTCCTGCCAGTGGTCCGCGAGCGCCGGCTCGATCTCCTCCTCGGCGGCCACGATCACCTCGGCCGTGGCCGGTGCGAGCTCGAGGAAGGAGTGGAAGTCCTCGACGGGCAGCAGCTCGGCGATGTCCGGGCGCTCCGAGGCCTCCTCGAGCGCGGCGATCTCGGCCAGCTCGCGGTGCTCCTCGGCGAGCTCAGCCGCCGGCGCGACCTCGACCAGCTCCGCGTCTCCGAGCGAGCGCTGGGTGAAGGTCGAGAACCAGCGCAGGGACTCGATCTCATCGCCGAACAGGTCGACGCGCACCGCGCGGTCCTCGGTGGCGGGAAACAGGTCGAGCAGGCCGCCGCGGATCGCGAACTGTCCGCGGTCCTCGACCTGATCGACGCGCTCGTAGCCGGCGGCGACGAGGTCGCGCGCGGTTTCGTCGAGGTCGAGCAGCTCGCCCGGCCTCAGCGTGAACCCGCGAGGCCGCAGCGACGGATCCGGCACCTTCTCCGAGAGCGCCACGGCGCTGACCACGACGACCGGACCCTCGGATGCTTCGAGCAGCGCGTCCAGGGCGGCGATCCGCAGGCCCACCAGGTGCGGAGGCGGCGCCAGGTGCGACTCGTAGGTGACACCCCGGCTCGGGTAGTAGCGAACCGTGCGCGGCTCGAGCCAGGCGCGCAGCCCCTGCGCGAGCTCCCGCGCCGCCCGGTCGTCGCCCGCGACGACGATCGCCGGCGTGCCGGGCTCGCGGTCCAGGAGCGCGGCCAGAAGGTACGCCCGCAGCGACTGCGAGACGAACGCGCGGCCACCGTCGTGCCAGAGGCGGGCGGTCTGGACGTCCTCGTCGGCGTGGCTCAGCAGCGTGCGCAGCATCAAGTGACTCGTAGCCGAGTCTATGAAGCTGCGTCGACCGCCGTCTGGGCCTCGCTGAGGAACCGCTCGGCGGCGTCGGCGGCGCCGGCGATCAGCAACGCCACCTCCTCGCGCGGCTGCCTGAAACGTCCGAGGACGTAGGCCGCGACCCGGTCCGGGTCGGTGGTCGCAGGACGGCCGACGCCAACGCGGATCCGGGAGAAATCCGGGGAGCCGAGCGCCTGTCTGATCGACTTCAGCCCGTTATGGCCGGCCAGCCCGCCGCCGGTGCGCGTGCGGATCTCGCCGAAGGGCAGGTCGATCTCGTCGTGGATCACGAGCACCCGCTCGAGCGGCACCTGGTATGTCCCGCGCGCCGGGCTGACCGACCTGCCGGCCTCGTTCATGTACGTCTGGGGCAGGAGCACGGCCACGCGGGCCCCGCCCGGGCCGGTGCGGCCCTCGGTGAGCAGGCCGCGGTACTTGTCCTTGGCGCGCGGCAGCTCCCAGCGACGGGCGAGCTCGTTTGCGACCTCGAAGCCGATGTTGTGTGGCGACCCGGCGTACTCGCTGCCGGGATTGCCGAGACCGACGATCAGCCAGTCGGCCGGGGCCGGACTCACTCCTCGGCGGCCGGCGCGCCCTCACCCTCCGCGGCGGGCTCGCCTGCAGCCTCTGCCTCCGGCTCGGCCTCGCCCTCAGCTGCGCCCTCGCCCACGAGCTCGGTCTCCTCCTCGATCTCGGTCTCGGACTCGAGCTGGAGACGGGGGGCCGTGATCGTGGCCACCACCGTCTCGGGGTCGTCGAGCAGCTCAACCCCCGCCGGGGCCGTGATCTCGGCCAGCGTCAGGGTCGCGCCGGCGGGAAGCTCGGAGACATCGTGGTGGATGGCGTCGGGAATGTCGCCGGGGAGCGCCTCGATGTTCAGCTCGCGCGCGATCTGCTCGAGCACGCCGCCCTCGATCACGCCGGGGGCGCTCTCCCCGCCGACGAGGTCGAGCAGCACGGAGGCGTGGATCTTCTGATCCATCCGGACGCGCAGGAGGTCGAGGTGGGTGATCTCACCCGACACCGGGTGGCGCACGATCTCCTTGATCACGACCGGCGAGCCCTTGGCGTCACCGACGCTCAGCTCGAGCACGGCGTGTGAGTGGGCAAGCGTGTTACGCAGAAGCCGGGCATCGACCTGGAAGGCGACGGGGTCAGCCCCGCCCCCGTAGATCACGCCGGGGACGTTGCCCGACCGGCGCAGGCGGCGAGCGGCGCGCGAGCCTGCGACCTCGCGGGCCTGGACGGTCAGGGAGCTGGTTTCGGTCTTGGTGGCCATGGCGGTCGTCGATGGTAGCGGGCCGTTTACCGCGCCGCCTTGGCGCGGTAGGCTTTCTTCATGTCGGGTGCGGATCAGATGGTCCTGCTGATCGCCGGACTGCATCTGTTTGCGCTCGTCTGTGTCGCGCTGCTGATCCTTCCCGCGTTGCGCGACGTCGACGAGCGGCCGCCCGGCGGCTCGGACGCCGACGATGGCGGCGGCCGCGGGCCCGGCGGCCCGCGCTTGATTCCGCCCCGCCCGCGCGGCGGCCTGCCGTTGCCGGACGCGATCCCCGCCGGCGTGCGCCTTCGCGATCACAACCGGCTGGGTGATCACCTCCCGGCCCGCGAGCGCCGTCCGGTCCGCGAGCCTTCGCCGCGCACGCCGACGCGCACGCCGGTCTAGAACCGGGCCGGGCAGTCCGCGTTACTCGGGATCCGGGCGCTCAGCTCGAGCAGCTCGACGCGCAGCCCGCTGAGGACGTTGCCCGCGCGGCGGACGCGCAGGCACTGCACGATCGGCAGCGACGAGCCGACCGTGAAGGCGACGCGGGCCGTGCCCGTGCTGCCGGTCAGCGAGAACCCGCTCGAGGTGTCGAGTGCGAGGATCGCCACCGAGCCGGTGCGCCTCAGCGCGGTGACGTCGCTGTTCACGCGCGCGCGGCAGGAGGGCTGCGCCGCGCAGTTCGTGATGCGGTCCATGACGCCAGCGGCATCTCCCCGCGCCTCGGCCTGCACGAGCGCGGTGATCGCCGAGCGCTCGGCGCCGTCGACGCTGAACGCCCGCGCCAGCACGGCGGAGATGAACAGGAAGAGCGCGACGCCGAGCGCGATCAGGGCGAGCAGCTGGGATCGGCGCACGTGGGCAAGCGTACGAGCCGGGCGCCCGGGAACAACCTCCGCCGCCTGGCGCGGATCGCGCAGCGTGGGTGGAAAGTCCCGCTCAGCGCGACCAGGAACCCAATCGACGCTCTCAGCCCAACGAGTGGGAGGTTGTTCCCGGTCAGCCCGCGAGCGGGAAGTCCTCGCCGCTCAGCTCCAGGAAGCGCTCGACCGAGGCCTCCTGGTGGTCGAGCCGCTCGGCCAGCACCCGCGCGTGCTCGGCGGCCTGCGCCAGGAAGTCCTCGACGCAGCGCCCGGGATCGTCGGCCAGCGGATACACGCGCGTGACGTCCTGCTGGGCGCAGGCGATGCCCATCGGCGGCTTGCCCTCGGCCAGCGTGCGGGCCGAGCACACCGGCGTCACGACGAGCTGAGACTCGGGGGCCACGAGCGCGGTGGGCAGCAGACGGGGGGCGGGCAGCCTGACCGCCAGCTCCACCGAGTGATCGACCTTGACCGTGTGCCCGACCACGTCGCGCAGCGACATCCGCCAGAAATCGAGCACCACGTCGGCGCCGATCAGCGCATCGCGCAGCGCGCTCGCCTGCTCGAGATAGAGGCGCTCGGCCTCCTCGCGATCCTCGGCCTCCGCGAGATCGAGGTCGCAGGGGACCCGCAGCAGCTCCCGCGCGGCGACGGTCGCGCCCGCGCCGCGGCTCCCGCGGGTGACGTAGGTCTGAAGCGTGCCGAGATCACGGCGTCCGTGGAAGATCACCGTCACCGCATCGGTGAGCGGCAGACCGCTCACTTTCAGCGAGACGGCGACGGAGGAGGACTCATCGAGCAGCGCTCTTCTCAGCAGCTCCTCCGCTGCGTCGTCCGGAGAAGAGTGATCCTCGTTGAGCATTGGCTACACCTCTACCTACCAGTTATCGACCGCATACCCCCGAATATTTACCCAACCCTGCCGGTCGGAACTCATCCGCGTGCAGGCAAAAGCGTCGAGCGACACGCGGCGGGCTCTGACCCGGGCCGGTGATCGTGCACGCCGGCCATCAGAAATCGCGCCGGCCGGCGAGCCTCGCGGGTGCGCCTGGGCGCGTGAGCTCGTAGAGGGCGATCCGCTGCGGCCCCGGCAGCGACAGCTCGGCTCCGGGACCGTGCGGGATCTCGAACCGCACCTCCGCCGGCACGTCCCGAGACTCGAGCTCAGCCAGCGCTGAGTCGAGATCCGCCACCCGGTAGACCAGCACCGGCTGGTCGCCCTCGAGGTGGCCGGCCAGGAGCACGGGCGGCCCGCCGCTCGTGAGCTCGACCATCGCCACCCGGGTTCCGAAGGCCTCGATCGCGAACACGAGCCGCCCGCCGAGGCCGTCGGTGAAGCGCTCGAGGTCGCCCGCCACGTCGCGGCTGGGCAGGTACAGGAAGTCCACGCTCTCGAGCACGCTCGCTACATTGCCATCACCGAACATCGGATGTTTCCGTGTCAGTCACCGATCACGCCATCGACCAGATCAAGCGCATGATCGTCTCGGGCGAGCTCCAGCCCGGCGAGCGGCTGCCCAAGGAGGCCGATCTGGCCGCGCACCTGGGGCTCTCTCGCAGCTCGCTGCGCGAGGCGGTGCGGGCGCTCACCCTGATCCGGATCCTCGACACGCGCCAGGGCGACGGCACGTATGTCACGAGCCTGCAGCCCGAGGTCCTCTCCGAGGCGCTGTCGTTCCTGGTCGACTTCCACCGCGACCACACGGTGCTCGATCTGCTCGAGGTGCGACGGCTGCTGGAGCCCGCCGCCACCGCGATGGCCGCGCAGCGGATCGACGAGGAGCAGCTGGACGAGCTCGAACGGCTGCTCGATCAAGCGGGAGACTGCTCGACGGTGGAGGAGTTCGTCACCAACGACGCCGCCTTCCATCGCACGATCAGCGCCGCCTCGGGAAACGTCGTGCTGGCCTCGCTGCTGGACAGCCTCTCGGGCCCGACCACCCGAGCCAGGGTCTGGCGCGGCGTCACCCAGGCCGACGCGGTGCAGCGCAGCCTGACCGAGCACCGCGAGATCTACAGCGCGCTGCGACACCACCGCCCGGACGTCGCGCGCGCCTGGGCGACGGTTCACGTCGCCGGCGTGGAGGAATGGCTGGCCGCGGCGCTCGAACTGCCCGCTCCCAGCGCGTAGAAGCCAAGCGCGTTGCCCCCCAGCACGGCGGCGCGCTCGGAATCCGTGCACCCCAGACCGGCCAGTGCCTCGCGCGCGAGCTCGAGCACCTCGGAGTAGCCGGCCGCCAGCGTGCAGACCGGCCAATCGGAGCCGAACATCAGCCGCTCGGGTCCGAACAGCTCGAGCAGCCGCCCGATGTAGCGCTCGATCCCGTCCTCCCGCCAGGCGCTCCAGCGGGCCTCGGTGACCAGTCCCGAGAGCTTGCAGTGCACGTTCGGGTGGGCGGCCAGCGCCGCCAGCCCGCTGCTCCACGGCTCCCAGGCGCCGCTCGCGATCGCGGGCTTGGCGCCGTGATCGACGACCACCCCCAGCTCGGGGAGAGCCTCGGCGACCCGGAGCGCTGCCGGCAGGTTCGCCGGGCGCAGCAGCAGGTCGTAGCGAAGCTCGGCCTCGCAGACGGCCCGCAATCCGCGCAGGACGTCCTCGCGCGCCAGCCAGTCCGGGTCGGGCTCGTCCTGCACCTGATGGCGGATCCCGACGAGAGGTCCACCGGCCCGCAGGATCTCGAGCCGGTCCGCGACGTCGGGCGCGGTCAGCTCGACCCAGCCGACGACCCCGGCGATCAGCCCGTCCGAGCTGACGGCTTCGTGCATGAGCTCGAACGTCTCCGAGGTCTCCGCCGCCGCCTGCACGACGACCGTGGCGCTCACGCCCAGCGGCTCGGCCACGGCGCGCAGGTCCTCGAGCGCGAACCGCCGCCGTAGCGGCGCCAGTTCGGGGTCCACCATCCACGGGTGCTCCCGGCGCCACAGGTGGTGGTGGGCGTCGACGATCACAGCCGCCACACCACCGGCAGCGTCGCGTCCTCGCCGCCGGGCCCGTAGTCGTGGACGGTCTCGAGCAGCTCGGCCATGCGCGCCTGCCAGGCCACGTTGACCGGGAGCGCGGCCAGCTCGGAGATCAGCCGCTCGTAGTCGTCGCATTCGATCACGTGGAAGAGGTCGAGCCCGCTGCGCCAGATCGTCCACTGATCGGCCCCTGCCGCGCGAATCGCGGCCAGCAACTCGGGCGGAACCTCGCGGTGCGCGGCCTCGTATGCCGCCTCGGCGCCCTGCCGCAGCCGGGTATGCAGTGCCACACGCATCGATTCAGGGCGCGGTCGAGGACGGCATGCGCAGCCCCTGCATGCCGCCGTCGACCGGCATGATCGTGCCGGTGATGGCGCTGGCGGCGGGGCTGGCCAGGTAGGCCACGGCCTCGGCCACCTCCTCGGCGCTGACGAGGCGGCCGATCGGCTGGCGAGCGCGCAGCGCCGCCAGGCGGGCCTGCGCATCGGGCGCGTCGGCCAGCAGCCGGGCCACCCAGGGTGTGTCGACGGTGCCCGGCGCGACCGCGTTGACGCGGATCCCTTCGGGAATGAAATCGGCGGCCATGGCCAGGGTCAGCGACATCAGCGCGCCCTTGGTGGCGCTGTACAGGGCACGGTTCGGCAGGCCGGCGGTGGCCGCGATCGAGCAGGTGTTGACGATCGCCGCCGCCCGGGACCGGCGGAGGTGCTCGAGCGAGGCTCGGGTCGCGCGGACCGCGCCGAGCAGGTTGACGTCGAGGACGCGCCGCCATTCGTCGTCGTCGTTCGCGTCGACGGCGCCGACGGCGCCGATGCCGGCGTTGTTGACCAGGATGTCGAGCCCACCCAGCTCG
Source organism: Solirubrobacteraceae bacterium (assembly GCA_035295205.1). Classification (GTDB taxonomy): domain Bacteria; phylum Actinomycetota; class Thermoleophilia; order Solirubrobacterales; family Solirubrobacteraceae; genus Palsa-465. The sequence continues at coordinate 4,447 of DATGJM010000156.1, read as the reverse complement.
CGGGCGGTGGCGCTGACCGCCTCGCGCACGGCGGCGTCGTCGGTGACGTCGGCTCGCAGCGCGAGCAGGCGGGGATCGGCACAGTCGGGAGAGCGGTCGGCGACCGCCACCCGCGCGCCCCGCTCGGCCAGGAGCGCGGCCACCGCGGCGCCGATTCCCGACGTGCCGCCGGTCACGAAGGCGACCAGGCCGTCAAGGCGCAAGCGGTCGGAGCCCGTCACGCCTGCCTGCACACCTGTCGCTGGCGGCCGAGCCCGTCGATCTCGAGCTCGACCACGTCCCCGGCCCTCAGGTACGGCTGGTCGGGGCGACCGAGCGCGACCCCCGCCGGCGTGCCGGTGTTGATCACGTCTCCGGGCTCGAGGACCATGAACTGACTCAGATACCACACCAGGTGGCCAACCCCGAAGATCATCTCGGCTGTGCTTCCGTCCTGGCGGAGCTCGCCGTTGACCCACAGCCGAAGCCGGAGCGCCTGAGGATCGGCGATCTGGGCTGCCGGAACGAGCCAGGGCCCGAGGGGCTGAAAGGTCTCGCACGACTTGCCCTTGTCCCACTGCCCTCCGCGCTCCAGCTGGAACTCGCGCTCGGAGACGTCGTTGGCCACGCAATAGCCGGCGACACACGCCAGGCCCTCCTCGCGGTCGGCCAGGTAGCGCGCCTCACGCCCGATCACGACCGCGAGCTCGACCTCCCAGTCGGTCTTGGTCGACCCGCGGGGAATCAGCACCTCGTCGCCCGGTCCGCTGACGGAGCTCGGCGCCTTCAGGAACACCACCGGCTCCTGCGGGATCGGGGCCCCGGTCTCGCGGGCGTGATCGCGGTAGTTGAGCCCTATGCAGACGATCTTGCCCGGCCGGACGATCGGGGCACCGAGGCGCCCGCCGTCCAGCTCGTAGGGCGGAAGCTGACCCGCGGCCAGCGCCGCCGGCACGCGGCTCGGGCCGTCGGCGGCGAGAAACCCCCCATCGATGTCACTGGTCAGAGGTTCCAGCGCGAAGGCGCGGTCCTCCGGGTCGAGCACGACGGGGCGCTCTGATCCGATTTCGCCGACGCGAATGAGCCTCAGGTCGGACATTCATCGGATCTATACCACAAGCTCATGGCGCCGATCCAAGGCGCTAGGTCCGCGCTTCACCCGTTTACATCCGATCTCTGGCTCAGATGGCCAATCATCCCATCATCCGACCTCTTCCCGCTTCAGTGGCCCGCATGAGCCTAACCAGGCCTCTTGACAGGGGTAAACATCGGATGTATGTTCCGCCGCCAGCCAGTCGAACGAGCTGGCGCTTGCGAGCCGACCGCGAGGTTGGAGAGGAGGAAGCAGTAATGCGCCGATGGGCGATAGTTGGCCTGGCTGTCGCGAGCATGCTCGCGCTGGCGGGCTGCGGCAGCTCCGGTTCGAGCAGCGCCGCAACCGGCGGCGGCAGCAGCAGTGGCAGCACCGGCAAGGCGTTCAAGCTCGGCGTCTCGCTGACGTTCAACAACACCGACTTCTGGTCGGCCTACATCAGCTACGAGCAGCAGTTCGCCAAGCAGTACGGCGCCCAGCTGATCGGGCCCCTGGTGAACAACAACAACCCGGGGCAGCAGATCACCGACATCCACACGCTGATCAACGAAGGTGCCACCGCGCTGATCGTCAACCCGGCGGACAGCGCCGCGATCGCGCCCGCGCTCGCCTACGCGCAATCGAAGAACATCCCCGTCGTGTCGGTCGACGTCGCCCCCTCGCACGGACACGTGTCGATGATCGTGCGGGCCAACAACCAGCTCTACGGCCAGGAGGCGTGCAAGTACATCGCCTCCAAGGCCAAGTCGGGGACCGCGGCCGTGCTCGAGGGCGATCTGACCTCGCTGAACGGCTCGGATCGCAGCTCGGCGTTCATCAACTGCATGAAGCAGACCGACCCGGGGGTCAAGGTCGTCGCCTACGCCACGAAGTGGGACACGCCGACCGCGACCACTGACGCCCAGGACGCGCTGCACACCTACGCGGACCTGAAGGCGATCTACGTCGAGTGGAGCGGACCGGTGCCCGGCATCCTGAAGGCCGAGGCCTCCACCGGGCGCTCAGCCCCCGTGGGATCCCCGAACCACGTGATCCTGGTCTCGGACGACGGCGTGCCGTTCGAGATGAAGGACATCCAGCAGGGCACGTTCGATGCGACCGTTTCCCAGCCCGCTGACCTGTACGCCAAGTACTCGATCCTGTATGCCAAGGAGCTCATGCACGGCCAGAGCTTCTCGGCCGGACAGGCCACCGATCACCAGACGACGCTGACCACCGTGAGCGGAAACCTCGAAGATCCGATCAACGCCCCCCTGGTGACCAAGTCCAACGCCAGCGACCCCAACCTCTGGGGCAACGTGTACGCCCGCACCCACCCGGGTGCCGGCTAAGTGGTCCCCGCGTGAGCGCGCAGAACGGCAAGCTCACTTCTCCTCCGGCTGAGGCGACCGGCTCCGCGCCGGTCGCCGAGGTCGAGGGGGTGTGGAAGCGGTTCGGCTCGACCCAGGCGCTGCGCGATGTCAGCCTGCAGCTGAGGGCTGGCCGTTGCCTGGGGCTGGTGGGCCGAAACGGCGCCGGCAAGTCGACCCTCGTGTCGATCCTGAGCGGCCTCGAGCGTCCCGACCGCGGTGAGGTCCGCTTCGGCGGCCAGGCCGCGCCGGGGCTCTCCGATCGCGCCGGGTGGCGGGAGCGCGTGGCCACCGTCTACCAGCGCTCGATGGTCGTGCCGTCGCTGACGGTGGCCGAGAACGTGTTCCTCGGCCAGCCGCCGCGCCGGCCGGGCGGCGCCGTCGACTGGGGCGCGATGCGCGCCCAGACCCGCCAGATCGTCGCCGAGTGGGGGTTCGAGATCGACGCCGATGAGCGCGGCGAGGCGATCTCGGCCGAGCAGCGCCAGCTGGTGGAGATCGCCCGCGCGCTGGTCCGCGGGACTCGCTGCATGGTGCTCGACGAGCCTACGGCCGCGCTCGAGCACTCGGCGATCGAGCGCCTGTTCGAGCGGGTTCGCCAGCTCGTGGCCGGCGGCGTCGCGGTCCTCTACATCTCCCACCATCTGGAGGAGGTGTTCGAGATCTGTGACGACGTCGTGGTGCTGCGCGACGGCGAGCAGGTGCTGACCACGAGCTCGCGCAAGATCACCCAGAGCGAGCTCGTGCGAGCGATGGTCGGGGGCGTCGAGCCGTCGGCGGCGGCCCGCACCCACGCCGCCGCGGCGCGAGCACTGGGCGCGAGCGGCCCGAGCACCCCACGGCTGCGCGTACAGGACCTGTGGGCGAATGCGACAGGCGGCGCGCTGCGCGGCGTGTCGTTCGAGCTCGCAGCCGGCGAGCGCGCCGGGGTCACCGGCCTGCGTGGCTCGGGTGCTTTCCTGCTCGGCCGGGTGCTGGCCGGCGCCTCCCCCTTCTCCCGTGGCACGGTCGAGCTCGACGGGCGCCCGCTCCCCTCCGGCCGGCCCGACCAGGCGCTGGCGCTGGGCGTCGGCTACATCCCCGAGGATCGCTCGATCGAGGGCTTCGTCCCGATGATGGGCGCGGCGGAGAACATGACCCTGACCGTGTCCGATCGCCTGGCCGGGCGCTTCGGCTTCCTGCGCCCGGCTCGGCGACACGCCGCCGCCTCGCCCGTCGCCGAGCGCCTGGCGCTCGTCTCCGCGGGCCTCGATCAGCCGGTGGCGCAGCTCAGCGGCGGCAACCAGCAGAAGGTGACCGTCGGGCGCGCGCTCATGCACGACCCGAGCCTGATCGTCGCCATCGCCCCGACCCGCGGGGTCGATGTCGCCTCGAAGGCCCGGCTTCTGGACTCGCTCGCGCGAGCGGTCAGGGACACCGGAGCAGCGCTGCTGCTGATTACCGACGAGATCGACGACCTCGAGATCTGCGACCGCGTCATGGTCGTCGTGCGGGGGCGCCTGGAGCGCGAGTTCGACACGCCGCCGTGGATTCGAGAGGAACTGATCACGGCCTCCGAGGGCCTGTTCACCGAGGAGCGCGCATGACCGATACCGAGACCTTGGACCAGCAGCCCCCGCCGGCGAGCGAGCCCGCCACCACGCCGGGCGCACCGAGCACGGCGCTCGCGCGCCTGCAGCGCCACACGCGGCTGCTGGCGCTGGTGCGCCAGTCGGCGCTCCTGCCGGTGATCGGTGTGCTGCTGATCGTCGGCTCGGCGGTCAGCCCGGCCTTCTTCACCGTGAGCAACTTCACCGATGTCGGCCAGCAGATCTCGGCCCTCGGGGTGGTCGTGGTGGCCGAGAGCCTCGTCCTGCTGACCGGGGGCATGGACCTCTCGCTGCAGTCGACCTATGGGCTGGCGGCGATGATCGGGGCCTGGCTGATCCTCCCGAAGGCACTGCTCGGCCAGGGGGTGGAGCTCAGCCCGTATCTGGGGATGCTGGCCGCCCTGCTCGTGGGCGCGCTGATCGGCCTCATCAACGGC
>DATGJM010000155.1:0-16013 GCA_035295205.1 Solirubrobacteraceae bacterium | reverse complement strand
GGCGGGTATGCGCCCGCGGCCTGGGGCCAGAGCATCGTCACGCTGGTCGGCCAGCTTCAGCCGAGCGCGGTGATCGCGCCGGGGAGTGACCGCGGCAACGAAGTCCTGGCCCATGTCGCCGCGCGCCTCGACCAGCCACTGTCCGCCAACACGACGGCGCTCACCCCGGGCAGCCCAGCCACGGTGACGCGAGTGCGCTGGGGCGGGAGCCTGCTCGAGGAGGCCGAGCTGGACGGCTCGCCGCTCCTGCTGACGGTCGCGCCCCACGCGATCCCCGCAGCCACCGCCAACGGCGGCCAAGCGGGCGTGAGCACATTCGACCCGCAGATCCAGGACGCCGACGTGGTCGTCCGGGTCTCAGAGCGTGTGGGCGCCGCAGGCGCAGGCGTGTCGCTGGCCGACGCGGATGTCGTCGTGTCGGGCGGCCGGGGGGTCGGCTCGGCCGAGGGCTTCGCGGTGATCGAGGAGCTGGCCCAGCTGCTGGGCGCCGCCGTCGGCTGCTCGCGCGCGGTCACGATGGCGGGCTGGCGTCCCCACACGGACCAGGTCGGGCAGACGGGCACGAAGATCGCGCCCGAGATCTACATCGCCTGCGGCATCAGCGGTGCCACCCAGCACATGGCGGGCTGCAAGGGCGCCAAGCGCCTGCTCGCGATCAACCCCGACGCCGAGGCCTCGATCTTCACGAGCGCCGACTATGCCGTGATCGGCGACCTGCACGAGATCGTCCCGGCGATCTCGGCCGAGATCCGCAGAGTCAAGAACGGATAGCAACGTGGTCATCGGCGCGATCGCGCTCGCCGTCGCACTGATCCTCAGCGGCACTCTGTTCACCCGCAGGGTGATCACGCTGGTTGGGCTCGTGCGCGCCGGCAAGCCCGTGGAGCGGACGGCGGAGATCCCCAAGCGGGTCGAGAACGAGCTCGTGATCGTGCTCGGGCAGCGCAAGCTTCTCCAGCGCATCGGCCCCGGCCTCGCCCACGCGTTCATCTTCTGGGGCTTCCTGGTGCTCGGGCCGACGATCCTCATCGCCATGATCGGGGCCGTCGACAAGCACTCGACGCTGCCATGGCTCGGCCACCAGGGGTGGTACCAGCTCCTGGTCGACATCTTCTGCGTGCTCGTCCTGGCGGGTGTGGTCGCGGGTGTCTACATCCGCAAGGTGCAGCGGCCCGAGCGCTTCAAGGGCAGCCACCTTGGCGAGGCCGATGTGATCCTGGTCCTGATCGCCACGATCGTCATCAGCCTGCTGCTCTGGCACGCCTCGCGGATCGCGCTGGGGATCAACGACTGGCCGAAGGGGTGGACGCCGGTCTCGCATGCGCTGTCGAAGCTCTTCGGGCACGGGGAGGCGACGAAGGTGCTCGAGCGAGTCTTCGTCTGGGCACATCTGCTCACGATCCTCGGCTTCCTGGCCTGGCTGCCCCACGGCAAGCACCTGCACATCGTCAGCGCCGCCTTCAACGTGTTCTTCTCTCGCACCCGGGCCCGAGGCCGGCTCGAGCCGCTGCGCTTCGACGATCCCGACGTTCCAGAGGAGGAGCTCCGTTTCGGCGTCGGCACGTCAACCGACCTGACCTGGAAGGAGATCCTCGACAGCTTCTCGTGCACGGAGTGCGGCCGCTGCCAGGACGCCTGCCCGGCCTACGCCACCGGCAAGGTGCTCTCGCCCAAGCTCGTGATCATGGGGGTGCGCGACGCCGTGCTGGGCGGGCAGCCGGATCAGCCGATCGTCGGTAACACGGTCCCCGAGGAGATGATCTGGGACTGCGTCACGTGCGGGGCCTGCGTACAGGCCTGCCCGGTGAACATCGAGCACATCGACCACATCGTCGACATGCGACGGAACCTGGTGATGGTCGACTCGAGCTTTCCGACCGAGTCCGAGCCGATGCTGCGTGACATCGAGCGGGCCTCGAACCCGTGGGGCAAGCCCCAGAACGAGCGGGCGGACTGGGCCGCGTCGCTGGGCGTCAAGATCCTCGAGCCTGGCGACCCGGCACCCGAGTACCTCTATTGGGTCGGCTGCGCCAGCTCGTTCGACGAGCGCGCCCGCGCGACGGCCGAGAACACCGCCAAGCTCCTGCAGCGGGCGGGGATCGACTTCGCGATCCTCGGCCCACGCGAGGCCTGCACCGGCGATCCCGCCCGCCGGATCGGCAACGAGTACGTCTTCCAGGCGTTCGCCGAGCAGAACGTCGAGACCCTGAACGAGGCCGGGGTGACGAAGATCATCGCCAACTGCCCCCACTGCTTCAACACCCTGGGCAACGAGTACCCGGACTTCGGCGGCAACTACGAGGTGGTCCACCACTCAGAGCTGCTCTCGCGGCTGGTCAGCGACGGCAGGCTCGAACCGCAGCGCAGGGAAGGCCTTCAGATCACCTACCACGATTCCTGCTACCTGGCCCGCCACAACGATGTCGTGGCCGCACCCCGGGAGCTCGTCCGGGCGGTCGGCGAGCCGATCGAGATGAAGCGCTCCGGCAAGCGCACGTTCTGCTGCGGCGCGGGCGGCGCCCACATGTGGATGGAGGAGCGTGGACGCCCGATCAACGAGGAGCGCGTCCGCGAAGCCGCCGCCACCGGCGCGGGAACGCTGGCCGTGGCCTGCCCGTTCTGCACCGTGATGCTCGACGACGGCGTGCAGAGCACCGGCGACGAGCTGCGAGTGGTGGATATCGCCACCTTGCTGGTCGAGGCGACCGAGCCCGCCCAGCCGGCGCCGGCCGGCTCGGCCGATCGCTGAGCCGCCTGCTCAGGCCGCCTTAGCCAGCATCTCCTGGATGCGGGAGGCGATGTCGGCGGCGTAGGTGGCGCGGTGCTCGTCGCAGCCGTCGGCGCCGCGCCACGACAGGTGGTCCTGGGCTTCGAGCTCCGCCAGGAAGGCCTCGACGACCGACGGGTCGAACTGCCTTCCGGACTCGCGAGCGAGCTCCTGGCGGGCGTCGGCGCCGGAGCGGGCGGGGCGATAGCAGCGATCGCTGGTGATCGCGTCGTAGGCGTCGCAGACCGCCACGATCCGCGCCGCCAGCGGGATCTCCTGGCCGCGCAGACCGTCCGGATAGCCGCCTCCGTCCCAGCGCTCGTGCGTGGCGCGCACGATCGTTGCCACCGGGCGCAGCGCGGGAGCGGCGCTGAGGATCCGCTCGCCGAGCAGCGTGTGCTGGCGGACGAAGCTCCACTCCTGGGGATCGAGCGGGCCGGCCTTGGTCAGGATCGTGTCCGGCACGCCGACCTTACCGACGTCGTGCAGTGCCGCAGCCCGGCCGAGCTCGTCGAGCTCTGAGCCTGACATGCCGAGCCGGCGCCCGACCGCCACCGCGAGCAGCCCGACCCCGCCGGCGTGATGGGGAAAGTCCGGCCGGTTGGCCTGCATGATGTGGATGAGCACGTCATGGGCCTGTTCGCGGGCGCTGGACGGACGGCCGTGCTTGTGGCCATACATGCGCTCGTCGGCCAGCTGCAGCGCGTACTCGGCGCTGTCGGCCTCGTGGGGCAGCAGCACCGTCCCGCAGGACGCCGAGATCGCGAATTCCTCCCCGTGTTCCTCGAGTGCCGCCATCGCGGCGGAGATCGTGTCGCGGAGCGAGCCGTGGTCGGCCGGCGCGAGCACACAGAACTCGTCGCCTCCGAGCCGGTAGGCGCTGCCGAGCGGGGAGACAGCGGCCCGGAGCTTCTTGCCCAGCCGGGCCAGCAGCGCGTCGCCCGCGACGTGGCCGAAGGTGTCGTTGTAGCGCTTGAACCCGTCGAGGTCGAACAGCATCAGCACGAGCGGGGCATGACCGGCGGCGGACAGCCGCGCCGCCAGGTCCGTGGTCAGGCAGCGCCGGTTTCCCAGTCGGGTCAGCGGATCGGTCAGGGCCTGCTCGCGCAGGGCCTCGTGGGCGAGGATGTCGGTGACGGCGACCTGGGCCTGGTCGACGAGCCCCCGCATCAGCTGCGCTTCGTCCTCGCCGAAGGCCCGACCCTCCCGTGCGACGGCCACGGCGCCGCCCTCGCCGCCGTCGTCGAACGGCACCGCGAGCACCGAAAGGCCCTCGTACTCGAACTGCCCGAACCGCCCTGTCGAGCGGGCGGTGCGGATCGCCTGCTCGAGCAGCGGGCGGAGCTCGGGCGGCCCCGAGGTCTCCGAGATCGTCCCCGTCGACGCCGCGGTCAGAGCCAGGCTGCCGGCGTCGGCGTCGAGAGCGTCGATCGATGCGCTCAGCACCACGTCGGCGAGCGCGCGCAGGTCGAGCTTGGCGGCCAGCGCCTCGCCGAGGCGATTGATCGCCGCCTGCAGTCGCGTGCGCTCACGCGCCACCAGGCCGAGCCGGTGCTGGGCCTGGGCGATACGCGCCGTGCGGTCGCGATCGACCGCGATCAGGAGCCCGCAGGCGGGCAGGAGCAGCAGCAGCTCCCCGGGGCTTCGCCGGGCCGCGTGCGCGACCAGCAGCCCGAGCGTGGCGACGCTGGCGTCGACCATCCAGACCACGGCGATGACCCGGCCCTGAAGCCGGGGCGCAATGCCGAGCGCCAGCCGCTCGCGTACGGAGGAGGAGGCCAGATCGACGATGCCGCCGGCCATGAACGCGGCCACGTACACGGCGCCCAGCGCCGCTCCGTGCGCCGGCCCGGCCGCCCACAGAACGAGCGCGGCACCGAGCGTGTGCCACGCGTCGGCCACCGAGAAGACCAGCTCCTGGGGCTTGGCCTGGCGGGCGGCGAGCCGTCCCACGGACCCTAGGACGAGTCCCGCGGCGGCGAGCAGTGGCACGACGCCCGGCGGCAGCAGCACCAGCATCGGCACGAGGACCAGGTAGGAGGGCACCACGTGGCCGGCACCGATCGGGAAGCGCACGGCTCGGGCGACGATCGCGTACAGCGCCACGAGCAGCGCCACCAGCAGCGCGCTCAGGCGGCCGCCGAAGAGGACCGGCAACGCAAGCGGAATCGCGACGGCCAGGAACAGGGCCGCGGCGAGGCTTTCGGCCAGCAGCTCGTGACGGCTCGCGTCGCGTTCGCGCCCCGCCCAGGAATCCTCCAGGAGGCGCTGCACCGGGTGGGTCGCGCGGGCGTCCTGTAGTTCGGTGTCAGGTGTCATCGCTCACGACCGCCCCTGCCGGCAGCCATCGGCGCCCGTGCCAGATGCGCGACAGAGCTACCCCCGGCTGTACGGATCGAGGAAGAAGTCGTCGACCGCCCAGGCCCCTGAGTGACCGGCCGGAACCAGCTCGAGGCGAATCGGAAGCGTCGAGCCGGCCTGCCAGAGCGGCAGCGCGCTCACATTTACCGGAACCGACGGCGTCCATGAGCGCGAGCCGCCAGTCCACCCGAGGTAGGTGGCGTAGAGGTTGCCGGCCCAGTCCTGCCAGAGCACGTACGCGTAGAGGACGCCTCCCGAGACACCCTGCTCGCGGACCATGAAGCGCAGGGTCGGGGTGGTCGTGCCTACGCACATGGAGGGCGTCGTCAGCTTCCCGCCGGAGCCGATCACGACCGAGTGCCCGTCTCCGCTGACCAGACCTGCTCCGAAGGGGCTCACCGCGGCCTTCAAGAGCGACCAGCCGCTCGTGTTCGCGCCGGCGAAGATCCCGTTGGGAGCGAGCTGGTACTCATTCGTGTCCCCGTACTTCGCGAACACCTGCGAGGACGGCGCTGAGCTGAGCGTGCACGCGCCCGCAACCGCGGGCGCGAGGCAGCCCAGCAGCATCGCCCCTGCTGCGAGACACACCAGCCTGCGAAGTCGCGGAACGTGGATCGGAAAAGGCATTCACAGACCTCCTGTCTGTACGCATGTCTGGCTCGGCGGCCGGGCTGTCTTCCCCCGAAGACCCCTGGCTTTGCGTCCCCGCCTCACGACGGGTTTGCCTTTTCGATCTGGTCGTCCTTCGGCGGTGCCGCGGGCGAACTTGAGGTCCGAGGCCCGAAAATTGCCCAAACTCGACGTTTGTTGGAGAAAGCTCGACGCTCAGCTGAGCGGGCGCGTCATCTGAAAGAGGCGCTCCACCACCGCGTAGTCGGCCGGGCCGCCGCAGCGCGCGACCGGGCGCAGAGCCGCGGTGTCGACGACCGCGCCGTCGATCGCGCGCTCATCCAGGTGCACCCCGACGACCTGCCCGACCACCAGGTGCTGCTGTACCGGGCGGCCCTCGAGGTCCTGGAGCTGCACCTGATGCACGACCTTGCACTCCATTGAGCACCGCGCGTCCGCGACCCTTGGTGGCGCCACGATCCGCGAGGGGGCCATCGCGAGCCCGGTGCGCTCGAACTCGCTGCTCCCGCGTGGAAGCGGAGCGGAGCTCTCGTTCATGGCCTCCCGCAGCTCCCAGGTGACGAGGTTCCAGACGAACTCACCCGTCTCGCGGGCGAACGTCACCGAGTCCTTTGCGCCGATGCTCGAGAAGGCCAGCATCGGTGGCGCTTCGCCGACCGCGTTGAAGAAGCTGTACGGGGCCAGGTTGACTCGTCCGTCGGCGGCCATCGTCGAGATCCACCCGATCGGTCGGGGCGCCACGAGCGCCTTGAAGGGATCGTGCGCGAGCAGCGCGCGATCACGCCTGTCGGGCTCGTAGAAGATCATGCCCGCACGCTACTGCGTGCGTGGCTTGACCGCCCGCCGTCAGCGCACGACGGGGTGGTCGGCGTCTTGGCTCGCGGGCCGATGCCGGCCGCGGAACCGTCCCCGCCGGTCGCGCGCATCCCCGTGGATGCCGAACCCGAGCCAGGCCACGACGGCGACGAACACGCCAATGAAAATGATCGCGAGGAGTATCCACACAAAGACCATGGAGCGGAGCTACCCGGTCCTGCCAGATCGTGAAACCTCGCTGGCTTTCTTGGTGCGAACGACGGGCGTCGTCATCCCCGATCAGCTCGAATGGATCACCCGCCCGCACGCCCCAGGCGAGCCTGCCCGCCCGAGGACGAGCACGCCGAGATCCTCGAACCGGCGGTCTAACCGCCCTGGCTGAGCGCGAGGAGGGTCGCGTTCGTGCCCGCGAGCATCAGACCGATCGCGAGTACGCCGAGCCACACGTAGCCCGGGCGGCGGCGCAGGAACGCGGTCACCAACGCGAGCAGCATGACGGCGATCGGCGCCGACAGCGGCAGGCTCTGGCGCACCCCGTCCATGAACGAGCGTGGGGCATCGACGGTGTCCGCGGTCCCGATGCGGCCGGCGCCCAGCGCGGGCGCAGCGACGTGCTTCCAGGTGGGTACGAGCGCGCGGCAGAGGCTGGCGGCTCGCTCGTTGGCGGTCACGAACGCAGCGCCCGGCGCGCGTCCACACCACTCGGTGCGCACGACCCGCTGGTTTACGTAGCCCGCAAAGACGGCCAGGCCGAGGGCCGCCAGCGCAGCGAGAAGACCCAGCGGTCTGCGGCGACTGAAGATGCCCCTCACGGCATAGTTATCGACCTGAAGGGCGTTGTCTGCAACCTCGCTGGCCACACTCGCGCCGATTCCCCGCGTGGGCCGGGAATAACCTCCCGTCCCGCTTGCCCGGTCAGGCTGAGCTGACGAGCGCTTCGAGCTCTCGCTCGAGCCCCGCGCTTCCCACCTCAGCGACCTCGAGCGGCAGGTCGATCCAGGCCGCGGCTCGCTCGGCCGCCGCCCGGGTGGCGGGCGTCGCGCGCTGGGCGAGCCAGAGCACCCGCGTGTAGTTGCCGAAGTACGCGTCGCGCAGCTCGGGATGGCGGTCCAGGCCGAGCTGGCGGACGACCGTGTGCTCGAAGGTGCGCGCCAGGAAGTCGGTCAGGAAGTAGGTTCCCGGCTGCTCTTCAAGGGCGGCGCGGACCTCGGAGCGGGCGAAGACGTCGTAGCAGTCCTGGCCGCGCAGCCTGGACACCCTGGCACGGGCCAGCACCTCGTCGATCGCGCCGTGGCTGCCGCAGTCCCCGTAGGCGACGGCGATGCGCGAATACCGGCCGCGCACCCCGTCCAGCACGGCCTCCAAGGCCGGCGCGATCTGCTCGGGCCGGTTGTGCAACAGAGCGGGCACCGGATAGAGATCCAGCTGCCACCCGCGGCGGCGGGCTATGCCCCTGATCTCGATCGCCAGCGCCCCGCAGGCCACCACTGCGGTGGGGGTCATCCGGGAAAGGCCAGCTGGTCGATGAACAGGTCGTTGAAATCAGCCCGCCCGGAGAGCTCGACGTACTCGACCTCGTGCAGGATCGCCTCAGCCTCGGCGCGCTCACGCAGGGACAGGGCGGCGATCTTCGCCCCCTCGCCGGCGACGTTGCCCGCCGAGAGGATCCGGGGAAGCGCCATGCGCGGCACGAGCCCGATCCGCACCGCGCTCGCCGGCGTGAGGTAGGCGCCGAAGCTCCCGGCCAACAGCACCTGGCTGATGTCATCCGCCGTGACGCCGAGCTCACGCATCAGGATCTCCCAGCCGGTGGCGATCGAGGCCTTGGCGAACTGCAGCTCCCGCACGTCGCGCTGGGAAAGGAACACCGAGCTCGCCGGGTCCCGATCGCCGCCCCGCCAGTGCAGCACGAACACGCGCTCCTTGCCGATGAAGCTCAGCCGGGGAGCCAGCCCCGGGTGGATCTCTGCCGCCTGCTCGTCGGCGACGAACCGTCCGGAGTGGTCGAGCAAACCTGACTGCACGAGCTCGCTGACGGCGTCGACCAATCCCGAGCCGCAGATGCCCACCGCGTCGACGTCGCCGATGACCTCGAGCGCCAGGTCGTCGTCCTCGATGCGAACGCCCTCGATCGCTCCCTCGGCAGCGCGCATGCCGCACTTGATCTGGGCGGCTTCGAACGCCGGGCCCGCCGGTGCCGCGGTGGCCAGCACTCGCTCGGAAGAGCCCAGCGCGATCTCGGAGTTCGTGCCCACGTCGATGAACAGCCGCAGCCGCCGGTCGCGCGTCAGGCCGGTGGCCAGCATCCCGGCCACGATGTCACCCCCCACGTATGCGCCCAGGGACGGGAACACGAACGCGGGGGCGCGAGGGTGGACCCCGACCCCGAAATCGCGGGCCTTGGTCTCGGGCCATGAATGGCTCGCAACCACGAACGGCGCCATCGACAGCGGCTCAGGATCGATGCCAAGCGCCAGCTGGATCATCGTCACGTTGCCGCAGAGCGTGATCTCGTAGACCTCCGATGCCTCGACCCCCGCCTCCTCGCAGACCTCCTGGGTCAGCTGGGCGAGTGTCTCGTGTGCCCGCTCGGTCAGGGCTTCGAGCGCCCGGTCGTCCATCATCGTGGCCGAGATCCGGGTGATCACGTCGGCGCCGTATGGCTGCTGGCGGTTGAGCATCGAGCGCGCGGCCGCCGGCTGGCCGGTCTCGAGGTCCATCAGCGTGGCCACCACCGTCGTGGTGCCGAGGTCGAAGGCGATGGCGAACCGCCGGGCGGTGGTGTCGCCGGGCTCGACGTCGATCAGCTCCTCGTCGCAGATCACCGCGGTCACGTCGAAGTGCGCGCGCCGCAGGGTGGTGCCGAGGGTCCTCAGCAGCTCCAGCGACGGCCGCGGCTCGAGGTCGTCCAGCGCGTCGAGCACGCGCTGCAGGTCCGAGCGCTGGTCCTCGAGCGTGGGCTCCTCGAGCACCAGGTGGCGCTTCTGGACCGACGGGCGCAGGATCACGTGGCGCCCGACGCCCACCAGCGCCGCCTTCGGCCGGGTCTGGAGCGGCGGCACCTCGATCACGAGGTCCTCGCGCGCCTGCGCCCGGCAGGCCAGCCGCCAGCCATCGCGCAGCTCGTCGGGCGTGAACGCTCGCGGATCGATCGGGGAGATCGGGACCTCGCCCGAGATCACCCGTACCTTGCACTTCTTGCAGGTGCCGTGGGCTCCGCAGGTGGAGTCGATCGCGATGCCGTTCCAGCTTGCGGCGTCGAACACGGGCGTTCCGCTGGGCACGCGGACCTCGGCCCCGTCGGGCAGGAAGCGCAGCCGAACCCGCTCCATCCCGTCGCCGGGCTGGAGCTCCGGCTCGCCTGTGCTCAGGCGTGCCGCGCGGCGAGGTTCAGCGGGAGTCACGATGTCGCCGCTGCCTCCTTCTCGGCCGCCTGGCGCGCGCGGTGAGCCGAGATCCAGCTCGCCCCCCACGGGTCGTGGCCGAGAAGCAGATCGGCGGCGCGCACGGCTTCCACGCACACCGGCGCGCAGGACATGATCGCGCTGGTCAGTCCGGCGGCCATCGCCATCGGCAGGAACGCGGCGTTCAGCACGTGGCGCTGGGGCAGGCCGAAGGAGACGTTCGAGGCGCCCAGGCACATGTTCACCCCGAGCTCCTCGCGGATCAGGCTGATCGTCTGCAGGGTGATCGTCACGGCTTCGGTGTCGGCGCCGACCGTCATGGCCAGCGGGTCGATCACGATGTCGTTCGGGGCGATCCCGAAGTCGCCGGCCGCCGAGACGATCCTGCGCGCGCATTCGAGGCGCTTCTGCGGGGTCTCGGGGATGCCCGTCTCGTCGTTGGCCAACCCGATCACGGCGGCGCCGTGGCGGGCCACGATCGGCAGGATCTCCTGGAGGCGATCGTCCTCGGCGGTGACAGAGTTCACGAGCGCCCGGCCCTCGTACGCTGACAGTCCGGCCTCGAGCGCCTCGATCACCGAGGAGTCGATGCAGATCGGCGCGTCGACCGTCTCCTGGACCATGCGGATCATGTTCGCCAGGAGCTCGGCCTCGTCGACCAGCGGGATCCCGGCGTTGACGTCGAGCATGTCGGCGCCGGCCTTGACCTGGCCGAGCGCATCGACCTTGACCGTCTCCATGTTGCCGCCGCGGAGCTCCTCGGCGAACACCTTGCGCCCGGTCGGGTTGATCCGCTCGCCGATGATGCAGAACGGGCCGTCGGAGCTGATCGTGACCGTCTTAGACGGCGAGCGGAGCACTGTATCCATCGATGTCTCTTTCGGATCGGGGTGGAATGCCCAGACGGGCACAAAGCTTGGCGATGCCCGCGTCCTTGCGGAACGAGATGAAGTGAAGACCCGCCACTCCCGGCAGCGACATCGCGTGGCTGGCCAGCTCGTAGGCGATGTCGAAGCACTCGGGCTCGGGATCGGCGGCCTGCTCGACGCGCCTGACAACCGCCGGCGGGACGTCGATCCCGGGCACGTGGCTGGCCACGAAGCGCATCCCGCCAATCGTGCGCAGGATGCAGATCGAGGGGATGATCGCCAGGCGCTCGGTCAGGCCGATCTCGTGCGCGGCGCGCATGAAGCTCTCGAGCAGCTCGGGGCGGTAGCAGAGCTGGAGCTGCAGGAACTGTGCGCCGGCCAGCGCCTTCTTGGCGGCGCGGCGCACCCGGTACTCGTGGGGCGGCGTGCCCGGGTTCTCGACCGCTCCGAGGAAGAAGTGCGGGGGCGGCTCGAGCTTGCGACCGCTCAGGTAGTGGCCGCTCTGCAGTGCCCGGGCGACCGTCAGGAGCTGCGGACCGTCGAGGTCGAACACCCGCCGGGACTCTGGCTCGTCGCCGGCTGTGACGTCGTCGCCGGTCATGCACGAGACGTTCTCGATCCCGTGCATCGAGGCGCCGACCATGTCGGCCTGGAGGTTCAGCCGGTTGCGGTCCCGGCAGCCCAGCTGCATGATCGGCTCGGCGCCGGCCTTCAGGAGCGCGACCGAGACCGCCAGGGACGAGGCGTGGGCGTGGGCGGCCGGGTTGTCGGTGGTGTTGAAGGCGTCAACGAACGGTCGCATCGGCTCGAGCTGGCGCATCACCTCCGGGATCCCGCCGCCGTCGATCACCGGCATCTCGGCCGTGACCACGAACCTGCCGGCGGTGATCTTTCGCTCGAGCTCAGACATCGCCCTGAGCGCCCAGCCATCCCGCCGGGTACTCCTTGTCGCGCCTGGTGAGGAGGTTCACCCACGACGAGGTGCCCTTCAGGCGGTTGTCCACCGGCGGGCGCAGGTTGTCGATGTGCGGGCCCCACACGGGCAGGCGCTCGGAGCGCTCGACGGCCTTCAGCCACACGCAGCGCATGTCGGGCTTGACCTCGCAGTTGCCGTTGGCGCGCACACCGCCGCACGGGCCGTTGCGAAGCGTCTTCGGGCAGTTCATCGGGCAGGTCATCCCCGTGTCGTGCAGCACGCACTGGCCGCACATCTGGCAGTTCCAGATCGGACCCTTGATCGCGTGCTCGACGCGAGCGACCACGCCCGAGCCTTTCATGCCGGCACCTGAGCGCGCCGGCGCTCGATCAGCTCCTTGGCCTTCCTGACCGCGGTCGAGGCGTCGGGGGAGTAGCCGTCGGCGCCGACCGCGTCGGCGTACTCCTGGGTTACCGGGGCCCCGCCGACCATCACGATCACCTGATCGCGCAACCCGGCCTTCTCGAGCGCGTTTATGTTCGCCTTGAACATCGGCATCGTGGTGGTCAGGAAGGCGCTGAAGCCGACGATGTCGGGCTTGTGCTCCTCGATCTGCTCGATGAACTTCTCCGGCGCCACGTTCACGCCCAGGTCGATGACGGTGAAGCCCGCGCCCTCGAGCATGATGTTGCAGAGGTTCTTGCCGATGTCGTGCACGTCGCCCTTGACCGTGCCCATCAGGAACGTGCCCACCTGCTGGGTGTCCGTCTCGGCCAGCAGCGGGCGCAGGATGTCGAGCGCGCCCTGCATCGCGCGCGCGGCGATCAGCATCTCGGGCACGAAGTAGTCGCCGCGCTCGAAGCGCGCCCCGACTTCCTCCAGCGAGGGGATCAGCGCGTCGTAGAGGATGCGCTCGGGCTCGAGCCCGTCTTCCAGTCCCTGGTTCACGCCGTTCGAGACCGCCGGCGCGTTGCCGACGAGCGTCTCGTCGTAGAGCAGTTGCAGGATCTCCTCGTGGGTCATGCGGCCTTCTCTCCTTGCTCTCGGTTGCCGAGGCGCTCCGACAATCGTCTTGCCTCGGCGGTCAACGTTGCTCGCAGCTCTGCAATGCGGGGGGGCGACATGCGCAGCGTGGGGCCGGTGATGCTGATCGCAGCGATCACGTCACCGTGGGCGCCGTGGACCGGCGCGGCGATCGCGGCCAGGCCCGGCTCGAGCTCGTCGGTGGCAGTCGCGAAGCCGGTGGCGCGGATGGACTCGAGCTCCGCTCGCAGGTGCGCCGGATCGGTGACCGTCGCCGGGGTTCGCTCCGGCAGGGTCGCGGGCATCGGCACCCGCCCGAATGCCAGGAAGACCTTGCCGTTGGCGCTGCAGTGATAGTCGACGGAGCGTCCCACCCATTTGCCGGCGCCGAGGAAATGACGTGAGTCGACCTGGGCGATGTGCTCGACGCCTCCAGGGCCCGCAAGAGCGAGGTTGATCGTCTCGCCGGTGAGCTCCCCCAGATGCTCGAGCGTGGGGCGGGCGAGCTCGGTCAGGTTGCGCGCCAGCAGGCCGCGCTCGGCCACGCGGAGGATCGCCGGGCCGGGACGCAGACGGCCGCGCTCGCCGTCCTGCTCGACCAGGCCGTGGCGCTCGAGCGCGCTCACCAGGCGCGAGGCGGTGCTCTTGGGAATCCCCATCGACGAGGCGAGCTCGGTGAGGGCAACGGGCTCGGGGCTCTCGAGCACGCGCACGAGCAGGCCCGCGCCGCGATCGACTGCGGTCGTGCCCGGGGCTGGTGGCTGTTCCTGGAACTGTTGTTCCACGCAAGATATATTACGCGCCGTCAGCGTGTGGTCAAGACCGAGGAGAGGCCTGTGTTCGTGAACTCAATGCCGCGCTACGAGATCCTCAGCGAGGACGCGATGGCCGTCCTGGACCGGGGCTGGCGGCGGCTCGTCTCCGAGATCGGGATCGAGTTCCTGCTGCCGGAGGCCGTGGAGCTCCTGCGCGGCGCCGGTCAGGTGGTCGAGGACGAGAACCGCGTGCGGTTCGATCCCGAGTTCATCCTCGAGCAGGTCGCCAAGGCGCCCCGGCAGTTCGATCTCCAGGCCCGCAACCCCGAGCACACCGTGACGATCGGCGGCGAGAACATGGTGTTCGCGCCGGTCTACGGCTGCCCGTTCATCCGCGAGGGCGATGTTCGCCGCGACGCGAAGATGGCCGACTTCGAGAACCTCGTGCGTCTCTCGCAGGCCTTCCCGGAGCTCGACTCGCCCGGCGGCACGATCTGCGAGCCCGAGGACCGGCCGCTGGACTCCCGCCATCTGGACATGGTCTTCGCGCTTCAGACCCTGACCGACAAGCCCTACATGGGCTCGGTCACGAGCGGTCCGAACGCGGCGGACACGATCCGCATGGGGGAGATCCTGTTCGGCGGGCGCGAGGCGATCGAGCGGGCGCCGGTGTCGATCTCGCTGATCAACGTCAACTCGCCACTGCGCTACGACGACCGCATGCTCGCCGCCATGTTCGAATACGTGAAGGCGGGACAGGCGGTGGTGATCACCCCCTTCCTGCTGATGGGCGCGATGTCGCCGGTCTCGCTGCCGGCGACGCTCGTCCAGCAGATGGCCGAGGCGCTGGCCGGCATCGCGCTCTCCCAGCTGATCCGCCCGGGCGCCCCGGTCGTGTTCGGCTCGTTCCTCTCGAACACCGACATGCAGTCGGGCTCGCCGTCCTTCGGCACCCCGGAGTCGGGGATCGGCGTGCTGTGCACGGGCCAGATCGCACGCCACTTCGGGCTCCCATGGCGCGGGGGAGGGGCGCTGAACGCCTCCCAGACCGTCGACGCGCAGGCGGCCTACGAGTCGCTGATGACCTTCCTGCCGACGTTCCTGGCGGGCGCCAACTTCGTGATGCACTCGGCGGGCTGGCTCGAAGGCGGGCTCGTCTCCTGCTACGAGAAGTTCATCGTCGACGTGGAGCTCCTGCGCGAGCTCAAGCACGAGTTCACGCCGCTTCAGATCGACGAGGACGCGCTCGCGTTCAGCGCCCATCAGGAGGTGGGTCCGGGCGGGCACTTCCTCGGCGCGGTGCACACGCTCGAGCGCTTTCGTGAGTGCTTCTACCGTCCGCTGCTGTCCTCGACTGAGAACTTCGACCGCTGGAAGCGAAACGGCGCCCGCGATGCGACTGTGCGCGCGGGGGAGATCTGGCGAAAGACGCTGGAGGAGTACGAGCAGCCGCCGCTCGACGACGCCCTCCGCGAGGAGCTCGCGGAGTTCGTGAGCCGCCGGCGCACCGAGCTTGGCGACTAGAAGCTCACCACTTGGCAGATCGAACACCGCCGGTTAGGATCTGATCCATGAGTCATATATCAGCCGCCCGCTCGGCCGCGCGGGAGCTGCTGGCCGACCGCGCCTACGATGAGCTGCGCGATCGGATCGTGACCCTGAAGATCGCGCCTGGAGCCCCGATCGACGAAGACCTGATCGGAGAGCAGCTCGGCATGGGACGCACTCCCGTCCGCGAGGCGATCAAGCGACTGTCGCTCGAGAATCTCGTGACGGTGTACCCGCGCCGCGGCACGTTCGCCTCGGAGATCAACATCACCGACCTGGCGCACATCTCCGATGTCCGCGTCGTGCTCGAGGGCCACGCCGCGTATCGCGGCGCCCAGCGGATCACCGCCGAGCAACGGCTCGAGCTCGAGTCGCTGCTGAAGGCCCTGGACGGCCACGATCACGACGGCGCGTCCGTCGCCCACGAGCAGCTGATGAGCCTTGACGCCGCCGTGCATCGCTTCGTGTACCGCGCGGCTGCCAACCCGTACCTCGAGGTGACACTGAACCGCTACTTCAACCTGTCGTTGCGGATCTGGTACCTCGTCCTGGATCGCCTGCCGCACATCGTCGCCCGTATGGACGAGCACAGAGAGGTGCTCCACGACATCCGAGCCGGCGATCCCGAGCGGGCCCGCGACACGATGGCCACGCACGTCGAGACCTTCGCGCGCGAGATCCGGGCGGTGCTGTGAACCGGCTCGCCGAAGGGTCCACGGCCCTCGAGCCCCAGGCGCCCGTCAATGCGACGATCGCCCGGCTGCTCATAACCTGCCCCGACCAGCACGGAATCGTGGCCGCGGTGGCCGGCTGCCTGGCCGGGTGCGGGGCGAACATCGTGCAGTCCGACCAGTACTCGACCGATCCCGAGGGCGGGCGGTTCTACATGCGCGTGGAGTTCAACATCGAGCCCGAGCTGCTCGA
>DATGJM010000154.1:0-21589 GCA_035295205.1 Solirubrobacteraceae bacterium | reverse complement strand
CGAGCTCCAGCGCTGCGCCGGCACCCAGTTCGAACCAGCGGTCCTCGCCGCGCTCACCGCCGAGCTGTCAGCCAGCCCGGAGCTCCGCGCCGCCTGAAGGCGCGGCCAAACGCGCGGACCCCCGGGAACGGACGGGGGTGGGCGCGTCCAGCCGCGCTACGAGCGGCCAAACGCGCGGACCCACGGAACGGAACGAGGGGTGGGCGCGCGTCCGTGCTCGCTGGCCGGTGAGAGGCGCAGGCGGTCACTCCGCGCCAGCGACCAACGCCGGCGGGTGGCAGACGACTCAGGTGATCAGCGGGATGATCAGTAGCGCAACGATGTTCGCCACCTTGATCATCGGGTTGATCGCCGGCCCCGCCGTGTCCTTATACGGGTCGCCGACCGTGTCCCCGGTGACCGCGGCGGCATGGGCCTCTGAGCCCTTTCCGCCGAAGGCGCCGTCCTCGATCAGCTTCTTCGCGTTGTCCCAGGCGCCGCCGCCGGAGGTCATCGAGATCGCCACGAACAGACCGACCACGATCACGCCGATCAGCAGGCCGCCGAGAACCTGCGTCGAGATGAGGCCGACCACGAACGTGACCACGATCGGGATCAGCGACGGGATGATCATCTCCCGCTGGGCTGCCCGGGTCACGAGGCTCACGGCGGTGCCGTACTCGGGCTGCTCGGTGCCCTCCATGATCCCCGGCTTCTCGCGGAACTGCCGGCGCACCTCCTCGACAACGGCGCCGCCCGCGCGGCCGACGGCCTCCATCGCCAGCGCCGCGAACAGGTAGACCATCATGCCGCCGATCAGCAGGCCGATCAGCACGGCCGGGTTGCCGATCGAGAAGTCGGGCGCCTTGCCCTTGGCGGCCAGCTCGTTCTCGAAGGCGTTGAACAGCACGAGCGCGGCCAGAGCGGCCGAGCCGATCGCGTAGCCCTTGGTCACCGCCTTGGTGGTGTTGCCGACCGCGTCGAGCGGGTCGGTGACGTTGCGCACCTCCTCGGGGAGGTCGGCCATCTCGGCGATACCGCCGGCGTTGTCGGTGATCGGGCCGAAGGCGTCGAGCGCGACGATCAGTCCGGTCAGCGAGAGCTGAGCCATCACGGCCACGCCGATCCCGTAGATGCCCTGCGACCCGCCGCCGGCGAGCTTCCAGGCGCCGAAGATGCCCAGCGCGATCACGATCGCGGGCGGCGCGGTGGACTTATAGCCCTGGGCGAGGCCCTGGATGATGTTCGTGGCGTGCCCGGTCTGCGAGGCGCGGGCCGTGCTCTTCACCGGCCCGAAGCGGGTCGAGGTGAAGTAGTCGGTGATCACGAACAGGCAGGCGGTGATCCCGATCCCGATCAGCGAGCAGAGATAGAACTTCCACCACGCCGGCGTGTGCGCGCCGATCTTGAGCGTGATGTGGTTCATCATCCAGTAGGTGATCGGGAGGAAGGCCGCCGCGGCCAGCGCGCCCGACAGGATCAGACCCTGGTAGAGCGCGCGCTCGACGTTGCCCTCTCGCGAGCGCACCGCGAACGTGCCGATGATCGAGGCGATGATCGACAGCGCGCCGAGCACGAGCGGGTAGAGCGCGACCGCGGACTGCTGGTTGAAGAGCAGGACGCCGAGCAGCATCACCGCCACCGCGGTGACGGCGTAGGTCTCGAACAGGTCGGCCGCCATGCCGGCGCAGTCGCCCACGTTGTCGCCCACGTTGTCGGCGATAACGGCCGGGTTGCGCGGGTCGTCCTCGGGGATGCCGGCCTCGATCTTGCCCACCAGGTCGGCGCCCACGTCGGCGGCCTTGGTGAAGATGCCGCCGCCCAGACGAGCGAACACCGAGATCAGCGAGCCGCCGAAGCCCAGGCCGATCAGAGCATCGACGGCGTGGCGCTGGCTCTCGCCGGCGATCCAGGTCAGCACGCCGTAGTAGCCGGAGACACCCACCAGCGCCAGCCCGACTACCAGCAGGCCGGTGACGGCGCCGCCGCGGAAGGCGACCGACAGGGCCGGCCCCACGCCGCCGCGCGCCGACTCGGCCACGCGCGCGTTGGCACGCACCGAGACATTCATGCCGATGTAGCCGGCCGCGGCTGAGAACAGCCCGCCGATCGCGAATCCGATCGCCACGCGGATGTTCTGCACCGGGATCAGCACGATGAACAGAACCACGCCTACACCCGCGATCGTCGTGTACTGCCGGTTCAGATAGGCGCGCGCCCCCTCCTGTACGGCGAGCGAGATGGCCCGCATCCGCTCATTGCCCGCCGACAGGGCGAGCAGCGAGCGCGAGGTGAGGGCGCCGTACACGAGGGCTGCGGCAGCGCACACAAGCGCCACGATGACGCCGTGATGCGTCAGGAAGCTGGTCAAGAATTCCTCCGGAGGCTCTTTATGCGAGGGACAGGCGCGGCTGGGCGCGGCCAGTAACTAGAAAGGCCCACCGCGCGCCGTTACTCGTGCGGGGGCCCCGGGGTCGTAATCCGGCGGCGCAGTCTAGCGCGCTGGTGGCGCGGCTGCGCGCCAGGCAGACCTGGTGCGCAGCCGCTGAGCGCTCGAATCAGCGCGGGAGCCGGAACCGGCCGACGAGCCCGGAGAGCTCGCCCGCCGTGTCCGCGAGGTCCGATGCGGAGGCGGCGATCTGCTGAGCCGCGGCTGATGTCTCCTGGGAGGAGGCGGAGACCTGCTCGGTGGCGGCCGAAGACTCCTGAGCGAGATTGGCGACGTCGGCCATGCTCGCGTGCACCTCCTGGGCGCTGCTCGCGATGCGGCGCACGACGTCGCCGATCGCGTCGATGCGCCCGCTCATCTCGGTGACGCTCTCGCCGAGGACCAGGAACGCCTCACGCGCCTCGTCCACGATCCGCACGCCATCTTCGGTGCGCTGAGCACCGGCGTCGACGACGGCCACGGTCGACGCGGTTTCGGCCTGGATCTCCGCGATCAGCTCAGCGATCGAGCCCGCGGCGGCCTGGGACTCCTCGGCGAGCTTGCGCACCTCCTCGGCCACGACGGCGAAGCCGCGTCCGCTCTCGCCGGCCCGGGCGGCCTCGATGGCGGCGTTCAAGGCCAGCAGATTCGTCTGCTCGGCGATCCCGCCGATCGTCCGCACGATCCCGCCGATCTGGTCGGACTTGGAGCCCAGCTGGGCGATCGCGGCAGTGACGGCGGCCGAGGACTCCTTGACGGCTCGCATGGCTTCCGTCGCCCGAGTGACCGCGTCTGCCCCGCCGGCCGCGAGCTCGCGGGCACGCTCGACGGCGCCTGCGGTCTCGTAGGCGATCTCGGCCCCGGAACCGGCGTCGCTGGCCACCCGGTCTGCGACCCGGCGCGCGTTCTCGATCGAGATCACCTGACGCTCCGTGCCCTGAGCCACGTTGCCCAGCGCAGCGGCGACCTCGTCGACCGAGCGCCCGGTCTCCTGCGAAGTGCGGGCCATCTCCTGGCTCGAGCTGCTCATCCTGCCCGTGGCGTCGTTGATCTCGCCCACGAGAGCGCGAAGCTGCGCGGTCATGCTCGCGAGGGCCAGGCCGAGCGCGTCCTTCTCCGAACGCGGCTGATGCTCGCGCGTGAGGTCACCCTCGGCGATCGCCTCGGCGACCGAAGCGGTGTGGCGCAGGTAGGCGATCATTTCCTGCACGTCGGCGGCCACCGCACCGAGCTCGTCCCGGCTGCGGATCTCGATGTGCTGGTCGACCTCGCCCCGGGCGATCGCCTCGGCCGCCGCTCCAACCTGGCCGACGGCGCGAGACAGGCCGCGCGAGATCAGGATCGCAATGCCGGCGGCGATGCCGACTGCGAGAAGCAGCAGAACGATGATCAGCGTGCGGCCGGTCTGATAGCTCGAGCGGGAGGCGGCGCTGGCGGCGCTGGCGACCTTGACCTTATAGTCGCTCCAGGCCTGGCTGGCGGCCTTCAGTTTGTTATAGGCGTCGTCTCCGGGACCGCTGCCCACCACCGCGCCGGCGGCGACGAGCAGACCCTGGTCGGCGAGAGGCCGAAAGCCGCCGCTCTTGGCGACGTAGGTCGCGAACGCGGACTGGAAGCCCGCAAGCAGCCGGGCGTCGGTGGCGTCGGCCACGAGATGATGGGAGCGGTAGGAGGCCAGCAGCGCGCTCATGTCGCTCAGGTCACCGGCCAGGTCTCCGCTGACGCCTTGGGCGCCGGCGCGATCGGCCGGGCTGGCGAGGATGTAGTGCAGCTGATCCTTGCGGTACTTGTTCATGATCGCCGCGGCGTCACCGACGGCCTGCGTGGCGGGCACGACCTTGCCAGCGACCTGGCCGACATGACCGTTCTCGGTTCCGAGCATCGCGATCGCGGACAGCCCGAGCACGAGCATGAGAGCGACGACGACTCCGAAGGAAGCCAGCAGCTTCGAGCGGATTGACACGGTGAATCGGCGTGGCATCGAAAACCTCGTTGGTCGGACGAACTGCGCGCCGGTTCCCCCACCGGGCAACGCTCTCAGCTCAGGTATTCGTCGGACGCGCGGAGGTCTTGAGTGCTACTGGCCCGGAATCCAGAGCCTGCCGCTGCGCTGAGCCGGTCCCGGCTCGCCGGGCTTGGGCTCAGGCTGGGGTTGCTGGGCGGGGGCCCCGGGGGCCCCGGGGGCCCCGGGGGTCTGGGAGGCCGGAGCGGCGGATGGCGAAGAGCCGCCTGCCGGGGCCTGGCCGCCGATCCTCACGTAGGCAAGCTGGAGCTGCGACACGGCGCTGCGGATCTGGCCGATCTCGCCGGGAGCGATCTCCTCGATCAGCGGCAACAGCGCCCGAACCGCCTCGATCGCCAGCTGAACCTGGCCCGGGTCACGCTCTGACTCGGTGCCGGGCGTGAGGCCCGTCCGCCGCATTCCCAGGTTGATCAGCGCGACCACGTTGTCGAGCAGGATGTGCTCCACCCGCAGCTGCTTCAGCTGGGCCTCGTAGGCCTCGCGCAGCTCCTCATCGCTCATCCCGGCGCCGGTGGGGTCGCCCGTGCTCATCGGTTCACCACGGCTGGAGCATACGTCTCGCGCGTCTGGGCCACGACGGCACGATAGGCCTCGGCCAGGCCCGCGCCCTCGCCCAGCATCCGCCGCTGGCGCTGGGCGCCGTTCAGAGCCGGAAACTCAACCTCGAGACCGAGCTCCGCCCGCATCGGAGCGGTCCATTCGAGCAGCCGCGGCAGCGCCTCCGAAGCCGGATACACGGTGGCCGTGTCCAGATCGATCAGCTGGCCGTCGAGCCCGTGCCGGATCGCCCGCCAGAAGTTCTCCTCGATCAGGCGCCGTGCCGGATGCTCGAACGGGACGCGCTCGTCGTAGTCCCGCGCCGCCTGGGCCACGCAGGCGACGATCAGCGCCGTCAGGGCCTCCGATTCGCCTGCCGTCGCCTGAACGTCGCAGATTCGCACCTCGACCGTGCCGAAGGAGAAGTGCGGGCGCACCGACCACCACACCTGGGTGTACTCGACGATCGACCCGGTGCTCACGAGGAAGTCGATGTACTCGGCGTACGCTGCCCAGCTGCCGAACGCATCGGGAATGCCGCAGCGCGGGAAGCTCTTGGTGAAGGTCTGCGAGCGCGCGCTGTGCAGCCCCGTGTCGCGCCCCTCCAGGAACGGTGAGTTCGCCGAGATCGCGAGGAGGAGCGGCAGCACTGGCCGCAGGCGGTCGCACACGGCCACCGCGCGATCGGCGCCCCGGATGCCGACGTGGGCGTGTACGGAAAAGGTGTTGTTGCGCCAGGCCACGTACTTGAGCCCCTCCTCGACCCGGCGATAGTGCTCGGTGTCGATGATCGGCTGCTCGCGATAGTCGGCCCACGGATGGGTACCAGTCGCTCCGAGCGCCAGGCCGCGCTCCTCCGCCAGGGCGAACAGACGCCGGCGACGGTCGCGCTGGGCGGCGAACGCGGCGAGCAGGCTCTCGCAGCGCCCGGAGCGGATCTCGATCTCCGAGGAGATGAGCTCGCCGGAGATCGATTCGGCAAGGACCGGGTCCGTGGCCGCGGCCGCGCCGCGGAGCTCCTCGAAGCGCGGCACCAGTCCCAACCCGGCGGGGTCGAGCAGGGCGAACTCCTCCTCGAGCCCGATCGTGAAGTCCGTCGACGCGGCGAACGCCGCGCGTGCGCTGTCGATGTCGATGGGCACGAGCGCCGATCAGGTCAAATAGAAGTACAGCGCGTACAGCAGGTCCACGGCTGGGCTCGAGGTGTGGACCGTGACCTCGGGCGGGACCTGGAGGAGCGCCTCCGAGTAGTTGAAGATGATCTTCACGCCGGCGTCGATCAGGTCGTCCGCCAGCGGCTGGGCCGCGGCGTTCGGGACCGCCAGCACGGCCACGACGATGTCCTGGTCGTGGATGGCGTTGCGCATATCACTCGTGTGCCGGACGGTGAGGTTGCCGATCGTCTCCCCCACCTTGCCCCTGTCGGCGTCGAACACCGCGACCACGCGGAAGCCGTGGTCGGCGAAGATGTCAGAGGTGGCGATCGCCGTGCCCAGGTGACCGGCGCCGAACAACCCGATGTTGTGCTGACCGGACGTGCGCAGGATCTTGCGGATCTGGTTGACGAGCGACTCGACGTTGTAACCCACTCCCCGCTTGCCGAACTTGCCGAAGCCCGACAGATCGCGGCGGATCTGCGTCGAGTTCACGTGCGTGTAGTCGGCCAGCTCCTGCGAGGAGATCGTCTCCTTGCCCATCTTGCGCGCCTGGGTGAGCACCTGCAGGTAGCGCGAGAGGCGCGCCGCAACGCCGAGCGACAGCTTCTCACCGCTGCGATCGATCGCGGTCTCTGACGGGGTTGAGCTCATGCGGCGCTGAGCCGGCGCACCAGCTCGCCCTCCTCTACGTGGTACTGGAAGGCCTCCACACCGTCGATCGTAACGACGGGGATGCGTTCGAGGTACGCCCGGTGCACCTGCTCGTCGGTCTCGATGTCGAATTCCACCAGCGAGAAGGGCGTGTGTGACCGCACGCGCGAGAGCACGGCCAGCGCCTCCTCGCACAGGCAGCACCCCTCACGGCCGTAGAGGACAACCGTCTTCATCTGAGCGCGGGCGCCGGCTCGCCGGTCGCGTAGACGTCGAGGTCGAGGTACCGGGGATAGGACAGCCGCTCCGTGTAGCGGCCCGCGCTGGCGATCATCGCGGCATTGTCGGTGCAGAGCGCGATCGGCGGGATGTCGAGCTCGACTCCCAGTCCCGCGAGCCGGGCCCGCAATGGGCCGTTGGCTGCGACGCCGCCGCCGACGGCGAGGCGCGCCAGCCCGGTCTGCTCCAGCGCTCGCTCGACCCGCAGCGCAAGCGCCTCGACGATCGCCCGTTGATACGAGGCGGCCAGGTCGGCGCGCCGGCGCTCCCGCTCGGCTTCGCCGAGCTCGCGCAGGCGATACAGGAGCGAGGTCTTCAGGCCCGCGAACGAGAAGTCGAGGCCCGGCACCCCGCGTGCGGTCGGGAACTCATACGCGCTGGGGTCTCCGTCCTGCGCCAGGCGCTGCAGGGCAGGGCCGCCCGGATAGCCCAGACCGAGGAGGCGGGCACCCTTGTCGAACGCCTCGCCGGCGGCGTCGTCGAGCGTCTGGCCGAGCACCTCGTAGCCGGGGCCGCGGTCGCGGACGTGGGCCAGGAGCGTGTGGCCGCCGCTGGCCAGCAGGCAGAGGAACGGGGGTTCGAACGGGTCGGGCTGCAGGTAGCTCGCGGCGACGTGACCGTGAAGGTGGTCCACTCCCGCCAGCGGCAGCTCATGGGCCGCGGCCAGCGCCTTGGCGCTCGCCAGGCCGACGAGCAGCGCCCCCACGAGGCCAGGGCCGCGAGTGACCGCCACCAGCTCCAGGTCGGGCAGGGCAACCGAAGCCTGAGCCAGGGCGTCGTCGACCACCGCCCCGATCAGGTCGAGGTGGTGGCGCGAGGCGATCTCGGGGACCACGCCGCCATAACGGTCGTGGACTCCCTGCGAGGAGATCACGTTGGAGCGGATCTCCCCCTCCCAGCTGACGATCGCTGCGCAGGTGTCGTCGCAGCTGGTCTCGATGCCCAGGATCACGCCGAGGCGCTCTGGGCCGAGGTTGTCGGCGCCGTGCGCCACATGATCACGGCGTCCTCGCCGGTATCGCTGTAGTAGCGCTTGCGCATCCCCGCGGTACGGAAGCCGAAGCGCTCGTAGAGCGCGATCGCACCGCCATTGGACGGCCTCACCTCGAGCGTGTAGGACTCCTCGGTGCCGGCGCGTACGAGCATCTCCTCGAGCAGTGCGCTGGCGATGCCCCGGCGCCACTCGGCCGGATCGACCGCGATGTTCATCAGGTGCCAGACGTCGGCATAGCGCGCACACACGAGATACCCCACCACGCGCTTGCCGTCGACGGCCGCGAGGCACACGCCAGACGGCTTGGCGAGTTCGAGCACGAACATGGCAAGCGACCACGGAGTCGGAAACGCTCGGCGCTCGATCGCGATCACCTGCGGGAGATCGGCGTAGCCGAGTGAGCGAATCTTTATCGGAGCTGGGGTCATGGCGTGGGTCGGCGGGCGAGCTCGGCGTCCGGGACGCGCAGATAAGCAGGGGCTACCTCTTCGGGAGCCCTGTCGCGCAGTCGCGCGGCGAGCCGACAGTGAGTTCTGGCCGTGACCCTGTGAAGCTCTGAGCCGTCGTCTGGGATCAGCGCCCCCGAGCACTCAATCGCAGCCCGAAATGCTACCGCGCCGTCTCCGGCGGCCAGAGCGCTCGCGCCGAGTCCGAGCAGGGCGTCGGCCAGCTCGCCGGGCGACCACGCCTTCGGCTCGATCAGAGCGGGACCGGCTAGGACATCCGCAGGGTCCGCATCCGCCTCCAGGCGCCATACGGCCGCGAACACCTCCCCTCGGCGCGCATCGATCGCGGGCACCACGAGCTCCCGCCCGTCCCGCAGCGCAGCGTCCCACGCCCCGAGGGCGAGCGCGGCGGCAGTGGACACCCCGACCAGCGGAATCCGCCGAGCCTGCGCGAGCGCGCGCGCGGTGGCGAGCCCGATGCGCAGCCCGGTGAACGTGCCCGGACCGACCCCGACGGCGATGCGCTCGACGTCGGAGAAGTCGAGACCCGCCCGGTCGAGCAGCTCTGCGGCCAGCGGCAACAGATGGGTGGCATGGCGGGGCCGCGCTCCCGGCTCCGGATCGTCGCGCGCCTCGAGCGGTTCCAGGTCGGCCGTGCACAGCGCCACCGCCGTTGCCCGGGTCGCCGTGTCGAAGGCCAGAAGCGTCACTCGATCTCCACCACCCGCCGCTCCCCGCCATCGTGCTCGATCCGCACATGTGCGGCGACATGCGCGAAGCCGGCAATCTCAGGCTGCGCCCCCCGCGGCCACTCGACGAACGCGATCCGGTCGGGACCAAGGTAGTCGGCCAGCAGCTCCGGGTCCTCCTCGGCGAGGTCGCCGATTCGGTAGAGGTCGAGATGGGAGATCCCGGCGGCCCCGGCCGGTGCGGGATAGCGCTGCCCGATCGTGAAAGTCGGCGAGCTCACGACGGCCTTGACGCCCAGCGCGCGGCACGCGCCGCGCACGAAGGTGGTCTTGCCTGACCCCAGCTCCCCCTCGACGAGCACCACGTCGCCGGGACTCAGGCCGGCGGCCAGCTCGGCGCCCAGGGCCTCGGTCTGTTCGGGCGATTCGCTCAGGTGGCGGGACATGTTCGATGGCCACTGTATTCGCTACCGTCAGCGCGACCATGAGCGTTGGAATGCAGGGCGTACGCGGGCGGTTTGAGGCCCTGCTCGCCGACTCCGACACCGCGAAGGCCGCCGGCCTGGCCGGCGCGATGATCGTCAACAACGTGATCGCGCTTGGCTCGACGGTGGTGTTCGCGCGCGAGCTGAGCGACTACGGCGCGCTGGCTGCCCTGATCAGCTATTTCCTGATCCTTGCGGTGTTCGGTCAGGCGCTGCAGGTGGCCACCGCGCGCGAAGGCGTCCTCGGACACCTGGGTGTGGGCCCGGGGCTGATCGCGACGCTCAAGTCGTGGACGCGGACGATGGCGATCTTCACCGCGGTGATGACCGTGATCTCGGTGGCCCTCAGCGCCCCGATCGCATCGCTCGTCGGCGTCCCGCACGACCGTTGGGCGGCGGCGATCGGGCTGCCCGCCGGCTGCCTGTGGCTCGAGCTCTCGATCCTGCGTGGCGCGCTTCAGGGTGTCGGCGACTACAAGGGTGTCGGCCTGAGCCTGATCGGCGAGCAGGGCACGCGGCTGATCGTGGGCGCGCTCCTGGCGATCGGCCTGACGGTCACCGGGGCCTACCTGGGCACGCCATTCTCGTTCATAGCCATGTGCGTCTACTGCGCGATGAAGCTCCGCGACCACGTCAGAGCCTGGGAGGCCGAGCACGGACCAGCGGAGGCAGACGACCACCCCGCGACCCTGACTCTCGGCACGCACGTGACCCGGGCATGGGCGCCGATCGCCGGGCTGATCGTGATCGCCGTGCTGCAGAACATCGACATCATCGCCGCCAAGCACCGCTTCAGCGGCCACGGTCTGAGCAAGGACCTCGCGAGCTCGTACGCGGCGACGGCGGTCGCGGCCAAGGTCCTGATCTGGGTCGCGATCGGCGCAGGCTTCTACCTCGTACCCGAGGTCTCACGACGGCGCGCGGCCGGCGAGGACACGCGTCCGGTGCTGGCCAAGGCGCTCGGCATCATCCTGGTCTGCGCCGTTCCCGTGCTCGCGATCTTCGCCTTCGGCGCCCGCCCCCTGCTACGAGCCGCGTTCGGGCCTCACCGGCTCGAGGCCACGAGCTCGCTGCTCATCCTCGGCGTCGCATTCACGGTGCTGGCCTGCACGTATCTCGCCATCCAGTACCTGCTCGCGCTCAAGCGAACCTGGTTCTTGATCTTCCTCGCGCCTGTCGCCCTGGCTGAGCCCTTCCTGCTGGCCCTGCTCGCCTCGCGCAAGCCCTCCGAGTTCGCCGCCTTCGTGCTCGGCGTGCAGGCGGTGGGCGCGGCGGTGGCGTTCGCGCTGGCGCTATGGCGCCCGCGCGAGCCCGCGGCCACGGCGATCACGCCCGAGCCGGCGTAGCTCTCAGAGCGCCTCATCCCGCCGCCGGCACCGCCTCCGGCTCGCCTCCGGGTGGCTGGCGGAGCCCAGGGGAGGCCGTGGCCGCGGCCGCGACCAGCAGCGCCCACCCGGTCAGCGCCAGCACGGCAGCGGTCTCTCCGGCCGCCTGGAACAGGAAGCCGATCGCCAGCGGCCCAGCCCACGCGACGGTGGCCGAGATGAACGAGGCGCTGGCCTGCACGCGGCCGCGCAGCCGGTCGGGAGTGAGCGCGAGGCGCTGGCCCACGACCACCGAGCTCGACAGCACCATCGGCAGGAGCATCGCCCCGATTGTGAGGCCGACCGTCACGCCCGAGCGGCAGAGCAGCAGCAGCGGCAGGAACAGCAGGTGGAACCAGGGCTCGGAGATCACTGCCAGGCGGGTGCTCAGGCGCCGGCGTGCCGGTCCGGCGAGGCCCGCGCTGAGGAGGCCGCCGGCTCCCACGATCGCGTAGGCCAGCCCGATCTCGGCCGATGACGCGCCGTGGTGGCGGGCAACGAGCACGCCGAGGAGCTCGACCGCGCCCATCGTGAGGTTGGCTCCGGCGTAGAGCAGCGAGCCGTCGCGCAGGAACGGCGCCCGCCACAGCCACGTCGCGCCCTCGCGAATCTCCGCCAGCATTCCCGGCTGTTCGCCTTCGGCCGGAGCGGGCCGCGGCTGCGCGGGCGGCAGGCGCAAGCCGAGCAGGGCGAGGACCTCGGCCACGAACGACCCCGCGTTGGCCACGAACGGCAGCCCGCGTGCAAGTCCGAAGAGCGCCCCGCCGAGCGGTGGGCCCGCGATGAAGCCGACCGCCGCGCGAGCCTCGTTCATGGAGACGGCGTCACCCAGAACCGCCTCGGGGACGACCGAAGGCAGCAGACCACGCTCGGCGATGGCCGAGACGGTGAACAGCGCGGTGTCGAGGAACGCGACCGCCATCAGCTGGCCGAGCGGCGGGCGGCCGAGAGCCAGCGCGAGCGGGATGCTGCCCATCGCAAGCGCGCGGATGAGTGCGCAGGCGATCATGACCCGACGGCGATCCACGCGGTCGCAGAGGACCCCGCCCGGCAGGGCGCTCACCGGATAGCCCAGCGCCCGTGCGAACCCCGTCAGGCCCGCCTTGGCGGGCGAGCCCGTGAGCGCGAGCACCAGCAGCGGGAGCGCGATCGTGCAGGCCTGCGAGCCGAGCTCCGAGAGCGTCTCGCCGACCCACAACAGGGTGAAGTTCCGTTGGCGAAGCGTCCCGATCAGAAGAGGCCTAGCTGCAGCGCGTGCTCGGGCTCCTGAGCGTCAGCCGGCGGACCGGGGTCAGGCAGGTCCGGGACGGTCTCGATTTCGGGTACCTCCACGACCTCCGGCGGCTGCCGGGGCGGGCCCTGGGCGAGAAGCTCCGGGATCCGCTGAAAGTCGCCTCGCAGCGTCTCGAGCATCGAGGGCGTGTACAGGGCGGCGGCTGGGTGGTACAGCGGGTAGAGCCGCACCGCTCGGGTGCCGATGATCCGCTCCTCGGCCTGCCCGTGGAGGCGAGAGATGCCCGTCGAGTCGCCGCGCAGGAGCTTGGTCGAGAAGTTGCCGAGCGTGCAGATCACGGTCGGCTCGATCAGCGCGACCTGGCGGAACAGGTAGTCCTCGCAGGCCGCGATCTCATTCGGTTGCGGGTCGCGGTTGTCGGGAGGGCGGCATTTCAGAGTGTTCGCGATGAACACATCCGAGCGTTGCATCCCGATCTCACCCAGCAGCTTGTCCAGCAGCTTGCCGGCCTGCCCCACGAACGGCAGCCCTTGCAGGTCCTCGTTGGCGCCCGGGGCCTCGCCGATGAACATCAGGTCCGCGTTGGCGTTTCCGGAGCCGAAGACGACGTTCGTACGGGTCTGGTGAAGCGGGCAGCGCACGCACCCCCGTGCTTCTTCGTACACGGCCTTCAGCAGCTCGCGTCGTTCGGCGGCGCTCCTCACGTCAGGATCATCCTAGAGGCGCCCGCGGCCGGTTCCCGCAAGGCGAACGCGCAAACTCCGGGGATACGATGCGCTCGGTGACCGCCACCGCCTCCGACATCACCGCCCAGCTCGAGCGCCGCCGCCACGCCGCCGCCGAGCGCTGGGAGCTGAGTGACGAGATCGTCCTGGTTGGCGCGGGCGAGCCGATCACGATTCCCGGCCGGGGCGACCGGATCTACCCCTTCCGCTCCCACTCCGAGTACCTCTATCTGACCGACCGCGAGCGCCCGGGCGGGGTGCTGGCGTTCGATCCGGGCGAGGGGTGGGTCGACTTCGTCGTGCCGGTGAGCGAGCCCGAGATCGTCTGGGAGGGCGCGAACCCGGACGACGTCGAAGGGACCCCGATCGACCGGCTCGATGGCTGGCTTGAAAGCCGGCGGGGCAGGCCGATCGCGTGGCTGGGATGCGGGTCAGCCGAGCCCGGGGGCCTCGAGCTGCTCGACCGGGTCCGCCGCGGCCTGAACCACGTCCGCCGGCCCAAGGATCCGGTCGAGCTCGAGCGGCTGCGCTCCGCCATCCGGGCCACGAAGAACGGCTTCGAGAGCCTCCGGGCCGCGATCGCTCCGGGCATCAGCGAAAGCGAGCTCCAGGTCGAGCTCGAGACGGGGTTCAGGCGTGCCGGCGGCGACGGCTTCGCCTTCGACAGCATCGTCGCCGGCGGCCCGAACGCGGCCGTCCTTCACTTTCCCCCGACCGCCAGACGGCTGAACGACGGCGAGCTCGTGCTCGTGGACGCCGGCGCCGAATACCGGGCCTACGCCGCCGACGTCACCCGCACCTATCCAGTCTCGGGCGCGCTCACGGGGCTTCAGGCCGAGCTTCACGCGACCGTCGAGCGCGCCTGCCGCACGGCGATCGACCGCTGTGTCCCCGGCGCCGAATGGACTGAGGTGCATCGGAGCGCCGCCGTCGTGCTGGCCGAGGGCCTGGTGGACGTAGGCGTGCTGAAGGGCGAGCCGGAGTCGCTGTTCGAGCGGGGGGCCGCTGCGCTGTTCTCGCCCCATGGAATCGGGCACATGGTGGGCCTCGGCGTGCGCGACGCCAGCGAGGTCCTCCCAGGGCGCTCGCCGGACCCGGCGCTCTACCCCAGCCTGCGCATGGACCTGCCGCTCGCGGCCGGCTACACGGTCACGGTCGAGCCGGGCGTGTACTTCATTCCCGCCCTGCTGGCCGACCCGGACCGGCGTGCCCGTCACCGCGAAGCGGTGGACTGGGACCGAGTGGAGAGCCTGTACGGGTTCGGGGGGATCAGGATCGAGCACGACGTGCTCGTGACTGACAGCCGGCCCGAGGTCCTGACCCAGGAGGTCTGATACCAGGCCGCCTCGGCGGGGTATCCTTTGCCGTGGCCGTCACCGGACCTCCGGGACGGACCCACACGCAGCATCTTCGAGAACACACGCCGACCGGTATCTCCGATGCGAGAACTGGAACGGGAGCTTTCCTCCGACATTCCCGCCTGCACGCGCCTGGCCATAATCGGCCGAGGCCGATTGGGTAACGCGCTCGCGGAGGCCCTGCGCGAGTCCACCCGCGCGATCGAGGTGGTCGGCCCGCTTGGGCACGACCCCGACCTCACGGGCGCCGACGCCGTGCTGCTGTGCGTCCCGGACGGCCAGATCGCGCTCGCGGCGGCCGAAATCGCCCCAGGGCCCCTCGTCGGGCACTGCTCCGGCGCCACCGGCCTGGACGCGCTGCGGCCGCACGAGGCCTTTGGGCTGCACCCCCTGATGACCGTGACCGCGCGCGGGGCGCGCTTCGAGGGCGCCGGCGCTGCGATCGCCGGCAGCACGCCACGCGCCGAGAGGCTGGCACGCCACCTGGCGCGGGCGCTCGGGCTGAAGCCGGTGACGATCGCCGACCACGACCGGGCCGCCTACCACGCCGCCGCCTCGATCGCCTCTAACTTCCTGGTCACGCTCGAGGCGATGGCCGAGCGGGTCGCGCAGACCGCCGGCGTGCCGCGCGAGCTGCTCGTGCCCCTGGTGCGGGCGACGGTCGAGAACTGGGCCCAGCTCGGCCCCGAACGGGCGCTCACCGGGCCGGTGGCCCGGGGCGACGATGCCACCGTCGAGCGCCAGCGTGAGGCGATCGCAGAGCGCACGCCGGAACTGCTCGACACGTTCGATGCGCTGGTCGACGCCACCCGCGAGCTGGCCCGAGCCGGAGCACACGCCGCATGAGGACCCTGCGCACCGTCATCGAGCTTCGCGCCGCTCTCACCGAGCATCGCCGCGCCGGCGACACGATCGGCCTCGTGCCCACGATGGGCGCCTTCCACGAAGGCCATCTGAGCCTGATGCGACGTGCCCGGGGGGAGAACGACGTGGTGGTCGTCTCCCTGTTCGTGAACCCGAGCCAGTTCAACGAGCAGACCGACCTGGACCACTACCCGCGTAACGAGGCTGCCGACGCGGAGCTCGCGCGCGAGCTCGGGATCGACTACCTGTTCGCCCCGGAAGCCGACGAGGTGTACCCGGACGGTTTCGCGACCACCGTCCACGTCTCCGGCGTCACCGAGAGGCTCGAGGGCGACTACCGCGGACCCGGCCACTTCGACGGCGTCACCACGGTGGTCACGAAGCTGTTCAACATGGTCGGCCCAGACGTGGCGTATTTCGGCCAGAAGGACGCCCAGCAGGCGCTGGTCATCAAGCAGCTGGTACGCGACCTGAATCTGACCGTGCGGATCGAGATCTGCCCGACGGTGCGCGAGTCAGACGGGCTGGCCCTGTCGAGCCGGAACGCGCACCTGAACGCCGAGGAGCGTGCCCGCGCGCTCTCGATCAACCGAGCCCTCCGTCTCGCCCGGGAAGCGGTGGATGCCGGCGAGCGGCACGCGACCGCGATCCGCGCCCGCGCGCTGGCCGAGCTGACCGCGGCGGGCGTCGAGCCTGAGTACTTCGAGCTTGTGAGGACAGACACGATGGCGCCCGTCCAGCGCGTCGAAGGCGACGTGTTGGCGGTCGTGGCCGCCCGAGTGGGCGGCACGCGCCTGATCGACAACGAACCCATCCACAACGGAAGGCCCGAGTAGCGCGAGCCTGATCGCCGCATGGAACAGGAGCCCAGAGCCATGTCAGCCACACCACGCATCCCCGTCCCCGAGAGCCTCGACGCGCCGCTGCCGATGACGCTGCCGCGCCTGGCCGAGAAGAAGCGCCTCCACGAGCCGATCGTGATGGTGACCGCCTACGACTATCCCTCGGCTCAGGTCGTCGAGGCCGCCGGCGTGGACATGGTGCTGGTCGGCGACTCCGGGGCGATGACCGTGCTCGGCTACCCGACCACGGTCCCGGTCTCGACCGACGAGATGCTGATGCTGGCCTGCGCCGTCCGCCGCGGGCTGAGAACCCCGCTTCTGATCGGCGATCTCCCGTTCGGCTCCTACGAGGCCTCCGACGAGCTGGCGATCTCGACGGCTCAGCGGTTCGTCAAGGAGGCGGGCTGCGACGCGGTGAAGCTCGAGCGCGGCGGGACGAGCGTTCAGCGTGCCAAGGCGATCGTCGATGCGGGCATCCCGGTGATGGGCCACGTCGGGCTGACCCCGCAGACCGCCACTGCCCTCGGCGGCTACCGGGCTCAGGGCCGGACCGCTGAGAAGGCCGTCACGGTCGCCCGCGACGCCGTCGCCCTCCAGGAGGCCGGCTGCTTCTCGATCGTGTTCGAAGCCATCCCGGCGGCGGTCAGCGAGGCCGTCATGCCGAAGCTCGAGATCCCGGTGATCGGCATCGGGGCCGGCTCGGCGACGGACGGGCAAGTCCTGGTCTTCCACGACCTGCTGGGCATCTATGACGGCCACGCGCCCCGGTTCGCCAAGCGCTATGCGGAGATCAAGGCGCAGATGGTCGCCGGTGTCGCCGAGTACGCGGACGAGGTGCGCCGCGGCGCGTTCCCCGGCCCGGAGCATGCCTATTCGATCGACGAGGACGAGCTCGAGCGCTTCCGCACCGCTATTTCGCAAGAAATGTGAACGCACCGGGGCCGTGCCCGAATAGCATGGGCCCATGCCCCGACTCGGCCAGGTCTTCGCCCCCCGTGACCGGATCTACTTCGAGCTCTTCGAGGAAGCCGGCAAGAACCTCCAGAAGGCGGGCGAGCTGCTCGACCGCCTGCTCAGCGACTATCCCGAACACAAGGAGCTGGCCGAAGAGCTGCGCGAGCTCGAGCATGAGGGCGATCGGATCGTCCATGACATCCACCACAACCTGAATCAGACCTTCGTCACGCCGATCGACCGGGAGGACATCCTCGCGCTCGCCTCGGCTCTGGACGACGTGGTGGACTACATCGAGGAGGCCGCCGATTACCTCGGGCTGTACCGGATCGAGGCTCCGATGGATCAGTCGATCCGCCTCGCCCGAGTCGTGCGCGACGCCACGCGCCAACTCGCCGAGGCGATGCCCAGGCTGCGCGGGTTCCGCGACATCTCGCACTACACGGTCGAGATCAACCGGCTCGAGAACGAGGGCGACCGGATCACGCGAGAGGCGGTGGCGGCGCTGTTCGACGGCGGCATCGACCCGATGGTGGTGATCCGCTGGAAGGACGTCTACGAACGCCTCGAGGCCGCCATCGACGCCACCGAGCGGGCGGCCAACATCCTCGAAGGCATCGTCATTAAGAACTCATAGACGCCCGTGTCTCATTAGTGTAGGTTGGCGCCGTGGGGTCGAGGGAGATGCCACGCGAGGCCGACCTGACGGTGCGCGACGTCCGCGTGGCCTTCGAGGGCGTCACCGCCCTGGAGGGAGTCTCGCTCGAGGTCTCGACTGGCGAGGTGCTCGGGATCATCGGTCCCAACGGAGCGGGCAAGACGACGCTGTTCAACGTCATCTGCGGCTTCGTACGGCCTCAGGCCGGAGTGCTGAGCTGGCGCGGCCAGAGCCTGGACCGGGTCAGGCCCCATCAGCTGGCGGGGCTCGGCATCGCCCGCACCCTGCAGGGCGTGGGGCTGTTCGCCGGCCTGACCGCGCTCGAGAACGTGATGGTCGGCGCCGAGCGCTTCCGGCGCGCGGGCTGGCTGAGCGGCGCTCTCGCACTCCCTCGCTCCGACCGCGACGAGCAGGCGCTGTGCGATCGAGCGATGGTCGCGCTGGAGCGCGTGGGCGCCGAGGCCTGTGCCGACCGCCTGCCCGGGACGCTCCCCTACGCCACGCAGAAGCGGGTGGCGCTCGCGCGGGCGCTGGCCGGAGAGCCCGAGCTCCTGCTCCTCGATGAGCCCGCGGGCGGCCTCGGGGCCGAGGAGATGAACCGTCTCGGCGAGCTGATCCGGGAGCTCGGGAAGTCGGTGGCGGTGATGATGGTCGAGCATCACATGGACGTCGTGATGTCGGTCTGTGACCGCGTTGTCGTCCTGGACTTCGGGCGCGTCATCGCCAGTGGCGAGCCCGAGCAGATAAAGAGCGATCCAAGCGTGGCTGAGGCCTACCTCGGGCGCGAGGCCGAACTCGAGGTGGCGGACGGTGCTTGAGGTCGAGGGCCTGTGCGCCTCCTACGGGCCCGTCCGCGCCGTGGACGGGGTGTCGCTCACCGTCCCCGAGGGCACCGTGGTCGCCGTGCTCGGAGCCAACGGCGCCGGGAAGACCTCGCTCCTGCGCACGATCAGCGGCCTTCTGCCGGCGACGGCCGGGCACGTGCGCCTCGCAGGGCAGGACATCACGCGCGCGCCGGTCGAGACGATCGTCCGCCAGGGACTGGCCCACGTGCCCGAGGGCCGGGGCGTGATCCCAGAGCTCACCGTCGAGGAGAACCTGCGGCTGGGCGGCCTCTTCCGAGGGCGCGACAGTGCGCCGCTGAGCGAGGTCTACGAGCTCTTCCCGCGCCTTGAGGAGCGCCGGCGCCAGCCCGCTTCGCGCCTGTCCGGGGGCGAGCGCCAGATGCTCTCGATCGGCCGCGCGCTCGTCGGACGACCGCGCGCGCTGCTGCTCGACGAGCCCTCGCTCGGCCTGGCGCCGGCGCTCGTGGCCCAGATCATGGGGCTCGTGCGCCGCCTGGCCGACACGCTCGGGCTGGCCGTGCTGCTCGTCGAGCAGAACGCGCGTAGCGCCCTGTCGATCGCCAACCGCGGAGTGGTGCTGAACCTCGGACGCGTCGTGGTCGAGGAGGACGCCCACCTGCTCACCGCCGAGGAGGAGCTGCGCCATGCCTACCTGGGCTTCTAGCCGATGACGAAGTTCATCGACCTCACGCTCAGCGGCATCTCCAGCGGGGCGGTCGACGCCGCCGTCGCGCTGGCGCTGGTCCTGATCTGGCGCGCCACCCGCATCGTCAACTTCGCACAGGGCGCGATGCTGATGATCACGACCTACATCGCCAGCGCGATCATCAGCTCGACCGGCTCATATGTGCTCGGACTGCTGGTGGCGCTGGCCTGCGGACTGGTGATGGGCGCGGTGGTCGAGCGCATCCTCGTTCGGCCGGTGGAGGGCGCCTCGCCTCTGAACGCCGTGATCCTCACCCTGGG
This sequence comes from Solirubrobacteraceae bacterium, assembly GCA_035295205.1. Taxonomy (GTDB): domain Bacteria; phylum Actinomycetota; class Thermoleophilia; order Solirubrobacterales; family Solirubrobacteraceae; genus Palsa-465. The sequence goes on along the minus strand of DATGJM010000154.1, from coordinate 2,111 downwards.
GCTGTACACGGTGCTCGTGGCCGTGGCGGGCATGATCTGGGGCAACTCGCCCCGCTCGTTCCCGGCCGCGTTCTCCCTGCGCGGGTACAAGGTCGGCTCCACCAGGCTGCTGTTCACCCCGAACGACACCTTCATCGTGCTCACGGTCGTCGGGGTGGCGCTGCTGCTGGGAGTGATGTTCAGGGCGACCTCGCTCGGGCTGCGGATGCGCGCCTCGGCATTCGCCCCCGAGGTGGCACGGCTCCTGGGCGTGCGTGTCGGGCGGATGCTCACCGTTGGATGGGCGCTCGCAGCGGCGGCCGGCGCCCTGGCGGGCGTGCTGGTCGCTCCCTCGGTGTTCCTGGGCCCGAACAGCTTCGACGCGATCCTGATCAGCGGGTTCGTGGCCGCGGTCCTCGGGGGTCTGGACAGCCCGCCGGGAGCCGTCGTCGGAGGCCTTCTGCTCGGTCTCGCCCTCTCATACGTATCCGGGTATGAGGGCTCGGCCCTGGTTCCGATGGCGGCGCTGGTGATCCTGGTCGTGGTGCTGATGGTGAGGCCCGGCGGCCTGTTCTCGACCCAGCAGGAGCGGCGCGTATGACCGCCGCCGTCGGGCTGCTGCGCCGGCACACGCTGCTGCGTTCGCTGACGATCGTGGCCGCTGTCGGGCTCCTGCTGTGGTTGCTGACCCTGGGCCTGAGCGACTACCGCAACGAGCAGCTTGCGCGCGGTGCCTACTATTTCGCCGCGCTGGCGGGGCTGACCGTGCTCGCGGGCCTGAGCGGGCAGATCTCGCTCGGTCACGGCGCGCTGATGGCGGTTGGCGCCTACACCGCTGCGCTGCTGATCGGAAGGGAGGGGTGGCCGGTCTCACTCGCGCTCGCCGCCTCCGTGGTCACCACCGGAGTTGTCGGAATCCCGGTGGGGATCGCTGCGAGCCGCCTGCGGGGCCCGTATCTGGCCGGGGCGACCCTCGCGCTCGCGGTGGGCCTGCCATCGCTGGCCGACCAGTACCCGAGCCTGCTCGGCGGCGAGAACGGGCTCACCGTCAACCCCCCGATCCCGCCGTCGTGGCTCGGCTCGAGCTTCAGCCTGTCTCGCTGGGAGGCCTGGGTGGCCGTGCTCGGGGCGCTGCTCGTCCTGTTCGTGCTCTACAACATCCTGCACAGCGGCAGCGGTCGGTCGCTGCGCGCCGTCCGCGACGACGAGATCGCCGCCTCACTGTGCGGACTGCGCATCAGCCGCACGCAGGCCACCGCGTTCGTGCTGAGCGCGGCCTGCGCCGGCCTCGGCGGCGGGCTTCTCGCCGCGGTCGTGGAGCAGCTCGCCGCGAAGGGCGCCTTCGGCATCCAGCTCTCGCTGTACCTGCTCGCGGGGGTGGTGATCGGCGGGCTGGGATCGCTGGGCGGCGCGTTCTGGGGAGCGGCCCTGCTCGTGCTCCTGCCGAACTGGACCAACGATCTGGCGAGCAGCTTCTCGCTCTCGACCAACGTCTCCAACAACCTGCCGCTGGCGATCTACGGGTTGATCCTGATCGGCTTGGTGCTGCTCTGGCCGAGCGGGATCCAGGGCGGAATCCGCGCCGGCCGGCGATCGGTCTCAGCCCGGCGTGCTCACCGGCGAACGCCCAGCAGCGCGGCCTGAACCTCGCGCATCCGCTCGTGATCTCCGCGGATCCCGACGACCGCGTCGTTGTAGAGGAACGCCTCCATCAGGCGCACGAGCGCGAAGGCGAGGGTCTCGGGACTGGCCATCGGCTGATAGGCGCCGGCCGCGACCTGCTCGTCGATGAGGGCCTGGATCGAGGCCACGACCCGTGGCTGGACGCTGCCGCCGCTCGAGGTGAGCAGTCGCAGGCCCAGCTCTCGCTCCTGTTCGAGCAGGCGGCGCAGGGCGGTCGAGCGGCTCAGCACCCGGTTGACTCCGTCCAGCACTTCGAGCAGCCACGCGGCGCCAACGCTCCCGTTCACGCGCTGGCGTTTACGCTCGAGGAGCGCCTCGAATTCGAGGTAGACGACCTCGCTGATCAGCCCCTCGCGCGAGCCGAACCACCGGTAGATGGTGGCCCGGCCGAGGCCGAGCTCGCGGGCCACGACCGAGACGTCGACGCGGTCGCCGGCCAGGTACTGCTC
>DATGJM010000153.1:0-18815 GCA_035295205.1 Solirubrobacteraceae bacterium | reverse complement strand
AGGAACACGAACACCTCGCCGAGGCCCTCGTAGCCGTACGGACGCGGGCCGCCGGTGTAGAGCACCCCGGCCAGGATCGAGGCCGCTCCGACCAGCAGCAGCTGCCAGCCCGCGACGGCGATCAGGTAGGCGCCCGCGAGCACGGCCACGCCAAAGGACGCGTAGGTCGCCACGAGCACCCGGGACGGGGGGACGAGCCCGCCCGCCGTCACCCGCACCGGGCCGAGCCGGTCCTCGGCATCGGCGCCGCGGCGGGCATCGGAGTAGTCGTTCGAGAGGTTCGTGCCCACCTGGATGAAGACGGCGCCCACCAGGGCGGCGACGAACCGAAGCGGGTGAAAGACGCCGACGAAGCCCGCCAGCGACGTGCCGACGAGCACCGGCGCCACCGCCGCGGGCAGCGTCCGCACCCGAGCTGCCATGACCCAGATGCGCATGCCGCTCGGGGCCGAGACCACCGCCTCGTCAGGGCGTTCGCGCACGGACGCGCTCACGGACGTCGAGGGAACTTCGAGAAGTCGGGCCGGCGCTTCTCGATGTAGGCGTTACGCCCCTCCTGCGCCTCCTCGCTCATGTAGAAGAGCAGGTTGGCGTCATGGGCCAGCCACTGGATCCCAGACAGGCCGTCCTCGTCGGCGCTGAAGCTTGCCTTGAGCATGCGCAGCGCGAAGGGGGAGAGGGCGAGCATCTCCCGGCACCATTGCACGGTCTCCTCCTCGAGTCGCTCGAGCGGCACGACCGCGTTCACGAGTCCCATCTCGAGCGCCTGCTGGGCGTCGTATTGGCGGCACAGGAACCAGATCTCCTTTGCCTTCTTCAGGCCGATCTGGCGGGCGAGGAGGCTCGCGCCGAAGCCCCCGTCGAAGGAGCCGACCCTGGGACCGACCTGGCCGAAGCGGGCGTTATCGGCGGCGATCGTGAGGTCGCAGACCACATGCAGGACGTGGCCGCCGCCGATCGCCCAGCCGGCGACCATCGCCACCACGGGCTTGGGCAGGCGGCGCATCTGGACATGCAGGTCGGTGACGTGGAAGCGGCCGACCCCCGTCTGCCGTCCTGCCTGGCCCGGGTCGGCGCCGGTCACGTAGCCGCCGCCGCTGCCGGCGCGTACCCGCTGGTCGCCGCCGGAGCAGAACGCCTTCTCGCCCTCGCCGGTCAGGATCACCACGCCGACGTCCAGGTCCTCGCGGGCGCGGTCGAAGGCGTCGATCAGCTCGATCACGGTCTCGGGCCGGAAGGCATTGTGGACCTCCGGCCGGTTGATCGTGATCTTGGCGATGCCGGCGTCCTCGCCGGTCGAGATCTCGTAGCGGATGTCGGTGTAGTCGGCGGCTCGCTGCCAGGTCACTGACAAGGGGGGACTCCTTCCACGGGGTGGCTGAGACTACCGTTTCGGCCATGGCGCTCTGGCTACACCAGGCTGCGGGTAAGGCTCCGGACAGAGTCGCGGTGGAGACGCCCGAGGGCTCGCTCACCTACCGCGAGTTGCAGGCCGCGGCGCTGCGCGCGGCCGCGGCGATGGCGGGGCTCCGTGGACCGAAGCGCATCGCTCTCGCGCTGCCGCCGGGACTCGAGTTCGTGATCGCCCTGCACGGGTGCATCCTCGCCGGGGCCGCTGCCGTGCCGTTGGACCTGCGCCACACGGCGCAGGAGCGGACGCAGCGCCTCGCCGGGGCCGAGGTCGTGATCGAGCAGCCTCCGAGCGCTCCCGCCGGCACCCCGATGTTGCGCGTTGCGCCCACCCACCGGGCCCCGATCGCGGTCCTCCACACCTCGGGCACCACCTCCGATCCGAAGCCCGTCGTGCTCACGGCTGGCAACTTCCTGGCCAGCGCGCTCGGGTCCGCCGTCGCGCTCGGGCTCGATCCGGCCGAGCGCTGGCTGTGCCCGATGCCGCTCACGCACGTCGGTGGGCTCTCGATCCCGATCCGCAGCGCGATCTACGCCACGACCGCCGTCGTCCCCGGCCGCTTCGAGACCGAGGCCGTGCTCGCCGAGCTGATGGATCCGCAGCGGCGGATCACGCTCGTCTCGCTCGTGCCCACGATGCTCTCCCGGCTGCTAGACGCGGGGCTCGACCGGCCGCCGACGCTCCGCTGGGCGCTGCTCGGGGGCGGCCCGATCGCCCCGGGCCTGCTGCAGCGAGCTTCCAAGGCAGGCGTACCGGTCGCCCCGACCTACGGCATGACCGAGGCCTGCTCGCAGATCGCCACCTTCGGCTGGCCGCTGCCCGGCGTCGATGTGCGCCTCACAGGCGCGGGCGAGATCCACGTGCGCGGTGCGATCGTAGCCCCGGAGGCAGCCGACGAGCACGGCTGGCTGCACACGGGTGACCTCGGCCGCCACGACGATCGCGGGCGGCTCGAGATCGTCGGGCGCATGTCGGACACGATCATCACCGGGGGCGAGAACGTGGCCCCGACCGAGGTCGAGGCCATCCTGCTCGAGCACCCGGCGGTAGCGGACGCCGCCGTATACGGCCGCTCGGATCCAGAGTGGGGGGAGACGGTCGTGGCCGCGATCGTCCTCACACCCGGAAGCACCGCGGCGCCGCAGGAGCTGCGCGAGCACTGCGCAGCCCGCCTGGCGCGCTTCAAGGTGCCGAAGGACGTCAGCTTCGTCGAGACGCTCCCGCGCACGGCATCGGGCAAGCTGCTCAGACGCGAGCTCATATGATCGTGGCCGGGTGTCATCGCAGCCAGAGATCGCCGACTCTCCAAATCAGCTGACGATCGAGCAGCTGGCCGCCGAGACGGGCATGTCGGTGCGGAACATCCGAGCCCACCAGGCTCGCGGCCTGCTGGCGCCGCCCGAGGTACGGATGCGGGTGGGCTACTACGGCCCGGATCACGTCGCGCAGCTGCGGCTGATCCGCGAGCTTCAGCACGACGGGTTCAACCTGAACGGCATCAAGCGCCTCCTCGACGACAGCGAGGACACCGCGCAGCGGCTGATGGCGTTCCGGCGCGCGCTCAGCGCGGCCGCCGAACCCGAGGCTGCGCAGACGCTGACGCTGGCCGAGCTCGGTAGCCGCTTCCGAGTCGGTCCGGCCGATGCGCCGGCGGTGCTGGCCCGGGCCCAGGAGCTCGGCGTCCTGCGCCGGCTCTCCGACGACCTCTATGAGGTCCCGAGCCCATCGCTGCTGGCCCTGGCCGAGGAGGTCGCCGGTCAGGGGGTCTCGGTGTACAGCGCGCTGGATGTGCTCGAGGAGGTCAAGCGGCACGTCGACTCGGTCTCGCGGACGTTCGTGGAGACGTTCATCGACCAGGTGTGGAAGCCGTTCGCCCAGGCTGATATGCCGGCCGAGCGCTGGCCCGAGATCGAGCGCGCCGTGAGGCGGCTCGCGCCGATCGCCAACGAAGCGCTGATCGCGATCTTCCGACAGCGCCTCGGACGCGAGCTCGAGGAGAGCTTCCTGGATGTGGCCAGGCGAACAGCGAGGAGAGGCTCATGAACGCCGACGAACTACGCGAACGCACGATCGCCGACTGGGACCGGGCGGCGCCTCGCTGGGGCCGTAACGCGGACCGCCTGCGCGAGTTCAGCATGCCCGTCGCCACGTGGCTGATCGACCGTCTCGAGCTTCAGCCCGGCCAGGATGTGCTCGAGCTCGCGGCCGGACCGGGGGACACCGGCTTCCTGGCCGCCGAGATGGTCAAGCCGGGGGGCAGGCTCATCTGCAGCGACGCGGCAGAGGGGATGCTCGCGGTTGCCCGTGAGCGCGCGAGCGCGCTCGGGATCGAAAACGTGGAGTTCCGAATGCTTCAGCTCGAGTGGATCGACCTGCCCGCGGCGAGCGTCGACGCCGCGCTCTGCCGGTGGGGGCTGATGTTCGCGCTCGATCCCGGGGCTGCGCTGCGCGAGATGCGCCGTGTCGTGCGCCCGGGAGGGAGGCTCGCGCTCGCGGTCTGGGATGCCCCGGAGCGAAACCCCTGGGCGGCCGTGCCCGGGCGGGCGATGATCGAGCTCGGCCACATGACGCCCCCGGAGCCAGGCGTGCCGGGGCCGTTCACGCTCGCCGACCGCGAACGGCTAGGGGCAATGATCGAGGAAGCCGGCTTCGCGGACGTGGCGATCGAAGCCGTGCAGCTGACGCGGGACTACCCGGACGCCGATGCTTTCGTGGCCGAGACCACCGAGCTCTCGGGCTCGTTCCGCGAGCGCTGGGACCAGCTCGCTGACGCCCAGCGAGCGGCGGTGACCGAACGCGTGCGTGAATTGACGGAGCCGTTCGTGACCTCCGAGGGCCGGCTGGAGCTCACCGGAGTGTCGCTCGGAGCGGCGGCGATGGCCTGAAACGGAAGTTGCATTCTGGTCGCCTGCTTGCAGCGCTTGCAGCATGAATTCGCGCCGGAAAACTGTGCGTCATGCGGGTACGAGTCCTCATCGTCGCGGCGATGCTGGCGGTTCTCGGGATGCCGCCGGCCGCAAATGCCGCCTTCCTCCACGTCGTGGCTCCAGGGGAGTCGCTGACCTCGATCGCCGCCCTCGACGGGCTCACCGTCGGCCAGCTGGCAGCCGCCAACGGGCTGCCGGCCGACGCACAGCTGGTCTCGGGTACGAGCATCGTGATCCCGCCTCAGGGCCCTGCCCCAGCCTCCGCGCAGGTGGCGCCGGCGACCGCCGTCGTGTCCTTCGCTGACGGAGACGGCGACAGCGACGGCGACGGCGTGTCCACAGCGGTGACGACGGCCTCGACCGCCTCCTACGTCGTCCAGCCGGGCGACACGCTGACCGCGATCGCCGCGCGAGCCGGCACCACCGTGTCGGCACTGGCGGCTGCCAACGGCCTCGATCCAGCGCGCTTCCTGGTCACGGGCACCGTCCTGCAGCTGTCCGGGCTGCCGGCGAGCACCGTCGCGGTGAGCGCGGCGGCCACGAGCTCGATGCAGCCCGTGGGGGCCGCGGCCCAGGGCGATCCGGCGGCGCCGCCGTACCCCACGGCTGAGACCATGAGCGCGGGCCAGATCGGTCAGATCGGCGCCAACAACGGCGCCACCTGGTCGCTGGCCGACGCGATCGCCTGGCAGGAGAGCGGGTTCAACAACAACCTCGTCTCGAGCTCCGATGCACGCGGGATCATGCAGATTCTTCCCGGCACGTGGGCCTGGATCCAGCACAACCTGGTCGCCGGCGCCCCACCCCTGGCTCCGGCGTCGGCCTACGACAACGTCCGCGGCGGAGCGCTGCTCCTGCACTGGCTGCTCCAGCAGACCGGCGGTGACCCCGCGATGGCCGCCGCCGGCTACTACCAGGGGCTGTCCTCGGTCCGCCGGTACGGCATGTTCTCGGACACCAAGCAATACGTTCAGAGCGTGATGGCGCTTCAGGCTCGCTTCGGGGGCGGATAAAGCGGGTCAGAAGTCGGACGCGAGCCCCGCCAGATACGCTCGGGGCCATGTTCTACGACGACGACGCTGACCTCTCACTGCTCGACGGCAAGACCGTCGCGATCATCGGCTACGGCTCCCAGGGCCACGCCCACGCTCTGAACCTGAAGGACTCCGGCGTATCCGTCGTCGTGGGGCTGCGATCCGACTCGCGCAGCGTAGCCAAGGCGCAGGACCACGACCTGCGCGTGCTCGAGCCGGCCGATGCGGCCAGCGAGGGCGATGTGGTCATGCTCCTGGTCCCCGACGAGCTCCACAAGCAGGTGTGGGAGGCGGGCGTCGGCGACGGCATCGCTCCAGGCAACCTCCTGCTGTTCGGGCACGGGTTCTCGATCCACTACGGCGAGGTCGTGCCGCCCCCGGAGGTCGACGTGGCGCTCGTCGCCCCGAAGGGCCCGGGTCATCTGGTCCGCCGGCAGTTCCTCGAGGGGTCGGGCGTACCAGGTCTCGTCGCCGTGCACCAGGACGCGACCGGCAATGCCCTGCGGCTCGCGCTCGCGTACGCCAAGGGGATCGGCTGCACACGCGGCGGGGTCATCGAGACCTCCTTCAAGGATGAGACCGAGACCGACCTGTTCGGCGAGCAGGCGGTCCTCTGCGGAGGGGTCACCGAGCTCGTCCGCGCCGGCTACGAGACGCTGACCGAGGCCGGCTACGACCCTCGCCTCGCGTACTTCGAGTGCCTGCACGAGCTCAAGCTGATCGTCGACCTCATGTACGAGAAGGGCATCGCCGGCATGCGCTACTCGATCTCCAACACCGCGGAGTACGGCGACCTCACGCGCGGCAAGCGCGTGATCGGAACGGAGTCGCGCGAGGCCATGAAGAAGCTGCTCTCCGAGATCCAGTCGGGTGAGTTCGCCAGGGAATGGATCGCCGAGAACCGGGCCGGCCAGGAGAACTTCAGGCGCATGCGCGACGAACAGGCCGGCCATCAGGTGGAGCTCGTGGGCAAGGAGCTCCGCGCCCAGATGGACTGGATCGATACGGAATTCAACGAGTAGCCCGCCGGGAGGGCGGGCTGCGGATGCGGTCTGTGCGCCGGTACACTCATGAGGCCGTCGTGACTGGCGCCATCGGGTGGAGTCACACCACCGGGAAGCGGCGGCGCAAGGCAGCCGCGCGCCTGGGCATCGAGAGCCTCGACAAGGAGCCCGTATGACCCAGACAGCCACCGCGCCGACGATTCCCGACGAGCTGAAGCCCGCTGACGGACGCTTCGGCTCGGGGCCCTCCCGCGTGCGCGCCGAGCAGCTGGCCAGCCTGGCCGGTCCAGGCGCCGCAGTGCTGGGCACCTCTCACCGCCAGGCTCCGGTCAGGACGGTCGTCGGGCGCATCAGGGCAGGTCTGCGTGAGCTGTTTGCCCTGCCCGACGATTACGAGGTCGCGCTCGGCAACGGAGGGACCACCGCCTTCTGGGACGCGGCCGCCTGCTGCCTGATCGGCGAACGGGCCCTGCACCTGAGCTTCGGCGAGTTCAGCTCGAAGTTCGCCTCGGTCTCTCGCGGCGCGCCGTTCCTCGCCGACCCGGTCGTCATCGAGGCGCCACCCGGTGACGCGCCCAAGCCCATCACCGACCCGAGCGCCGACCTGATCGCCTGGGCCCACAACGAGACCTCCACGGGCGTGATGGTCCCCGTCCACCGCCCGGCCGGGACCTCGGCCGATCAGCTCGTGCTGATCGACGCCACGTCAGGTGCGGGCGGGCTGCCGGTCGCGGTCAGCGAGTGCGACGGGTACTACTTCGCGCCGCAGAAGGGGTTTGCGTCGGATGGGGGATTGTGGCTGGCCCTGCTGAGCCCGGCCGCGCTCGAGCGGATCGAGCGGATCGCGATCGAGCGCCCGGGAGGTCGGTGGATCCCGGAGTTCCTGTCCCTGACCACGGCGATCGATAACTCGCGCAAGGACCAGACCTACAACACGCCGGCGATCGCAACGCTGTGGCTGCTGGCCGAGCAGATCGACTGGATGCTGGGCTGCGGCGGCCTGCCGGAGATGGTCCAGCGGACCCGCCGCTCGTCGGCGAACCTCTACGGCTGGGCCGAGGCGCACGCCCATGCGACGCCGTTCGTGTCCGACCCCGCCAAGCGCTCGCTGGTCGTCGGCACGATCGACTTCGACGACCGGGTCGACGCAGCGGCGGTGGCCGGCGCGCTGCGGGCAAACGGGATCGTCGACATCGAGCCCTACCGCAAGCTGGGCCGCAACCAGCTGCGGATCGCGATGTTCCCGGCCACCGACCCGGCTGACGTGCAAGCGCTCACCGCGTGCATCGACTACGTCCTGGAACGTCTATGACCGCCACCGCCACCCGCCCGCGCGTGCTCGTCGCCGAGAAGATCGGCGAGTCGGGCATCGAGCTCCTGCGCGAGCACTTCGACGTCGAGCTCGGGATCGGCTGGTCGCGCGAGGAGCTGGGCGAGCGCATCGCGCAGTTCGACGCGATCCTGATCCGTTCGGCCACCCAGCTCGACGCCGAGCTGCTCGACCGGGCAGCCCGCCTGCGGGCCGTCGGGCGCGCCGGCGTGGGGGTCGACAACGTCGACGTGGCTGCCGCCACCAAGCGCGGGATCGTCGTCGCCAACGCACCCCAGTCGAACGTCATCACCGCGGCCGAGCACACGATGGCGCTGCTGCTGGCGCTGGCCCGCAACGTGCCCCAGGCCCACGGCTCGCTGACCGCGGGGAACTGGGAGCGCTCGAAGTTCTCGGGCATCGAGCTCTACGAGAAGACGCTCGGCATCCTCGGCTTCGGTCGCATCGGCCAGCTCGTCGCCCACCGCGCGCTCGCGTTCGGCATGCGCGTGATCGCCTACGACCCCTACGTCTCGGCCGAGCGCTATCGAGAGCTCGGGGTCGAGGCTGCGAGTGCCGCCGACGAGCTCTACGCGGCCGCCGACTTCATCACCCTGCACCTGCCCAAGACGCCCGAGACCGAGGGCTGGCTGAACGCGAAGGCGCTGGCCAAGTGCAAGGACGGCGTGCGCGTCCTGAACGTCGCGCGCGGTCCGCTGATCGTCGACGAGGACCTCAAGGCGGCGCTCGACTCCGGCAAGGTCGCCGGCGCGGCGCTCGACGTGTTCCGCTCCGAGCCGGTGACCGAGCACCCGCTGTTCGGCTACCCGAACGTGATCGTCACGCCGCACCTCGGGGCTTCGACTGCCGAGGCGACAGATCGCGCGGGCTTTCAGGCCGCTGAGCAGGTGGTGGCGGCTCTGACCGGGGGCGTTGTCTCCACGGCGGTGAACGTCCCGGCGATCCCGGCGGAGGACATGGAGGTCCTTGGCCCGTTCGTGTACCTGTGCCGCGCGCTCGGCCAGATCGCCGCCGCGCTCGCCGCCGGCCCCTCGATCGACCGGATCGAAACCGCGTTCCTGGGCCGGATCGCCGAGCGTGACACGCGCCTGCTTTCGATCTACGCCCTGCTCGGCGTTCTCAGCGGCCACGTCGACGAGGAGGTCAACGAGGTCAACGCGCCGGCGATGGCCGAGGAGCGGGGGATCGAGGTCGCCGAGACCAAGCGAAGCACCGCCCACGACTACACCGACCTGGTGCGCGTGAGCGTCGTCTCGGGCGACTCGGTGCTGCGGGTGGGGGGGACGCTGATCGGCCGCCGGAACCGGCCCCACCTGCTCGAGGCCTGGGACCAGCGCTTCGACCTCCAGCTCGAGCACACGCTGACCCTGCTGCGTTACCGCGACATGCCCGGCATGGTCGGGCACGTCGGCACCGTGCTCGGTCGCCATGGGGTGAACATCATCTCCGCGGCGGTCGGGCGCCAGGGCGACGAGGCCCCCGTCGGCGGCGAGAGGCTGGCCGTGATGGCGATCACCACCGACTCGGAGGTGCCGCGCGAGGTGATCGAGGAGATCGTGGCCGGCGAGGGCTTCCAGGCCGGCCGCACCGTGACCTTGTAAAGCGGTCCGCTACGCTATGGCGGGCATGGCACTCAGCCTCTCGTTTCGACTTCTTCTCCTCCCCCCTCGGGGGGAATAGCGCGTGGGCGGCCGCAAGTAGCCGCGAACTCAGCACCGAGAAGAATCGAACCGAGACATCCGAAGGAGTGACATGACCGGCAGCGCCCCAGACCCCACCCGAGTGCTGATCTTCGACACGACCCTGCGCGACGGCGAGCAGTCGCCGGGGATCTCGCTGAACACTCAGGAGAAGCTCGAGATCGCCGTGCAGCTGGCGCGCCTCGGCGTCGACGTGATCGAGGCCGGCTTCCCGATCACCTCGCCCGGGGATTTCGAGGCGGTGCAATCGATCGCCCGCACGGTCGAGGGGCCGATCATCGCGGCGCTGGCGCGGACTCACGTCTCCGACATCGACGCAGCATGGAACGCCGTGCGCGACGCCGCCCGCCCGCGCATCCACACGTTCATCTCGACCTCTGACATCCACATCCGCCATCAGCTGCAGACCACCCGCGAGGACGTCAAGGGCCAGGCCCGGGCGGCGGTCGCCCACGCCAAGCAGTACGTCGAGGACGTCGAGTTCTCACCGATGGACGCGACCCGGGCTGACGTCGAGTTCACCGCCGAGGTGCTGAAGATCGCGATCGGCGAAGGCGCGACGACGATCAACATCCCCGACACCGTCGGCTACACGATGCCGCACGAGTTCACGCTCTATCTCGAGCGCCTGTACGAGCTCACGCCCGAGCTGCGCGATGTAGTCCTCTCGGTGCACTGTCACGATGACCTCGGGCTGGCCGTCGCCAACTCGTTCGCCGGGCTGCTGGCGGGAGCGCGGCAGGTCGAGTGCGCGATCAATGGGATCGGGGAGCGAGCCGGCAATGCGTCGCTGGAGGAGATCGTGATGCTCCTGCGCACGCGCGAGTCCGACGTCGGCCTGACGACGGGCGTACATACCCAGGAGATCGCCCGCACCTCGCGGCTGGTCTCGCGGCTGACCGGGTATCCCGTGCAGCCGAACAAGGCGATCGTCGGCCGCAACGCCTTCGCCCACGAGTCCGGCATCCACCAGGACGGCGTGCTGAAGGAGCGCACGACCTACGAGATCATGGACGCCACGACAATCGGGCTGGCCGCGAACTCGATCGTGCTCGGCAAGCACTCAGGCCGGCACGCGCTGCAGCAGGCGCTGAGCGAGCTCGGCTTCGACCTGTCGGGTCAGGCGCTGAACACGGCGTTCAAGCGCTTCAAGGAGATCGCGGACAAGAAGAAGCAGGTCACGGCCATGGATCTCGAGGCGCTCGTGACCGACGAGCTGCGCGAAGAGATCGCCGCTTACCACCTGGAGTGGTTCGACGTCGAGGCCTCCTCGCGGCGCCCGCCGCATGCCACGGTGGGGGTCCGGATGCCCAGTGGCGAGGAGGTGACCGGCGCGTTCACCGGCGATGGACCGGTCGACGCGATCTTCCGGGCCATCAACGCCGCCACCGGCGCCGATGCCCGCCTGCGCGAGTTCAGGGTCGATGCGGTCACCGGTGGTCAGGACGCGCTCGGCGAGACCTCGGTGGTGCTCGAGGTGAGCGGCGTCGGCGGCTCGGCGGAGCCGATCGTGGGTGCGGGACAGGGCGTCTCGACGGACATCCTCGAGGCCGCCGGGCGGGCCTACGTGCGCGCGCTCTCCAGTGCCATGCGCCGGCGCGGCGTGATGGCGGAGGCGGAGGCCGCGACGGCCGCGGCTGCCGAGCCGATCCGCACGCCTTAGCGACCTCAGTGCAGCTGGGCGCTCTCGGGCGCAGCCGAGTGCGTCCAGCTGAGCACGTTCCCGGCCATCGAGAGCCCTGCGAGGACGTTGCCCGCGCCCGGCTGGACGCTGTCGAGCGCTTGGCGCCCGCGGTCGTCCTGCGCGAATACCTGCTCGGCGATGCAGGCGCCGCAGGGCGGAACGTCGACCGGCGTGGCCGACCAGGTGGTGCCGTTTGCCGAGCTGAAGACGGCACCGTTCTGATCGGCGGCCAGGCACAGGCCGGGCGCGCAGGTGAGCGCGGTCAGGGCATCGGGCGCGCTCACGAGGGCGGTGGCCGTCCAGCTCGACGGTGACTTCGGATCTGTCGAGCTCATAACGCCGGCGCCGTAGGAGATCAGGCACAGGGTGCTCGTGGCGCACGCCGGCGCGAGGGGGCCAGGATTGGCCGGCAGCGCGGTGATCGACCAGGTGCCGGTGCCGGTCGGGTCCTCGGTCAGGACGTGGCCAGCCGAGTCGGTGGCCACGCACAGGTGCCGCGAGGGGCAGGACACGCCGTCAAGGCCGACTCCGGGTTCGGCGTTCGATGCAGTCCAGGCCCCTGCGCCACCGCCCGGGTTTGTCGAGGTCAGGACGATCCCACCGGCGCCGACGGCGACGCAGAGCGTCATCGACTGGCAGGACACACCGGTCAGGGCCTGTCCCGGGGCGACGGCGGCTGCCGTCCAAGCTGAGGTGCCGCCGCTCGAAGTCAGCACGTTCCCGGAACCGTCCACGGCGACGCAGAGCGTCGTCGACGGGCAGGCGATCGAGGCGATCGAGTTGCCGTCGACAGCGGTCTGAGCGCTCCACGTCCCGCTGCTCGAAGCGAGGATGGCGCCGCCGTCGGCGGCCACGCATGAGCCCGCGGCGGCACAGCTGATCGGCCCGGTGAACGCCGGCGCCACCTTGGCCAGCGACCACCCGCCGGGCGGCGCGGCGGTGGCGGCGTTCCCATGGCCGTCCACGGCCTCGCAGGACGCGCTCGACGCGCAGGAGATCCCGACCAGGGCTTGCGGGACGGCCACCTGCTCGAAGGCGTGCCACGCGGTGAACCCGCTCGAGTTCAGCGCGAGCTCATCGACGCCGTGACGGCCCGGGCCCGTGCAGCCAAGCGCATACAGATTGCTGGCGGTGCGGGTGGCCAGGTCGACGCGGCTGACCGCGATCGAACAGGCTCCGGTCGTGTCGCTCTGGCGCACGACGATCGACGCGAACCGGCCCGCGAGCCCGACCGGGCCCACGGTCCTCGTTGTGGCGGTGCCGGCCGGCGTGACGAGCGACCAGCGCCTGCCGGTGGCCAGCAGGCAGCCCCACCAACTGCTCGAGTTGGTGCTCAGAACCGCCTCGGGCGTCTGCGCCACCACCTGCTGGCCGGCCGGAACCGCGCAGCGGGCTGCGGCCTGTGGCAGCGGCTGCCAGTCGAGCGCCCGGGCGCGGACGCCCGGCACGTGCTTCGCCTGCCGTCCGCGGGCCCCCGCGACGTAGACCGAGCCGCCGGCGCGGATGAACGCCAGCTGGCGCCCATCTGGCGAGAACGCCGGTGAGCTTCCGCGCACGACGCGGGCGGCGCGGCCACCCTTGGTCGAGACGGTCCAGATCCAGCCGCTGTGGACGAACGCCACTCGACGGCCGTCCGGACTGAAGCTCGGCTGGGTGCCGTAGGCCAGCCACCGGGCCGCGCTGCGACCCGGGGCCACGAACCAGATCGAGCCTCGGGTGAGGAAGACGAGCGCGCCGTGAGCTGACCACACTGCGTCGTCGATCCTGCCGGTGCGAAGCACCCGCGCCTTCGAGCTCGTGAGGGGGATCTGGGAGAGGCCGCTTCGCCCGGCCACGCTCACGGTGAGGCCGGATCCGGTGAAAGCGGCGGCCATGCCGGCGAGCTTCGTCAACGGCGGGCCGAGCAGGCACCACATGCACGTCCCGTCGGCGGCCACGATCACGGGACGACCGTTGGCGGCGTCGGTGAAGATGATGTCCCGCCCGTCGGGCGCGAAGCGCGGGCTCCGCGGATGCCCGCACAGCACCCGATCGGTGCAGATCGACTGCATGTGGCGCCCGTGCACGTCGGTCAGGAGCAGCCCCACGCCGCGTGTGGGCTGCAGGACGAGCAGGCCGTTGGTTCCCGGGAAGGCGGCCCCGGCCGGCGCGGCGGCCAACAGCAGCGCCCCCAGAACCGCCAGCAGCGCCGTGCGCACGCGGATCACACCCGAAGGAACTCCCGGAACCGCCCGAAGTTGCTGCGCTATCAACCTGCGAAACGCCAAGCCAAGGAGCAAGCCGTGCACGACAAGGTGAACCTAGCCGACAAGCTGGCCGGATTCGACGAGCACTGGGTGCCGCGCATCGTGGCGATGCTGAACGACTACAAGGTGATCGTGGTGAAGGTGCAGGGCGAGTTCGTCTGGCACAAGCACGACGAGACCGATGACTTCTTTCTCGTGCTCAAGGGCCGCCTGACGATCCAGCTTCGCGACCGCGACATCGAGCTCGAAGAGGGCGAGCTGTACGTGGTGCCGCGCGGCGTCGAGCATTGCCCGCGCGCGCAGGACGAGGCCTGGGTGCTGCTGATCGAGCCGCTGGAGACCGTCAACACCGGCGACTCGGGAGGGCCGCTGACCAACGAGGCGCGGTGGGCATGAGCTAGGAGCGGCCGCCGTGGCCGGCTCCCAGTGCGAGCCCCTGGCGAAAGCCGGCCGCCAGCACGCGGCCTCGGGGGCCGCGGTCCATGAAGTTCGAGCCCATTTCCGCCGCGCAGGCCACATCGGGCGCTACCCACTGCACCCGGGCACCGCGGCCGCGCACGGCGGCCGCCTCGACTGAGACCGCCGTGCGCCCGATCGTGCGGAGCAGGGCCAGCATCGCGTCAGAGCCCACGATGTTCGCCGTCGGGTGCAGACAGAGCACGTGGGTATCACGACCCGCCGGCGCGGCATCGAGGTTGGTCGGGCTCCATACCCCTCCGTCCACGTACTCGCGCCCGCCGATCTCGACGGGCGCGAACAGCCACGGGACGGTGCATGAGGCGGCCACCGCCGCGGCGACCGACGCGCTGGGGCCGCGTGGACTGCCGAACACCACCCGCCGGCCCGTCCGGCGATCGACCGCGGTGATTCGCAGCCGCCCGTCGAAGCGCGCACCCGAGCGCTCCACCTGCCGGTGAAGGTCTGACAGGGTCATCGCCGGCCTCGGGAGCCGCCTGAGCATCGCAGCGCGCAGCACCGCGCCTCCGGGCGCTGCCATCCCCAGGGCCAGGGGAGCGAACGCCGCCCCTGCGGCCAGGGCCCGGGCGCCCGCCCACCGCGCGGCGGCCAGCGCCGCCGCCCCGAGCCCCTCCGTTGCCTGTTCCATCGCGGGCTCCGCCGCCGGCTCGAGCCGAGATGGCCGCCGCGGGCGCTCTCCGGCGGCCAGATGCGCGGCCACGATCGCTCCCGCCGACGTGCCGACGAAGCTCTCGCAGCGGCGCAGGTCGAAGCCGGCAGCCTCCTCGAGGCCGGCGAGCAGGCCCATCATCCAGGCCTCGCCGAGCACCCCGCCGCCACCGAGCACGAGGACATCGGGCCGGGTCTGCATCGCCAGTGACCCTAGCGAGCCGCCGCTTGTACGTGATAACGTACGCTCGTATGACGACTCTCACACCCGATGGCGTCGGCCCGCGGATCCGCGCGTTGCGCGAGTCGATGGACCTGTCGCTGCGGGACCTGTCCGAGCGCTCCGGTGTGAGCGCGCCGATGCTCTCGCAGGTCGAGCGCGGCGAGACCAGCCCAACCCTGCAGGTCGCGACCCGCATCGCTTCCGGGCTCGAGCTGCGCCTCTCGCAGCTGCTGCGCCTGGACGAGGACGGGGCGGTATCCGTCGTGCGCGGCGACGAGCGGCGAAAGGGCCCGGGCCGGGCGAGCGGGCACAGCTACGAGATCCTCACCCCTCCGCTGCCCGGCCAGCGGGCCGAGCTGTCCCGGCACACACTCGACCCGGGCGCACTCACAGGCGGCCCTGGCGACCCGCCGATGCACGAGCCCGGAAGCCGCGAGTCGGCGCTGGTCGAGGCCGGGACCGTCGTGCTGCACTGCGATGGCCAGCGATTCGAGCTGCGAGCCGGCGACTGCGTGACGTTCGACGCGGACCTGCCCCACCACTTCGAGAACCCCGGACCCGATGAGGCCGTGCTGCTGGCGGTCGTCAGCGCCGGTCTGCGGAGGAGCTGATGCCCAAGACTCTGTTCGACAAGATCTGGGACGCCCACGAGGTCGCCCCGGGCTTGATCTACATCGATCTTCACCTCGTTCACGAGGTCACGAGCCCCCAGGCGTTCGACGGCCTGCGTCTCGCGGGACGGAAGGTGCGCCGCCCGGACCGCACCCTGGCCACCGCCGACCACAACGTTCCCACCGACGGCACTCCGGTCGCTGCCCGCATCCGCGACGAGCTGAGCCGCGTGCAGGTCGAGACGCTCGAACGCAACTGCGCCGAGTTCGAGATCCCCCTCTACACCCTCGGCTCCGAGCATCAGGGCATCGTGCACGTGATCGGTCCCGAGCTTGGGGTCACCCAGCCCGGCATGACGATCGTATGCGGCGACTCCCATACGGCCACCCACGGCGCCTTCGGCGCGCTCGCCTTCGGAATCGGCACGAGCGAGGTCGAGCATGTGCTGGCCACGCAGTGCCTCGTGCAGACGAAGCCCAAGTCCATGCTGATCCGCTACGACGGCGAGCTCGGCTACGGCGTCACGGCCAAGGATCTGATCCTCGCCACGATCGGCCGGATGGGCGTCGCCGGCGCGGTCGGGCACGTGGTCGAGTACGCCGGTCCGGCGATCGAGCAGCTCTCGATGGAGGGCCGGATGACCGTTTGCAACATGACGATCGAGGGCGGCGGACGGGCGGGGATGATCGCTCCCGACGAGAAGACGTTCGAATGGGTGCTCGCAACGCCCGCGGCCCCGGACGCCGTGCCCGACGAGTGGCGCTCGCTCAAGACCGATCCCGGCGCCGGCTTCGACCGCGAGATGGTTCTCGACGCCGGCGCGCTCAGCCCGATGGTGACCTGGGGGACCACGCCGGGGATGGTCGTTCCGGTGACCGAGGCCGTTCCCGACCCGCACAGCGAGCAGGACGAGCGCGCGCTCGAGTACATGGGGCTCGAGCCCGGCATCCCGATCCAGGAGATCAAGCTCGACCGGGTCTTCATCGGTTCGTGCACGAACTCGCGCATCGGCGATCTGCGCGCCGCTGCCGAGGTGGTGCACGGGCATCGCGTGTCCAGCCACGTCTACGCCATGGTCGTCCCCGGCTCCCAGCAGGTGAAGGCGCAGGCTGAGCGCGAAGGACTGGACGAGGTGTTCAAGCGCGCCGGCTTCGACTGGCGCGGCGCCGGGTGCTCGATGTGCCTCGGGATGAACCCCGACATCGCCGCGCCCGGCGAACGCGTGGCCTCGACCTCGAACCGCAACTTCGAGGGCCGCCAGGGTCGGGGGGCCCGCTCGCATCTCGTATCGCCGCAGATGGCCGCTGCCGCTGCGATCGAGGGACGGTTCGTCGACATAAGGAGCTGGCGCTCGTGAGAGCCATCGAGACCATCACGGGCCGCGTGAGCGTCCTCAACCGCGACGACGTCGACACCGACCAGATCATCCCCAAGCAGTTCCTCAAGCGCGTCGAGCGGACCGGGTTCGGCCAGTTCCTGTTCTACGACTGGGCGAAGCAGCCCGGGTGGGAGCTGCCGCGCAACCCGATCCTCGTGGCCGGGCGGAACTTCGGCTGCGGCTCGAGCCGCGAGCACGCTCCGTGGGCGCTTGAGGACTACGGCTTTCAGGCGATCATCGCGCCCAGCTTCGCCGACATCTTCCGCTCCAACTGCACGAAGATCGGGCTCCTGCCCGTGCAGCTGAGCGAGGCGGCATGCTCGTCGATCCGCGAGGCAGGTGAGGCTCAGGTCGACCTCGCCGCACAAGAGGTGCGCTGGCCCGGCGGCTCGGAGCATTTCGAGATCGACCCGGGCACGAGACACCGGCTCCTGAACGGCCTCGATGACATTGGGCTCACGCTCGAGCAGGAGGATGCGATCGCGGGTTACGAGGCTGCCCGAGAGCGCACGGGCCCCGTCACGACCGCTCTCCAATGAGCTCTCAGACCCGCGACTGGGATGCGGCGACCTACGACCGCATCTCGGGCGACGTCCAGCTGGTGTGGGCGCTCGAGCAGCTGGAGCGTCTGGACCTGCGCGGTGATGAGGTGGTGCTGGACGCGGGCTGCGGCTCGGGGCGGGTGACGGCCGAGCTGGTGCGGCGGGTCCCACATGGCCGGGTCTACGGCGTGGACGTGGCGCCGTCGATGGTCGAGCACACCCGCGCGCGGCTGGGCGATCGAGTGACGTCCTTCTGCCAGGACCTGACCGAGCTCCGCTTGCCCGAGTCCGTGGACCTGATCTTCTCGAACGCGACCTTCCACTGGATACACGACCACGACCGGCTGTTCGGCGCGCTTCACCGGGCGCTGCGCCCCGGCGGCCGCCTGATCGCGCAGTGCGGAGGGCGCGGAAACATCGACGCCTTCCGGATCCTCGCGGGCGAGGTGGCCGCACAGGCGCCGTTCGCCGAGCACTTCTCGGGCTGGCGCCACCCGTGGAACTACGCCGGACCGGAGGAGACCGCCGAACGGCTGGGGCGAGCGGGCTTCGCCGATGTGCAGACATGGCTCGAGCCCCGGCCGATCACGCTCGAGGACCCGCGGGAGTTCGTGCGCACGGTGTGCCTCGTGCGCCACCTGGACCCCCTTCCCGAGGAGCTGCGCGAGTCCTTCGTCGACGCGGTCCTGGAGCGCTCCGGGCGGCCGATGGTGCTCGACTACGTGCGGCTGAACATGGCCGCCCGGCGGCCGGCCTGACTCAGTAGTTTCCACGGAGCCGTTAGCTTCGGAGCAGGTCGATATCGAGTTCAGGTCGCCTCTCGGCGACCAGGCCACGGGTGGCCGTTCACCTCGAGGGAGTCATGGAGGATCACTCATCGCGGCGTCTCATGGCGTACCTGCCTCAGGTACTCGTCGCGACCTTCCTGGTAGCGGGCTGCCCGGTGCTGATGCTCGGCGTGCTGAGCGCCGCCGGCGTCCTGCGCTCGGTCACCCTGTCGATTGGCGTCGCGATCGCGTGGTCGGTCATCGCCGCCTGGGCCGGCGGGCACTACTGGCGCTCCCGGCCGCGGTCCGGAGATGTCGTGTTCGGCGATCTGATGTTGTGGGGGTGGGTGCGGCGCCTGCAGAGCGAGCGCCGGGTCCGCAGCACTCTGGCGTTACTCGAGGGCGTCGAATCGCGCGGAGGGCCGAGCCTGCAGCAGCGCCGCGACCTGCTGCTCGACTTGGCCGCGGCGCTGGAGTCCGGTGACCCCTACACCAGCGGGCACTCCCGGCGGGTGGCGCGCTACGCCGAGGAGATCGCGAAGGGGATGGGGCTCTCGCCTCGGCGGGTCGCCAAGGTGCGGACCGCGGCGGCTCTTCACGACGTGGGCAAGGTGCGCACCCCCACGGCGATCCTGCACAAGCCCGACCGGCTCACCGACGCGGAGTTCGAGGTCATCAAGGCCCATCCGGTGGACGGCGCCGAGATGGTGGCCGCGCTCGGCGATGGCGAGCTGACGGCGATCATCCGCCACCACCACGAGCGGCTGGACGGAACCGGCTATCCGGCGGGCCTCGCCCGCGATGGCATCCCGCTCGGCGCCCGGATCATCGC
>DATGJM010000152.1:0-10160 GCA_035295205.1 Solirubrobacteraceae bacterium | reverse complement strand
GGAGAGCGGGCGAGCGCCCTGCTCCGGCTGGCGGGCGCGTTGGATGCCCGGCTCGAGGAGTTCGCCCAGCTCGAGTCGCTGAACGTCGGCAAGCCGATCAGCCTGGCCCGGGAGGAGATGCCGCTGTGCGTCGACCAGCTGCAGTTCTTCGCCGGCGCTGCGCGCAACCTCGAGGGCCGGTCGGCGGGCGAGTACCTGCACGGGTACACGTCGATCATCCGCCGCGAGCCGGTGGGCGTGGTCGGCCAGATCGCCCCGTGGAACTACCCGCTGATGATGGCGATCTGGAAGATCGGCCCCGCCCTGGCCGCCGGGAACACGATCGTGCTGAAGCCCTCCGAGCTGACGCCGCTGACCACGCTGCGGCTAGCCGAGCTGGCGGCCGAGATCCTGCCCCCGGGAGTCTTCAACGTCATCACCGGCGATGGGGAGCCCGTCGGCGCCGAGCTGGTCAAGCACCCCGATGTGCGCATGGTCTCGCTGACGGGGTCGGTCGAGACCGGCAAGTGGATCGCGCGCACCGGCGCCGACACGCTCAAGCGTGTCCACCTCGAGCTCGGCGGCAAGGCGCCGATGGTGGTCTACGACGACGCGGACATGGACGCGGTCGCGGCGGGCATCCGCCTGGGCGCGTTCATGAACTCGGGGCAGGACTGCACCGCTTCCTCGCGGGTGCTGGTCGGCGGGACGCGCTACGACGATCTCCTCAGCGCTCTGGTGCCCGCCGTGGAGTCACTCAAGCTCGGCGATCCGGCGACGGACGAGGGGATCGAGATGGGGCCGGTGATTTCAGCCGAGCAGCGGGAGCGGGTGCTCGGGTTCGTCGAACGCGCCTCCGGCGAGCTCATCACCGGTGGCCAGCGCGTCCGCGACGCTGGCTACTTCGTGGCTCCGACGGTGGTCGGCGGGGTCTCCCAGCGCGACGAGATCGTGCAGCGGGAGGTCTTCGGGCCGGTCGTCACCGTCCAGCGCTTCGACTCCGAGCAGGAGGCGATCCGCATGGCCAACGACGTCGACTATGGGCTTGCGGCCTCGGTCTGGACCCGCGACGTCGGCCGCGCGATGCGGGCCTCGAAGGCCCTTCGCTTCGGGACCGTCTGGGTCAACGACCACCTCCCGTTCGTCTCGGAGATGCCCCACGGCGGCTTCAAGCAGTCTGGTTACGGCAAGGACATGTCCATCTACTCCGTGCTCGACTACACCGAGATCAAGCACGTGATGATCAACTTGGGGGAATAGTCAATGCAGGCTGACCATCAGGCCCTTCAGCAATCAGCCCTGGACCATCTATGGCTGCACTTTGCGCGTATGGGCGCGTTCGCGGAGGGCGGCGCCGAAGTGCCCGTCATCGTGCGAGGCGACGGGTGCTATCTCGAGGACAGCCGTGGCAGGCGCTACCTCGATGCTCTGGCCGGGCTGTTCGCCGTCCAGATCGGCTACGGGTATGGCGAGGAGCTCGGGCAGGCGGCGCTCGAGCAGATGCGCGAGCTTCCGTTCTACACGAACTGGGGCTACGCGCATCCGCGGGCGATCGAGCTCGCCTCCGAGGTCGCTTCGTTGGCTCCGGGCGACCTGACGCGGGTGTTCTTCACCTCGGGTGGCTCCGAGTCCGTGGAGTCGGTTTGGAAGCTCGCCCGCCAGTACCACGCCCTGCGCGGTGAGCGCCGCTGGAAGGCGATCTCTCGTAACGTCGCCTACCACGGCACCACGATGGGCGCCCTGTCGATCAACGGCGTTGCCGACCTGCGCACCCCGTTCGAGCCGCTCGTGCCGAGTGTCGCTCACGTCTCGAACACCGCCCGCTACCACCGTCCCCCGGATGAGACCGAGGCGGAATGCACCGCCTGGCTGCTGGACGACCTCGAGCGGACGATCCGCGCCGAAGGCCCGGGCACGATCGCCCTGGTGATCATGGAGCCGGTGCAGAACTCCGGCGGCGCGCTGGTCGCGCCCACGGGCTACTGGGCGGGCGTGCGCGAGATCTGCGACCGCTACGGGATCCTGCTGTGCGCCGACGAGGTCATCACCGGGTTCGGGCGGGTCGGGGCGTGGTTCGCCTCCGAGCGCTACGACATCCGGCCGGACCTCCTCACCTGCGCCAAGGGCCTCTCGAGCGCCTACGCCTCGATCGGAGGGGTGATCACCAGCGAGCGCGTGTTCGAGCCCTTCACCCACGGCAAGAACTCCTTCACCCACGGCATCACCTTCGGCGGCCACCCGGTGCAGGCGGCGATCGCCCTGGCCAACCTCGCGGTGATGAAGCGCGAACGGCTGATCGAGCGCGTGCGCGAGCGCGAGCAGGCGTTCTACGACACGCTGGCGCCGCTGCTCGAGCTGCCGATCATCGGCGATATCCGCGGCCAGGGGTATTTCTGGGCGCTCGAGCTCGTCAAGGACAAGGACTCGCGGCAGGGCTTCGACGCCGACGAGCGCGAGGCGCTCCTGCGCGGCTTCCTGATGCCTCGCATGTTCGAGGCCGGGATGATCGCCCGGGCGGACGACCGAGGCGATCCGGTGATCCAGCTGTCGCCGCCGCTGGTGGCGGGCCAGGAGGAGTTCGACCGGATCGCTGGGATCCTCGGCGACGTGCTCACCGAGGCGGTGGAGCGCTTCGGGATCCGGACCACGGCGACGGTATAGGGCCATCGAGATGGCCACGATCGCGTTCTTCCCGGAGGGCGCCTACGGGCCGACGAACAACTGCGCCGGGATCGGCGCCGTGCTGCGGGACCGTGGGCACCGGGTCGTGTTCATCGTCGAGGAGTCGTTCGCCGGCACGCTCGAGGCGCGCGGGTTCGAGGAGCGTCTGATGCGACTCAGCCCGCCGCCGGCCGAGCCCGAGGTGCCGGGCCAGTTCTGGAAGGACTTCATCCGCGACACGGCGCCTGTGTTCCGACAGCCGACGATCGAGCAGCTCGAGGCTTTCATCGCGCCCACCTTCCAGGCGCTGATGGATGGCGCCCGCTATGTCGACGACCGGTTGCTCGAGATCATCGAGGAACTCGAGCCCGATGTCGTCGTCGAGGACAACGTGGTCGGCTTCCCGGCGCTCTCGGCCAGCGGCCTGCCGTGGGTGCGGATCACGTCCTGTAACCCGGCGGAGCTGAAGGACGAGCTCGTGCCGCCGGTCTTCAGCGGCTACTCGGCCGCGGACCGGTCCGGGTGGGATGCCTACTGGGCCGAGTACCGGCGCGTGATCGGCCCGCTGCACGCCGAGCACGACGAGCTGTTCGGTGAGCGCGGAGCGGGCGGGCTGCCGGAACTCGAGCTGATCGGCGTCTCGCCGTGGCTGAACATGTATCTGTACCCTCGCGATCTGGACTACCCGCGCGCGGTCGCCCCACCTGGCCGCTGGGTCCAGCTCGAGTCCTGCGTGCGCGCGCCGGAGGCCGACTGGGACGATCGGTCTGACCCGCGACCGCTGGTGTACCTGAGCCTCGGATCCCTGGGTTCGGCCGATGTGGAGCTCATGCAGGGCCTCATCGACACCCTGGCCGTGTGCGAGGACCTGCGCGTCGTCGTCTCCCTCGGCCCACAGCACGAGCTGCTCTCGCTGCCCGACCACATGGAGGGAGCCGAGTACCTCCCGCAGACTGCGATCCTGCCCAAGGCATCCGTCGTCATCACCCACGGCGGAAATAACACGATCACCGAGTGCATGCACTTCGGCTGCCCGATGGTCGTACTGCCGCTGTTCTGGGACCAGCACGACAACGCCCGCCGAGTTGAGGAGCAGGGCTTCGGCATGCGGCTCGACACCTACGGCCATGACCCCGGGCAGCTGGTGTTCGCGGCGCGGCGACTGCTCGCCGACCGCTCGTTGCGCGACCGCATGGCGACGACGGCCGCCCGGCTCCAGGGCGATCCCGGGGACGTAAGGGCCGCGAACGCAATCGAGCTCGTGGCAACCGGCGCATTGTCGCCGGCACAGCTAGCCTGACCGCATAACTCGACAGGACATATCACCCAGCGTGGGCCCGTTGAGCGTGGCCGGCGCGCTGTCCCTTCCGGTCCTGCGCCGCGCGCTGCCGGAGGTGGTGGCGGGCAAGGAGCGCCTGGATCGGGTCGTGCGCTGGGTCCATGTCGTCGACGTTCCCGCACCCGATGAGCTGCTGCGCGGAGGCGAGCTCGTGCTCTCCACCGGCACCGGTCCGGGGCTCGACGACGCCGCCCAGCGGCGGTTCATCCGCAGCCTCTCCGAGCAGGATGCGGCCGGTCTGCTGATCGAGATCGGCTATGCCTACAAGCGCGAGCTTCCGGAGGCGCTCGTGCGCGAGGCGGACGCCCGCGGGCTCCCGCTGATCGCCACCCACCGTCCGACCCGCTTCGTCGACATCACGGAGGCGATCCATGGGGCACTGGTCGACCGGCGCCTGGCGCTCCTGCGCCGCAGCCAGGAGGCGGGTGACCGGCTGACCGCACTCGTGCTCGAACGCCGCGAGCTGAACGAGCTGCTGTTGGAGCTCGCTCGCACGCTGCAGAACCCGGTCGCCTTGGAGAACATCGCGGGCCAGCTGATCGGGTTCGCGCCCTACGAGTCATCCGAGCAGGAGCTGCTCGAGGCCCACCTCGAGTATCGCCGGGCGCGAGAGCTGGGTCAGCTGTCGGGCCACGGCTGGCTGGCGGTGGAGGTGAACTCTCGCGGCAGGCCCTGGGGGCAGGTGACGGTCCTCGAGCTCGACTCGCCGCTGGCCGACGAGGACCGCGTCGTGCTCGAACGAGGCGCCCAGGCGGTGGCGCTACAGCTACTGCACGAGCACCACGACGAGCAGTTGCGGGCGAGGGCGAGGGGGAGCTTTCTCGTGGATCTGATGCACTCGCGGGTGAGCGAGGCGGATGCGGCGCGCCGGGCGGGGGCGCTCGGATTCACCCCGCGGCGGGGTTCGCTGCTGGCCGGGGCGCTCGGCTGGCGGTCGGATCGCTGGCTGGAGCTGGCCGAGACGCCCGAGGACGCCCTCGCGCTGCTGATGCCGGGAGTGCGGGCGGGCGCGCGCTCGGATCGTCCGCTGCTTCTGGGGCTTCACGGGGCGACGCTGCTGCTGGTGTGCGCAGTCACAGAGAGCGAGCCGGGTCCCGAGATGCTTGACACATTGGCCACCGAACTGCGTGGGCCGTTACGCCGGCGTGGCTTGTCCGAGGCTGACGCGGCGCTCGCCTTCGGAGGGGTGGACACGACCTGGATGGGGGTCGGCCGGCGGCTCGAGCGCGCGGCCGGGGCGGTGCTCTCGGCCCGGGCGACGGGCGCCGTCCTCTGGCGCGATGCCCGTCACCGCTCGCTCGCCGACCTGCTCTATTCGATGCGCAGCTCGCCGGAGCTTCTGGCCTTCACCCGCGACCAGCTCGGACCGCTGTTCGAGGAGTCAGACCAGCGAACGCGGGAGCTGTTGAGGACTCTCGAGGCGTACCTGGCTTCGTCGGGACGCAAGGCCGACACGGCCCGCGCGCTTCATCTGACCCGCCAGTCGCTGTATCTGCGCCTGGAGCGGCTCGAGAAGCTGATGGGCGTTGACCTCGAGGACCCTGACGTCGTACTCTCGCTGCATCTGGCCGTCCGGGCGCTGCGCCTGACGCAGGCGCTGTCACCGGACGAACGACGTTGAGGAGACACGGAGGTTACGCAACACATCGTCAAGCGTCGGGGCCTTTTTCTGACAGACCGCATCTGGCCCTCACGTGCATGGGCCAGCACCATCAGCCAGCCAGCCTTATTTCTGTAGGGGAGGATTTGAATGGAAGCATCGTCGCTAGCCGCCACGCCGGTGGACTCGACGGCGGCTCGTTCAGGCGAGCCGCCGAGACTCAAGAAGAACGCAGTCAGCTATCTGAGCAACATCGTGATCGGCGTCGCGTCGACCGCGCCCGGTTACAGCCTCGCGGCCACGATCGGCTTCATCGTCGGCATCGGCGGCATCGGCACGCACATGCCGGCCGTGATCATCGTCTCATTCATCCCGATGTTCTTCGTGGCGATGGCCTACCGGAACATGAACACGGCCGATCCGGACTGCGGGACGACGTTCTCATGGGTGACGCGCGCGATGGGCCCCACGATCGGCTGGATTGCGGGCTACACGATCTTGGTCTCGGACATCGTCGTAAATGCCAACCAGGCGCAGATCGCGGGTAGCTACGGCTTCCAGCTTTTTGGGCTGAACGCCGCCGCGAACAGCACGACGGACGTGATCATCTTGGGCGGCGTCTTCATCGTCGTCCTCACGTGGATCTGCTGGAAGGGCATCGAGCTATCGGCGCGCACGCAGCGGCTCCTGCTCGGGTTCGAGATGACCACTCTGGTCATCTTTGCGGTGGTCGCTCTCCTGAGGGCGTACATCGATCAGCCGAAGCACTACTTGGGCGTCCGGCTCGACTGGTTCAACCCATTTACCGTCGGGTTCGGGCCTCTCATCCAGGGCATGCTGCTCGGCGTCTTCCTGTACTGGGGCTGGGACACAGGGGTCTCCGTCAACGAGGAGTCCCAGAACTCGCGCAGCGGGCCGGGCAAGAGCGCGATGGCCTCGACCCTCGTCCTCATCGGCATCTTCCTGTTGGTCTCTGTCGCGGCGCAGGCCTATGCCGGCACCGGCTACCTCGGTGACCCGAACAATGCCGCCGACATCTTCTCGGCCGGACTGGCCAAGAACGTGCTTGGCAGCCTGCACTTCCTGCTCACCATCGCGGTGCTGACCTCCGCCACCGCAGCTACCCAGACGACGATCCTGCCGGCCGCGCGATCGGCGCTCTCGATGGCTCGGCGTGGGGCAATCCCCCGGCGCTTCGCCAGCATCCATGCCACGAACCTGGTTCCCGGCTCGGCCACCATCTGGGCCGGCGTCCTGTCGCTGATCTGGTTCGTGGGCATCGAGCTGCTCTCCACGAACGTGCTGGCGGACTGCGTGGCCGGCCTGGGCTTCCTCGTCTGTTACTACTACGGATTCACCGGCTTCAGCTCGGCGATCTTCTATCGGCGCGAGCTGTTCAAGTCGGTGCGGAACTTCTTCGTGCTGGGCCTCCTGCCCGTGCTCGGAGGTCTCGCCCTGGTGGGGATCTTCGTCAAGGGCATCATCTACTACGGGCACGCGGCCAACGACACCTCGCCGCCTTTCCTGGGGCTTGGTGTGCCGGACTGGATCGCCATCATCGGCATCGGCTCGGGCGTCGTGCTGATGTTCGTGCGCAGGCTGACAGCGCCTCAGTTCTTCCGCGAGCGCAGGCTGGTCGCTGGGGACCCGATCGAGACGGTCACCCCGGAGTCCGCCTTCGCGCCGGCTGAACAGATGCTGTGAAGCTCGCTGAGCTAAAGGAGCGCCGGCCGGTCGCGGGGGTCGGCCGGCGCCCCACGCCTTCGTTCTGGCTCGACCAGGTCGAGGCTCGGCCCACGCGGCCCGAGCTCTCCGGCGCGATCGAGGCTGACGTGTGCATCGTCGGCGGGGGCTTCACCGGTCTGTGGATGGCGTATGAGCTCAAGCGCGCCGAGCCTCGGCTGGGAGTCGTCGTGCTCGAGGCCGAACACGTCGGATTCGGGGCCTCGGGCCGTAACGGGGGCTGGGTGATCGGCAAGATCGCAGGCCCGGCTCACGCCTGGCGCCGGCACGGCGGTCCCGGCGCGCCGCTCGCGATGGCGCGCGCGATCGAGGCCACGGTCGCAGAAATCGGCACCGTCGTCGCCCGTGAGGGGATCGAGTGCGACTGGCATCAGGGAGGGACCTTGATGGTCGCTCAGAGCCCGCTCCAGCTCGCGCGGCTTCGGGCTGATGTGGCTGCGGAGCGGGAGGCTCTGGGAGAGGACGGCTCGTGGCAGCTGATCTCAGCGTCGGAGTTGTCGGAACGGGTGGCTGTCTCTCGTGCGCAGGGCGCGCTCTACTCGCCGTACTGCGCGCGGGTGCAGCCCGCCAAGCTGGTGATGGGCCTGGCGGCTGCCGCCGAGCGCCTTGGGGTCGCGGTGTACGAGTCTTCGCGGGTCGTGTCGGTGCAGCCGGGGCTGGTCGCCGTCGCCCGCGGCTCGGTTGCCGCCCGTCACGTGCTCGTGGCCACCGAGTGCTATACCGCCAACCTGCCGGGTCGGCGCCGGCGGCTGCTGCCGCTGAACAGCTCGATGATCGTGACGGCGCCGCTGTCGCCGGAGGTGTGGTCGCGGGTCGGCTGGTCCGGCTCCGAGACGCTGCTCGACGGGGCCCACGTCTACACCTACTCCCAGCGCACGGCCGACGGGAGGATCGCGATCGGGGGTCGCGGGGTGCCCTACCGGTTCGGCTCTCGCACCGACCGCGAGGGTCCGGTTCCCGCCCAGACGGTCTCCGAGCTGCGGGCGCGCCTGGCCGCCCTGTTCCCTGAGCTGCGCGACGTCCAGGTCGACCGGGCCTGGCACGGCGTGCTCGGTGTGAGCCGCGACTGGTGCCCGCTGGTGAGCTTCGACCCGGTCTCAGGGATCGGGTTCGCCGGGGGCTACGCCGGCGACGGCGTGGCCGCTTCGAATCTCGCCGGCCGGACGATGCGAGACCTGGTGCTCGGGCGGGACAGTGAGCTGGTTCGCCTCCCGTGGGTGGGGGCGGGTGCGCGGGCCTGGGAGCCCGAGCCGCTGCGGTTCGTCGGGGCGCGGACGGTCTATGGGCTCTACCGAAGGGCCGACCAGCGCGAGGAGCGCACCGGGCGCCCGTCAGGGCTGGCGACGCTGGCGAGCCGGATCGCCGGCCGCTAGGGCCGCGCGGTCTGCCCCAGGGCCTGCGCGATCCGGGTCAGGACGGGTCAGGACGGGTCAGGACGGGTCTGGCGAGTCGTTGCGAGCTTGGCGTCGCGAGCCCGCAACGCGGATGGCCGCGCCGACCCCCGGCACACGAACGGGGTCGGCGCGTTTGTCTGCGCTATCCGCGGCTGGACGCGCCGACCCTTGGCTCGCGAGGGGGGTGGGCGCGGTTGGCCGCGGGCGACGAGGGTCGCCATCGTCCGTGCACCCGGCCAGATACCGCGGCCGGGCGGGAGGCGCCGGCCGGCCACATGGCCGGCCGGTCACCTCATCACCCGCTGCTGGCGGACCCCCTCCGTCAGCCGCTCATCCGCGGATCGACGAACACGTCATCGATCTGCGAGGCGCCGAGGACGGCCGTGAACCGGACCGCCACCTGCGCCGTCCCGCCGTTCAGCGCGCCGGGAACCGCGGACAGCGTGAGCATCGGCAGCGTCGGCTGCCATGTCCCACTGAGTGCGACCACCCCCACCGGGATGTCCGTCGGGCCGAGCAGCGGGTTCAGATAGACCAGCTGCACGAGCACCGTCGACAGCAGACTCCTGTTACGGGCGAAGAGCCGCAACAGGGGATAAGCCGCGTTGACGCACGTGTACGGGGACTGAGCGCTCCCCCCTGCCGGCAGGTACAGCGACCTGGATCCAACGGATCCAGTGGCGCCATACGGCTCGCTCCCGGTCGTGAGCGTGGCTCCGCCCGTGAGCGTCCAGCTGGGTGTGCCGGACTCGAACGTCCCGCCCGGCACGAGCTTGTACTCGTTGGCGTCGCCCCAGTGCAGGAAGGGCTGAGTCAACGTCGAGGTGTCGCAGGCGCTGGTCGAGAGCAACGCGGCCTGAGCGGGCGCCACACTCCCAGCGAACGCGACCCCGGCGGCGAGGACCCCGAGAGCCAGCGAGTAGATCCTGAAAAGGCACTGCTTCATGTGACGCACCATCCCTGGTGTGCACTGGCAGCCGAGCTATCTCGCCAGACTGGGCGAGACCTCTAGCTTTGCGTCCTCGGCTCGCGCCGAGTTTGCCCTTTTCAGTTGGTTTACACGATGCGCGATCGGCTGAACGCTGCCGCTCCGTGATGCATCGCTTTTCAGCTAAACGGAAGTTCTAACCATCAAGCCCCTGGGCCTGGAGGTCGATACGCGTCCAGACGTGTCCCTGGACCCGAATCTGGCCGAGCAGCAGCTACTCGCGGACACGCTCGAGCGTGAGGGCTCGGCGATGGACCAGCGCGAGCTGCTGGCCGAGATCCTCATCGGCGGCGGCTTCGCGCTCGCCGCCGCGGTCATCTGGTGGCTGCACCCTCCGCACTCATTCTCGGTGCTGCCCACCGCGCTGTGCGTGGCCGTGATGGCGCTTGCGATGCTGGTGCGGTTCGAGACCCCGCTCGGATTCACCGTCCCGACGCAGCTCGCGTTCGTGCCGCT
>DATGJM010000151.1:0-18012 GCA_035295205.1 Solirubrobacteraceae bacterium | reverse complement strand
GGCACACGGGCGATCGGCTCGCCGGTGGCCGGGGCGAGGATCTCGCGCTCGGCCCCCTCGACCGAGCTGGTCAGTTCGCCGCCGACGAGATTGCGCCACGCCGTCGGCGCCTCGGTCACCACCGGGATGTCACCACCTTCTTACGGGTGTAGAACTCGAACGCGTCGCGACCGTTGGCGTGCAGGTCGCCGTCGAAGGAGTCCTTGAAACCGGCGAACGGGAACCACGCGACGGGGGCGGCGACGCCGACGTTGACGCCGAGCATCCCGGCCTGGATGCCGTAGCGGAAGGCGCGGGCGTTGCCCCCCGAGGTGGTGAACATGACCGCTGAGTTGCCATACCGGCTGCCGTTCGACCACTCGATGGCGCTCTCGAGGTCGGGCTCCCGGTGCACGCACAGCACCGGCCCGAACAGCTCCTCGCGCAGCCAATGGCTCTCGTCGGGAAGGTTGTCGAGGATCGTCGGCCCGATGAACGTGCCGCCTGGGCCGGGGTCGATCCGGCCGTCCAGGACGAGGTCGGCGCCCGCCTCGACGGCGGCCGCGATCTCACTCTCCAGGCGCTCGCGACTGGCTGGTGTCACCACCGGGCAGACGTCGGTCTCGGCGTCGAGGCCAGGGCCGACGCGCAGGCGCTTGGCACCGTCGACGATCGCCTGGAGCGAGGCATCCTGCTCCTCGCGCGTGCCGACCAGCACCGCGACCGAGCCGGCCAGGCAGCGCTGCCCGGCGGCCCCGAAGGACGAGCCCATCACGCCGCTCACCATCACCTCGCGATCAGCATCCGGCATGACGAGCATCGAGTTCTTGGCTCCACCCAGCGCCTGCACGCGCTTGCCGGTGGCCGCCGCTCGCTCAGCCACAAAGCGGGCTGTGGCCGCCGAGCCCACGAACGAGACGCCGTGGATGCCAGGGTGGTCGAGGATGGCTGAGACCGCCTCGCGCCCGCCGTGCACCAGGTTCACCACGCCGGCGGGGATCTCCTCGATCGCGTCGATCAGCTGCATGATCCGCTGGGAGGTCAGCGGGTCCTGCTCGGACGGCTTGAGGATGAAGGTGTTCCCCGTGGCGATCGCGTAGGGCAGGAACCAGAGCGGGATCATCGCCGGGAAGTTGAACGGGGTGATCGCGGCGATCACCCCCACCGGCTGGCGCACCAGCTCGACATCCACCCCGCGAGCGACCCCCTCGAGGTTCTCGCCCTTCATCAGATGTGGCGCGGCGGCGGCCGCCTCGACCGACTCGATCCCGCGCCCGACCTCGCCGCTGGCGTCGGCGAGCGTCTTGCCCATATCTCGCGCGAGCAGCTGGGCTATCTCATCGCGGTGGGCGATCAGCGCCTCGCGCAGGGCGAGGACTGCCCGCGCGCGGACCAGCACCGGCGTGGCTCGCCAGCTCGGTAGCGCCGCGCGCGCGGCCTGCACGGCGGCGTCGACGTCGGCGGCGCTCGAGAGGGGCACGCGCGCGATCAGCTCGCCGGAGGCTGGATCGTGATCGTCCAGGATGCCGGCGGGTTGAGCCTCGACCCAGCGGCCGCCGATGTAGTTACGAAGTGTCGTTACGTCAGTGGCTGTTTCTATAGTTCCCATGTGGCCTCAAATCATCGAGGCCACGGGTCATTCCAGGCAAGGGGCGCACCGTCGCGGAGCTGGGTGACGGGGCTGACACTCCGTAATGGACAAGCCAGGGGCGCGTCAGGCGGAGGCAGCGAGCTCGGCCCAGACCGACTTGCCGTCGACCGCGTTATTCACGCCCCAGTCCTTTGCCAAGCGGGCCACGACGTGCAGGCCGCGCCCAGAAGGCGCCCCGGGCGGCTGGTCGCGCTCGCGGGGCTGCTGAAGCGAGCCGTCCTGCACCTCGAGCCTGAGGTGCACGCCGTCGGATTGGACGCGGACGACGAAGCCGGTGCCCGCATGCACGACTGCGTTGGTGGCCAGCTCGCTGAGGGCGAGGACGGCGTCCTGGGTGTCGGCGGCGCTGTAGCCCCAGGTGCGCATCGTGTCGGATAGGAAGCGCCGGGCGGCGGCCGGTGACTCGGGCGCGGGCGGGAAGCTGCGCGCGG
Source organism: Solirubrobacteraceae bacterium (assembly GCA_035295205.1). Taxonomy (GTDB): domain Bacteria; phylum Actinomycetota; class Thermoleophilia; order Solirubrobacterales; family Solirubrobacteraceae; genus Palsa-465. Next base: position 15,951 of record DATGJM010000151.1, on the reverse strand, counting down.
CACCGTTCAGCTCGCCGGTGTGGAGGCGACAGACCTGGCCCACGACGAGCGCGTGCTCGGGAGCCGCCATCGAGGCGCTGCGGTACGCGCAGAGCAGGGAGAACGACACCTCGCCGGCGAGCTCGTTCCACAGCATCTCGAGCTCGATCGCGGCCGGAACCTCCCCGGCCTCCCAGAGCACGGCGACCATCTCGCCGTAGGCCACGACCGGCCTGCCCGACCCGGCGGCGTCACGGATCGCCGCGCCGATGACCTGCTCGAAGACGGAGCGGTCGAACCGGCCGGAGGGGCGCAGGCGCGCCAGCGTGTCGGCGGCGTCGAGCATCTTCACCCGCCCATCGCGCTCGGCGGCTTCGAGGTCGAAGCCGAGGCGCCGCGACGCAGTCGCGAACGCCCGCCGATGGGACTCGGTCGCGATCACGACCAGGCTTGCGCCGGAGGCCAGGCCATCGCGAAGGTAATTCGCGACGACGAGAGCGAGCTCATGCTCCGTCTCGTAGAAGTGGACCAGATGGGCGTGGGTGTCTCGGGCCAGCTGGGGCACGTGATGACAGGGGTCGTCGTCGCCGGATGGCAGGTGGCAACCTGCCTCAACGAGGGAGCGTACCCCCGCGTCGACTCTTCTAACTCAGCCGGGCGCTCCGCTGACCGCGCAGCACCAGCCTTCGAGCTCGGGGAATCCCCGGAACTGCTGACGCACGTGCGAGAGCGCCGCGATCCGCGGGCCGCCGACCACCGACACGAACAGCCACTGGTCGGCCGGAGGCCAGCTGGCCAGCAGCCAGCGCCCGTCGGGCGACCAGGTGAGCTGGCCGAGCCCCGCGGCCGAGAACACCCGCCGGCCCTTCCCCGTGGCTGCGATCGGCGTCAGCACCAGATCCGAGCCGCGGACGAGAGCCAGGGTGCGGCCGTCGGGAGACAGCGCGGCGGCCGTGATCGCGCCGGAGAACCGGCGTACGTCGTGGCCGTCAGGGGAGTAGATGAGCGCAGCCGCCGTGGTGAGGACAAGCAGTCGCCCCCCGTCGGCTGACCAGGCCAGGCGCGTCACCTTGCCCGGCGGGATCGCCGCTCCGCGCCGCGCCCCGCTGTCGGCATTGGCGATCACGAGCCGGTTCTCGGTCGTTACATAGGCGAGCTCGTACGGATGATTCGGCCGCCAGGCAGGTGCAACCTGGGCCACGGGAGCCGCCAGCAGGTGGTCGTCATGGTTGTCACCGGTGACCACGCGGAGCTGGCTGCCCGAGAGGTACGCGATCCGATAGCCGCTCGGCCCGTACCACCGTGGATCGTGGACGTCCGGGCGGTTCAGCACCCAGATCACCTTGCCCTGGGGGTTCAGCGCCCGGAGCCCATCCCCGGAGGCCACGGCCACGTACAGCCCGCGGGGGGACCAGGTCGCCTGGGCGTAGGGACCCAGCCGGCGAGCCGTCCCGTCGGCGGCCAGCGTCCAGGTCCCGGTCTTGCTGGAGACGAGCACTGAGCCCGGCGCGGGCAGCGTCGTCACCGCGGGGACGTGCTTGACAACCGTCCTCGCCTTCGGGGTGAAGAGCCGCACGCTGGCCAGGGCGGAGGAGAGCACCAGCACCGCGACGGCGCCCGCGATCAGAAGAGCCTGCGCGAAACGGCGGCGGGGGCGGCGCCGGGGCGCCGGCACGGTCTCCGGATAGGCGGTGCGCAGGACCGACCAGGCGCGCTCCTCGGCACCCGGTTCGTCGGGGGCTCTCAAGCGGCTGATCGCGTGCCTGGCCCTCACCGGTCCACCTCCCGCAGGCGCGTTTCGAGCGTGTCGAGCCCGCGGCGCAGGCGCGAGTTCACGGTCCCGCGTGGGACCTCGAGCGCGCGGGCGATCTCGCCCGGGCTGTAGTCCAGGACGTAGCGCATCACCACCACCGCACGATGCTCGGGGCTCAGCCCTCCCAGCGCCTGAAGGATCTCCTCGGAGTACCGCCCGACCGGGTTCGGCGGCGGAGCGACCGGCTCCGGGCCGGCATCGCCGCTCTCCCGCCTGGCCGTGCGCGCCCGCAACCAGTCGATCGACCGGTTGGCCACGATCGCCCCCAGCCAAGGCCCGAACTTGCGCTGGCGGTCAAAGCGATCCAGGCGCCGGATGGCCGCGAGGAACGCCTCCTGGGCGATGTCCTCGGCGGCGGCGTGATCGTGGACGATCAGATAGGCCGATCGGTAGGCGCGCGGCCAGTGCCGGCGGAACAGCTGCTCGAGGTCGACCTCGTTGCCGGCCAGTGCGCCGCGGATCAGCGCCCGCTCGCTGCGTCGTGTGTGCGCACGCGCACGCGTCATCGGACCGCTGGTGGCAACGGCCTGCGCGACTGCCGGCACGGGTTCAGCCTGCGTCGACACAGTTGCTGTGCATCGTCCCTGTTACGTACACGGGCGCGCAAGAGGTCCGTGGGCGCCTGGGCCGGGCATGGAACCGCGGGCGCCGCAGCGGTGTACACGCGACATGCGCCGGGGGACCATCCCGCTCGTGATTGCCGTCGCGCTGGCAGGCTGCGGCGGTTCTCACCCGAAGGCCCGCGCCTGCGTGCCCGCGCCGATCCACAACGGCGCTCCGCCCTCGTGGACTGCGGCCGCCTTCTCGGACTCGAGCCCGGGCTTCACCATCCCCTACGCACTCAGCGACAAGAACGCAGCGGCGGCCTTCTTCTTCGCGCCCGTCCTGCGGGCGGGCCACCCCGTCAACCCGTCGAACAAGGTCCTCTGGGTTGTCCGCTCTCTCCGTAACGGTCACCCCCTCCAGATCACCGCGCATAGCGGCGCGAGAACCGTTCGCATGAGCTTCCCCGACAACGCCGAGCCCGGTGAGATCTACCCGTCCTACGTTGACCTGCCGACGTCCGGCTGCTGGAGCCTCGCTCTCCGGTGGGGCCCCCACAGCACGCACATAGATGTCAATGTGGTGCGTGGCCGGCCGTAGCCAGCGCCGGTTCCCCCTCGGCGAGGGCATCCGCCAGCTCCTCACGGGAATGGATGCCGAGCTTCAGGTAGACGTGCCGCAGGTGGTACTCGATCGTCTTTGGGCTCAGGAACAGTGCCGCCGCGGCCTCGCGCGTCGTCTTGCCACCGGCCAGCAGCACTGCGATCTGCAGCTCCTGGGGCGTTAGCTCGTCGCGAGCCGAGGCGTCGCGCCGGCGCAGGGTCTCGCCGCTGGCCGCGAGCTCGTTCCGGGCGCGGTTGGCCCATGGCCAGGCATCCAGACGCTCGAAGGCCTCCGAGGCCGGGCGCAGCTGCTCCCGCGCCAGGACCCGGTTTCGCGCCCGCCGGAGCCGCTCGCCGTACACGAGCTGGGTGCGGGCGGTCTGGAACAGGTCCGGCGTCTGGGCGTGGTGCTGAAGCGCGGTCTCGAAGGCCGCCGGCCACTCGCCGTCGGGCGCCAGCATGCCGCGAGCGCGCCAGGCTCGGGCTAGGGACCAGGGCTGACCCTTAGCCTCGGCGGCGGCGAAGAACTCGCCGGCGAGGGTCTCGGCCTCCGCCCGGCGGCCGAGTCTCAGGTAGCAGTCGACGAGCTCGGGCGCCGGCAACAGGTCGACGTCGGTGATGCCGCACTCGGCGACGAGCCGAATCTCCTCCTCGAGGTATCCCGCTCCTGCCTCGGCGTGGCCGAGCCCGAGCTCGAGCTCGCCGAGCGCCGCCAGGCTCCAGATCGCATGCAGGCGCACGCCGAGCTGTCCGCACAGCTCGAGAGCTTCAGCCGCTGCGGCCCGGCACTCGGCTTCGCGACCGCGGCGCCCCTGGAGCCACGCCAGTCCCGACAGTCCGAAGGCGAGCGCGACGCGCTGCTCGCTCTCGCGAGCCAGAGCGATGGATTCACCGTAGTTGGCCTCAGCCAGCGCCCAGCGATCGGTCGTGGCTTGATCCAGCGCCACGAGCCCGAGCATGAAGGGCAGGATGCCCACCGCGGCCCGGGCGCGCGCGGTGCGCACGACCTGCTCGACGAGCGTGCGACCAGCCTCGCTCTCGCGCAGGAACAGTGGCCCCTCCGCGACGAGATGCAGGAGGGGCAGGTCATCGCGAATCGCGGCCGAGGACTCCGCGAGCATGATCGCCTCGTGGACGTGGGCCGCGCCCGCGGCTGCGTCGCCGCGCAGCGTTTCGGCCATCCCGAGCGAAATCGCGACCAGGAAGCGCGCCCGCACCGACGCTCCCGGCCGCAGCCGGGCCTGCGCGCGCTCCGCCATTGCCACCACCTCCTTCGGCTCCGCGGCCAAGAAGCACGCCTCCGCCGCCTCCGCCAGCATCTCAATCGCCTCCTCGGGCCCGGCCCGCTCGGCGGCCGCGGTGAAGATCTCATAGCCCCGCATCACCGGCCCGCGACGAACGACGATCTGCCCGGCCAGATGCTCGAGTCTGAGTGCGAGCGCATCATCGGCGATCGACTCGCGGCCTTCCTCGATGAGGCGCAGCGCCCGATCGGCCAGGCCGGCCAGCCACGCCGCCTCGGCTGCGTCGGCCAGGAGGCGCGCGCGCCGCGAGGGATCCGCGGTCAGGCGCCCCGCGCGCTCGAAGGCGGCGGTTGCGGTGGCATATGCGCTCCGCTCGCGGCTGCGCGCGCCGGCCTGCTCGAGCGCTGAGCACGCCGACTCGTCGGTGCCCAGCGCGGCGGCCGCCAGGTGCCAGGCACGGCGGTCCACGTCCCGGTCGGGCAGGGCCGCTGCCAGGGCGCGATGGGCGGCGCGGCGCTCGTCCACCGGGGCGTCGGCATAGATGGCGGACCGGGCGATCGGATGGCGGAACTCGACCATGCCCGCCCGCATGGTCAGCAGCCCGGAGCTCTCGGCAGCCGCTAGCGCACCGAGGTCCACTGCCATCTGATGCGCGGCGGCTTCCAGCAGCCGCAGCTCTCCGGTGTCGCTCGTCGCGGCCAGGACCAGCGCACGCCGGCAGGCCTCATCGAGCTGCCCCATCCGGCGCAGGAAGGCGTCGGATATGCGTGCCGAGACGAGGAGCGGCGCGCCCTCAGGAGCCAGTTCGAGGTCCGCCGAATCCGCTTCGGCAGCCAGCTCGAGCAACGCGAGCGGATTGCCGCCCGTCGCACCCTGTAGACGGCTCACGACTTCGGGCGCAACCCCGTCCAGCAGCCGCGCCGCATCGGCATCGCTCAGCCCGCCGATCTCCAGCCGCGGGAGATCGGCGCCGTCCAGCAGCGATGGCTCCCCTCCCCGCACGGCGATCAGCACGGCGACCGGGTCTGCGATCAGCCGGCGGACCGCGAACAGCAGCGCCTGCGCGCTCGAGCCGTCGAGCCACTGGGCGTCGTCGATCAGCACCGCCACCGGCCCCTGCTCCGCGTACGCCGCCAGCAGGCTGAGCGTCGCCGCGCCGACGGCGAAGCGCTCCTGGGCGTGGCCGGGGCGCAGCGCGAGCGCGGCCTCGAGCGCCGCCGCCTGGGGCTCGGGAATGCGCTCGAGCATCCCCAGCGCAGGCCGCAGCAGCTCGAGCAGCGAGGCGAAAGGGATCTGGGCTTCGGACTCGACCCCCCTGGCGCGCAGGCGCTGCATGTCCGCGGCCGCCTCGGCCGTTTCCTCGAGCAGCGCGGTCTTTCCGATTCCGGGCTCGCCGACCAGCGCCACGGCGGCGCTGGAGCCCGCCCGCGCCCGATCAAGGACCGCCCCGATGTCCCGCCGCTCCCGTTCGCGCCCGAGCAGCATGAGCGGAGTGTACGGGGCCTAGGGGCCAGGACTAGGTGCCCCCCGGATGCGATGAGGACCACCCCGGGCCTAGGTTCTTCCCCAGGTAAACCGAACCCGAGGAGGGGACCTGTGAGCATCATCGAGAAGCCGACCGAAGTGGACGGCGAGAAGCTCATGCAGTTCGTGTTTCGCGCGGTTGACGAGGTCGGGGCGACCTTGAACACCGCGCTGGTGGTGATGGGGGACAAGCTCGGGCTGTACCGGGCGCTCGCCGGAACCGACGGGCTCGCGCCCGCCGAGCTGGCCCAGCGAACCGGCACGACCGAGCGCTACGTCCGCGAATGGCTGAACGCTCAGGCCGCCGGAGGCTACATCGCCTACGACCCGGAAAGCGGCCTGTACTCGCTCCCGCCCGAGCAGGCGGTGGCGCTGACCGACAGCGACAGCCCGGCCTACCTGCCCGGGTTCTTCCAGATCGCTCTCGGCTCGGTGATCGACTCGCCGAAGATCCTCGACCACGTGCGCGAAGGCGGCGGCTTCGGCTGGCACGAGCACGTCCACGACGTGCACGAGGGCTGCGAGCGCTTCTTCCGACCGGGCTATAACGCCCACCTGCTCACCGAGTGGCTCCCGGCGCTGGACGGCGTCATCGAGAAGCTGGAGCGCGGCGGCTCGGTGGCCGACGTGGGCTGCGGCCACGGCGCATCGACCGTCCTGATGGCCACGGCGTTCCCGAACTCGACCTTCACTGGCTCGGACTATCACGATGGGTCGATCGAGACCGCGCGTCGGCGCGCCCAGGATGCCGGCGTCTCTGAGCGCGCCCGCTTCCAGGTGGCGCCCGCGGCGGCGTACAGTGGCAGCGGCTACGACCTGGTGACGATGTTCGACTGCCTGCACGACATGGGCGACCCCGTGGGAGCTGCGCGTCACGTTCACTCGACGCTCAAGCCCGACGGCACGTGGATGATCGTTGAGCCGATGGCCGGCGACCGCATCGAGGAGAACCTGAACCCGGTTGGCCGGGCGTATTACTCCTTCTCGACGCTGCTCTGCACGCCGGCTTCGCTCTCCCAGGAGGTCGGGCTGGCGCTGGGGGCGCAGGCCGGCGAGGCGCGGATCCGCGATGTGGTGCAGGCCGGGGGCTTCACGCGCTTCCGCCGCGTCGCGGAGACGCCCTTCAACCTGGTGTTCGAGGCCCGTCCGTGACCACAGCCTCGGTAACGCGCGCGCGGGAGCAATCCCGCGCGCGCTACCCCGACGAGACCGGCTTCGTCGAGCGCGACGGGGTGAGGGTCTTCTGGGAGCTCTACGGCCAGGGCGAGCCGACGGTCATGTTCATGCCGACGTGGTCGATCGTGCACTCTCGCTGCTGGAGGGCCCAGATCCCATACCTCGCGCGCCACTGCCGAGTGCTGACGTTCGATCCGCGAGGCAACGGGCGCTCCGACCGGCCACGGGAGCTGGAGGCCTACGACGAGCCGGAGTACGCCGCCGACGCGATCGCGGTGCTGGACGCGACCGGCACCGAGCGGGCCGTGCTCGTGTCCCTATCGGCGGGAGCGCAGCGATCGCTGCTTCTCGGGGCGAACCATCCCGAGCGGGTGGCGGGCATCGTGTTCCTCGGCCCCGCGCTGCCATTCGGTCTCGCCCCGGATCGGGCGGCCGCCGTTGACTCGTTCCTCGTGCCGCGTGAGCGCTACGAGGGCTGGGAGAAGTTCAACCGCAATTACTGGCTGGAGCACTTCCAGGGGTTCCTGGAGTTCTTCTTCACCCAGATGTTCAGCGAGCCGCATTCCACGAAGCAGATCGAGGACTGCGTGGCGTGGGGGCTCGAGACAGATCCCGAGACCTTGGCTCTGAGTTCGCTCGCCCCCGGCCTGGAGAGCGAGGACGAGGTTCGCCGGCTCGCCAAGCGTGTGCAGTGCCCGTGCCTGGTCATCCACGGCACACACGACGGCATCCGCCCGCACGCCTCCGGCGCCGCGCTCGCCGACCTGCTCGGCTGCCCGCTCGTGAGCCTCGAGGGCTCGGGCCACGGTCCACACGCCCGCGACCCGGTCAAGGTCAACCTGCTGGTGCGTGACTTCGCGCTGGGCCCGCGGCGCCCCACCTCGGCCTGGACCCGCGCCCGGGCCCGCGGCCGGCGCGCCCTCTACATCTCCTCGCCCATCGGGCTCGGGCACGCCCAGCGCGACGTCGCGATCGCCGACGAGCTGCGCAAGCTCCATCCCGACCTGCAGATCGACTGGCTCGCCCAGGACCCGGTCACGCGTGTGCTCGAGGCCCGCGGCGAGCGGATCCACCCGGCGAGCGCGGAGCTGGCGGGGGAGTCCGGCCACTTCGAGTCCGAGTCGGCAGAGCACGATCTTCACTGCTTCCAGGCCTGGCGGCGCATGGACGAGATCCTGGTTTCGAACTTCATGGTCTTCGACGACCTCGTGCGTGCCGAGTCCTACGACCTGTGGATCGGCGACGAGGCGTGGGAGCTCGACTACTTCCTGCACGAGAACCCGGAGCTCAAGACCGCGGCCTACGTGTGGCTGACCGACTTCGTGGGCTGGCTGCCGATGCCGGATGGTGGCGAGCGCGAGGCGTTCCTGACCGCGGACTACAACGCCGAGATGATCGAGCAGATCGCGCGATACCCGCGGCTGCGCGACCGAGCGGTGTTCGTCGGCGATCCCGACGACATCGTGCCCGACCGCTTCGGCCCCGACCTGCCGGCGATCCGGGGTTGGACTGAGCAGCACTACAGCTTCGCCGGCTACGTCAGCGGCTTCGACCCGGCGCAGTTCGCCGATCGAGAGCGGCTTCGCCACGAGCTCGGCTTCGCTTCGGGCGAGAGCGTCTGCCTGGTCACCGTCGGTGGCTCCGGTGTGGGTGAGGCGCTGCTGCGGCGAGTGATCGCCAGCTTCCCGCAGGCCAGGGAGCTCGTCCCCGATCTGCGCATGATCGTCGTCGCAGGGCCACGCGTCGACCCCGCCTCGCTGCCCACCCACGACGGCCTCGAGATCCGTGGCTACGTGCACGACCTGTACCGCCACCTGGCGGCCTGCGACCTTGCGGTGGTCCAGGGCGGCCTCACCACCTCGATGGAGCTCACGGCGGCCCGCCGGCCGTTCCTCTATTTCCCGCTCGCTCACCATTTCGAGCAGAACTTCCACGTTCGCCACCGCCTGGCGCGTTACGGCGCCGGGCGGGCGATGAACTTCGAGCACGACGGGCCCGACGAGATCGCCTCCGCGATCGCGCAGGAGATCTCTCGGGACGTGGATTACCGGGCTGTTCGCAGCGATGGAGCCGCCCGCGCGGCCTCGCTGATCGGTGAACTGCTGTGATCTAACCCTCAGGTCGAGGGTTAGGCAGGTGCCGCAAAGCAAGCCCTGCAGAGGGGCTATTCAGTACGCGCCGCCGTACCCGGTGCAGCGGAAGCCCGTGGTGCTCACGGCCGGGCTGCTGCTGGGCTCGTGAGCTCGGGCTCACAGGCGGATCAGCGGCGCCAGCCATTCGATCGGCTCTGACCGGTGGCGCCAGAAGAGGTCCTCCCAGAGATAGTGCACGGCGAGCGCGCGCCATGGCGACCACCGCGCGACGTGATCGAGGATGACCTCCACAGGCGCCGGATCGTCTTCGGGCCTCTGCAGCAGCAGGCGCGAGTAGATCTGCTGCTCCCACGGCGAGATGTGGACGAGCTCGTCGAAAGCATGGAATACGTCGATCAGGATGTAGCCGACCGACGCCGGACCCACTCCGTAGAGCGAGAGCAGCGCACGGCGCTGGTCCGGGACGGCTGCCGACCTGAGCGCCTCGCCGTCCAGCTCCCCGGCCGCGATCGCCTCGCTTACGCGAAGCAGCGTCCTGGCCCTGTAGCCCACCTTCAGTGCGCGCAGCTCGTGCTCGGTGGCGCCGGCGAGCGTGGCCGGGTCCCAGAAGCCGTAGAGCTCTTGGCCATCGAAACGCAGCAGCGTTCCGTAGCTCTCGAAGAGGGCCTGCAGCATCTGAACCGAGCGCCGGACCGTCGCGTTCTGCAGCACGATCGCGATCACCAGGTACTCGTAGAGCGAGCCCATGTGCATCGGTCGCATCCCGCGCCAGCGGCTGACGACGGACGCCAGCCGGCGGTCGTCTCGGGCTCGGCGCTCGAAATCGGCGAGATCGAGGGTGAGGTTCGCCCGCCAGCACAGCTCTCGCTTCAGCGCGTCGCGGAAGGAGTCAGAAAGGGCCTCGCCGGCCCATACCGTCGCCCGCACGAGGTTTGGCGCACCCTCGATTCGAAGACCGAGCAGCCGGCCCTCGTAGCGGATCGTCTGCCAACGGACGCCCGGCTCCCAGTGGTTGTCCTGCGATGGGAAGTGGTCGGGCTTGTGAAAGGTGCTGTCGAACGCGAATGGCTGCGTGGGCTCGATCTCGAGCGTGGCTCGTCGGCGCAGCGTGCTCACGGCGCAGCATGATCGCGAAATTCGTGCAAACCGTGCAGGGGCCCCAGACGGTTTTCACATTCATTGCTCTCACGGCACTAAACGTGCAAATCGAGGCGACCGGGTGCAACGGTTGCGCTTTTTTGGCACGGCGAGAGGCGCGCAGACCGCGGGGTCGCGGGCGAGAGGCGCGTAGACCGCGGGGTCGCGAGCGCCGCCCGGCCCGCGGGGGTCGCGAGCGCCGAGACGGCGTCGCTCAGCCAGCGGGCGAGTTGCGCAGCACGGTCTCGCTGAGAATCGCGCTGAACGCCGATGCGGCCGTGGTCTTGACCTCGTTCAGGTCGCGGCCCTGCTCGAGCGCCATCACCATCAGCAGCGTGATCCCGCCGGCGATCAGGATGCCCATGTCGGGAGCGAGCGGGCTCGCGCCGCGCTTGGGCTGGGCCCGCAGGCCCGCCTCGACCAGCTGGACCAGCAGGTCGGCGAAGCGGCGCATGACGACCCGCTGGCGCTCGGCTCCGGCCTCTCCGAGCGCCGGCAGCTCCCGGATGAAGCTCCGCCACAGGTTGGGCCGCCGCCCGATCGCGGCGATGTAGGCGTCGACTGCGTGCTCGACCTGCTCCTGCCACGGGCGGTCGGCCTGCGTCGCCGCCTCGATGTCCGCGATGACCGCGTCGTTCAGGGCGTCGAACAGCGCGAGGTAACAGGCGTCGCGGTCCTGGAAATGCTCGTAGAAGCTGCTGCGCGACGTGCGTGCGATCCGCACCACGTCCGCGATCGAGGTCTCCCGATAGCTCGTCGCCTCGACCGATTCGGCCATCGCCGCGATCAGGCGATCCCGGTGCCCGACTCCCTCGGCGCCGGCCGCCGGACGCCCGACGCGGCCAGCGCGCACAGGGGCCTTGCCGCGCGTCAGGACGGTTTCCACGCTTGAACGTTCCGGAGCCACGACTTCACGGTAGCGAAGAGCGATATCGGAGCCGCTGAGGAAGCGAGCGCGTCTGCTAGCAATGTTCGACATGGATGAGGCCACCAGGCCCCGGCTGGTACTGGCGATCTGTTGCCTGAGCGTGTTCATCGTCTCGCTCGATAACACGATCGTGAACGTCGCCCTGCCCTCGATCCGCCGCGACCTGCACGCGGCGGTGTCGGAGCTGCAATGGACCATCGATGCCTACACGGTCGTCCTCGCGGGGCTGCTGATGGTCTCGGGAGCGGCCGCGGATCGCCTGGGGCGGGCGAAGATCTTCCAGCTCGGGCTGGCCGTGTTCACATTCGGATCGCTGCTCTGCAGCCTGTCCCCCAGCCCCGGAGCGCTGATCGCCTTCCGCATGCTGCAGGCGGTTGGCGGCTCGATGCTGAATCCGGTCGCGATGTCGATCATCCGTAACACGTTCGATGATGCCCGCCAGCGCGCCATGGCGATCGGGGTCTGGGGCGCAGTCGTCGGCCTCTCGATGGCCCTCGGACCGCTGCTCGGCGGAGTCCTCGTCACGACGATCAGCTGGCGTTCGATCTTCTGGGTCAACGTGCCCGTCGGGCTCGCAGCGATCGCGCTCACCCATCGCTTCGTGCCCGAGTCGCGCGCGCCGCATCCCCGCGCCGTGGATTGGCTCGGGCAGGCCCTGATCATGGTGGCGCTGGCCTCGCTGACCTACTCGATCATCGAAGGGGCCTCGGCCGGGTGGGGCTCGCCGGTCATCCTGGCGCTCGCAGCGCTGGCGATCATCGCCCTGATCGTGTTCGTGACCCACGAGCGCCGCGACGACGAGCCGCTGATCGATCCCCGCTTCTTCCGCAGCGCGCCGTTCAGCGGCGCGACCCTGATCGCCGTGGCGGCGTTCACCGCCCTCGGCGGATTCCTGTTCGTAACCCAGCTCTACCTCCAGGGGGACCGCGGGCTGTCTCCGGTGAGCAGCGGGCTCTACACGCTGCCGATGGCGGCGACGGCCTTCATCGCCGCACCGCTGTCGGGGCGACTGGTCGGTGCGCGGGGCGCGCGGCCGTCGCTGCTCATCGGAGGGGCGGGGCTGGCGATCTCCAGCCTGATGCTCACCGACCTCACCGCCCATACTTCGGTGGGTCACCTCCTGCTCGCTTATTTCGTGTTCGGGCTCGGCTTCGGGATGGTGAACCCGCCGATCACCAACACGGCGATCTCGGGCATGCCGGAGGCCCAGGCGGGAGTCGCCGCGGCCGTCGCCTCGACCAGCCGCTTGATCGGGATCTCGCTCGGAGTGGCGATCGTGGGCGCGATCGTGGCCCCCGGAAGCGCGGCCGGGGCTCACGCCGCGTTCGGCCAGGCCAGCCACCCCGTGTGGTGGCTGCTCGCCGTGTGCGGCTTCGCCGTGGTCGCGATTGGAGCCCTGTCGACGAGCCCTTGGGCGCTGAGAACCGCCGAGGCCGCAAGTGCTATGGCGTCAGGCTGAGCACGAGCCGCTGCTCGAGCGCGCGTGGGACGAGAACTTCGCCCGCGCGGCCATCGCCTCGATCGTCGCCGACGCCGAGACCGCGATCGACTCCGACGGCTTCTGGCCAGGACACCCCCTCGATGACCTCGCGGAGAGCGAGCGCCTGTGCTCGCTCTACCTGGGCAGTGGCGGCATGGTCTGGGGGCTCTGGAAGCTCGGCTCACGGCTCGACGCGGCGGCACTGGCCAGCCAGGCGATCGAGCGTTACCGGCGCGAACCCGACCTCGGCCCCGAGGGCCACGCGCCGAGCCTGCTGCTGGGTGAGTCCGGGCTGCTGGCTCTCGCCGACGCGGTCGGCTCGCCGGCGGCTGACCGAGAGCGCCTGCGCCGGCTCGTCCACGAGAACCGCGAGCATCCGACCTGGGAGCTGCTCTGGGGCTCGCCGGGCACGATGCTCGCCGCTCGCGCGAGCGGCCTCGATGAGGAATGGCGCGAGAGCGCCAGGCTGCTGTGGGCGAGCTGCGACGCGGCGACGGGCGTCTGGACTCAGGACATGTACGGCCAGATCACCCAGTACCTTGGCGCCGGGCACGGCTTCGTCGCGAACATCAACTCGCTGCGCGGTCACGTGAGCGAGGAGGACCTGCGGGCACGGACCACGCAGGTCCTCCAGCGCACCGCCGGCACAGAGAACGGCCTGATCAACTGGCCACCGCTCGACGAGCCGTTCGCCGAGGCGGCGGAGAAGATCCGCGTCCAGTGGTGCCATGGGGCACCGGGCATCCTCTGCATGGTCGGCGATCTGATCCCGCGCGAGCTCGCCCTGGCCGCCGGCGAGCTGGTGTGGCGCGCCGGGCCGCTGCGCAAGGGAGCCGGCCTCTGCCACGGTACCGCCGGTAACGGCTACGCCTTCCTGAAGCTCCATTCGCTCACCGGCGACCCGGTCTGGATCGAGCGCGCGCGGCGCTTCGCCATGCACGCGGTCGAGCAGGTCACGCAGATGCGAGCCGAGCATGGCCGCGGTCGCTACACGCTGTGGACGGGCGACCTCGGCGTGGCGGTTTACCTCGAGGCGTGCATCAGCGCGTCGGCGGCGTTTCCGATCATCGACGGGTTCTAGGGACCGCCGCTCAAGCTCGCGACGCCTCGCACATAGCCAGCGCTCCACATCCGCTGCCGGGCGCCCGGCCGGTGCTCGAGATAGCGGTCGAGGAAGGCGATGCTCACGCGCTCGACCACGCCGAGGTAGGGCTGCTCGTCGGTGTACGGCCCGAGGTGGGGTGCGCCCCAGAGCCGGAGCAGAAACTTGGGTGAGGGCGCGAGCGCGTAGTAGTGGTAGGTGTTTCGGGGAGCGTTCGATGTGTCGGCCGTCCCCTGCACGGCCAGGAGGGGCGGACCGCCTTCGCCGAAGTAGTCGCCAAGACCCGGAATCTCGGCCCCTGAGAGGATCACCGCAGCTCGGATCCGCGGGTCGCGTACCGCGTCGTCATCGGCGGCGGCGAGCGCCGTCGAGCCCCCGTCGGACTGGCCGGCGACCGCAACCTGCCGGGGGTCGGTGAGTCCGGCCAGGATGCCGTGCGGCGCGCCGAGCACTCGCGTGATCACGTAGCTCACATCGCCCGGCTGGTTGACGAGGTCGTATTCGTCGGGGCCGCCCGGTGCGCCGGGGTTCGTAAGTGGGAAGATCGGCGCCGCCACCACGTAGCCGGCGCTCGCCCAGGCGTCCAGCAGCGCGGAGTAGGGGCCCGGCGTGATGTCGAAGCCGTGGGCGAAGACGATCAGCGGGAACGGACCGGCGGCCCTGTCCGCCGGAGCGCCCCGGACCTCGACATGCGATGGATCGCCGAGCGCCGGGTAGCGGATCACGGTGACCAGCGTGCGCGGAATCCGCCCGTGGCCGGGCAGATGTATGAAGCGGCTGTGGTCGGTGTAGGCGACGACGATCTCGCCCACGGCGTAGCGCCCGGTGCGCGCCGAAGCCGCCGCGGCGCCGGCGAGCATCACCCCAAGCCCCAGCAGCACACTCCATCTGACGACCCGCCCTCTCAGAGCAGGAATGATGCCGTACCGGACAACCATCGCCGCCAGCTCGTGCGATTGGAAAGCTTCGCGAAGGAGTTAGACGCCGATCTCGGACCCGACGGTGACGGTGCGCTGCACGGGCAGGCCGAAGTGGTCGATCGGGCTGGCTGAGTTACGGGCCATGGCGTTGAACAGCAGCTTGCGCCAGCGCGCCATGCCCGGGTTCCGGGTGGGCACGATCCGGATCCGGGAAACGAAATAGGACGCGTGCTCGAGGTCGAGGTTCTTCTCGAGCAGCCCGCGCTTGCGGGCCAGCGCCAGCGCGGCCGGCACATCGGTCCTGTCCTGATAGCCGACACGCAGGGTGACGTGGATGATCTTGAACAGCCCGCTGCCCAGCAACTCAACGGCCTGCTGCTCGTCGGCGTCGACGTGGGGAACGCCGACCGGCACCACCGAGACGATCAGCACCTTGTCGTGGAAGACCTTGTGGTGCTGTACGTCGGCCTTCATCGCCAGCGGCGTGGTCATCTTGCCCGGGCTCAGGTATATGGCCACGCTCTTGACGCGGTGCATTGGCGGGTCAGCCATGCGCAGCGAGTAGAGGAAGTCCGGCAGCGGTCCCTCCTCGTGATCCCGGTTCTCGGTGACGATCTCGCGCCCGCGCTTCCACGTCAGCATCACGATCGCCGCCGCGAGCCCCGCGCACAGCGGGATCCAGGCCCCGTGATCGATCTTGGTCAGATTCGAGCTGAAGAACGAGATCTCGACGGGCAGGAAGAGCGCTCCCGCGCAGGCCAGCTTCCATTTCGGCGTCCGCCACAGATTCCGGGCGACGACGAGGAACAGGACCGTGTCCAGGATGAACGTCCCGGTGACGGCGACGCCGTAGATGTTGGCGAGCTTCGAGGAGTGCTGGAAGACCAGCACGAGCGCGGTCACCCCGGCGGCCAGCGTCCAGCTGACCAGCGGCACATAGATCTGGCCCTCGAGCGTGGAGGTGTGCTTGATGCGCAGGCGCGGCAACAGTCCCAGCTGCACGGCCTGGCGCGCCATCGAGAACGAGCCCGTGATCGCCGCCTGCGAGGCGATGATCGTGGCGGCGGTGGCCAGGAACACCATCGCCAGCTGCAGACTGCTCGGCACGAGCAGGTAGAACGGGTTCACGATCGACTTCGGGTGGGCGAGGATCAGCGCCCCCTGGCCAAGGTAGGACAGCAGCACGCACGGGAACACGATCCCGAACCAGGTCCGGCGGATCGGGCTGGCGCCGAAGTGCCCGCGGTCGGCGTAGAGCGCCTCCGCCCCGGTCACCGCCAGGACGACGCCGCCCAGGGCCAGAAACGCCGCCACGCCGTGATCGAACATGAAGCGCGCGCCCCAGATCGGCGCCAGCGCCTGGAGCACGCCGGGATGGGCCACGACCTGGCGCAGCCCGAGTACGCCGAT
>DATGJM010000150.1:0-9988 GCA_035295205.1 Solirubrobacteraceae bacterium | reverse complement strand
CGGCCTGCCAGAAGTTCTCCGAGCGCGGGCACTCGACGATCCGCTCACGCGGCACGCCGACCTCGAGCCAGGCCTCGATCGCCTCCTCGTCCGGACCCAGCCCGAGCTCGTCGTCTCCCGCGAACACGGTGATCCAGATGTCCTCGGGGGCGAATCCGAAGCCCTGCTGGGAGAGCTCCCACGCGAAGCGCACGGCCTCGCGCTTGAAGTAGTCGCCGAACGAGAAGTTGCCGAGCATCTCGAACAGGGACAGGTGTCGGAACGTCGTGCCGATCACGTCGATGTCGGCGGTGCGGAAGACCTTCTGGCAGGTCACCACGCGTGGGTGCGGAGGAGGCTCGGCGCCCGAGAAGTAGGGCTTCAGCGGGTGCATACCGGCTACCGTGAACAGCGCCGAGGGATCGAGCTGAGCCGGGATCAGCGAGCCCGACTGCAGCCGCAGGTGATCCTGTTGCACGAAGTACTCGATAAAGGTGCGACGGATCTCGCCGGAGTCCATCGGCGGAGTGTAGGCCGGTTAGCGATTCCTTTAGTCCAGAAAACCTGGACAGATCCGACATCGCGCTTAAAGACCAGCGCGCGCCGGCCGAACACCCGTAACGATGCGTCGGTTCCGTTTCCTCGTCCCGTTTGCGGTCCTGCTGAGCACCGCGCTGGGCCCGGCCGTCGCACACGCCGACTCGAATTACGACCCGAACGGCTTCCGCTTCAGCTCCGCCACCTACTCGGTGCATGAGAACCAGGGGCAAGCCGTGATCACCGTCGTCCGTAACGACGCCAGCCAACCCGGCACCGCCTACTACGTCGGCGTCGGCATCGGCCACGACTGCGGTGGCGTGGACTGCAACGCCATGCCGGTCAATCACGGCGAGGACCCGGCCGACTTCGGGGCGACCAACGGCGCGGTGAGCTTCGCCGCCGGACAGACGTCAGCCACCTTCACGGTCCAGATCGTCGACCACGGCTTCGCCACGATCCCCAAGACGCTTCAGCTGTCGATCTTCAACGCCTCGACCGGCCAGGGCGTCGCCAACCCGAACAAGGCAGTGCTGACGATCATCAACGACGATCCGAGCCCGGCCCGCGACCCGAATAACCCGCTCATGCTCCCGGTGGCCCCCACCAACGGCGACCCGCTGAGCGGCGCCCGCTTCTTCGTCGACGACCAGAGCGAGGCTGCCACCGCCGCCAGGCAGAACCCGGCCATCAACGTCATCGCCTCCCAGCCCGGCACGTCCCGCTACGGCTCGTTCAGCGGCAAGGACCCGGGGTTCGCGGTGAGCCGTTATCTGGTCCGCGCGTCAGTCCAGCAGCCGGGCGCGATCCCGATGCTCGCCACCTACCGGATCGTCGACGGCCATTGCGGTCACTACACCCCGACGCTCGACGAGGTCGCCAGCTACCACGCCTTCATCACCCGCTTCGCGCAGGGCATCGGCACCCACCCGGCGGTGCTCTTCCTCGAGATGGACTCGCTGATCACCACGCCGTGCCTGACCAAGGCCGGCCTCGCGATCCGCCTGGCCGAGCTCCACGACGCCATAAACGTCCTGACCGCGACCTGCCCCCATCTCGTGATCTACCTCGACGCCGGCGCCGCTGACGCAGTGCCGGCCGGACCGATGGCCTCGATGCTGCTGCGCGCCGGGATCTCACAGATCGAGGGCTTCTTCCTGAACTCGACCCACTTCGACTGGACCTCGAACGAGATCCGCTTCGGCGAGAGCATCTCCCGCCTGACCGGCGGCAAGCACTTCGTCATCAACACCGGCGATAACGGCCGAGGGCCGCTGAAGCCGGCCGACCCCGTGCACCAGGGCAACGAGGTCCTGTGCAATCCCGCCGGCCGCGGGCTCGGCCCCAAGCCGACCGGCAACACGGGCTATCCGAACGTCGACGCGTTCGCGTGGACCACGAACCCGGGCGAGTCGGGCGGGGCCTGCGTCCCCGGGGCGCCGGGCACCGGCGCCTACTGGCCGGCCTACGCGCTGGCGCTGATCCGAAACGCGAACTTCAACGTCGACACCCACGTCGCCTGGAACGCCACCGCCAGCCGGGCCAAGGCGAAGACCAAGGCCAAGTCCAAGCGTCACCGGCGCCATCGCGCCCACCACACGGTCCGGCGCCACACCCTCCGCCGTCACGCCGTGCGCCGTCACACGGTCCGTCGTCACACGGTCCGCCGTCACACCGTGCGCCGTCATCACCTCGCCGTCGACAAGGTGCAGACGACCGCCCGGCGACACCGCCGCGTGTTCTACGCGCACATGGCCTAGCGGCCGTCGATCTTCATCCAGCACCGAGAACGGGGGGCGCTAGGCGCGGGTGATCGTCCCCCACCCCACGACGAGATCGCCGTCCAGCAGGCAGCCGAGCTGGCCCGGGGCCGCGCCATCGACGCTCTCGGCGAGCCGCAACGTGAGCGCACGGTGACGACCTGCGGGCACGGACGGGCCGGCGAGGCTGGCGTCCAGCGCCCGCGAGCGGTAGCGAAGCTTGACCGAGCGAACGCGCGCGCCGTCGCGGTGCAGCCGCACGCCCCGCAGGCGCACGGTGCGCGTCTCAAGCGCCTCCCGCGGCCCGACGGTCACGCGATTGGAAGGACCGTCCTTGTCGAGCACGAACAGCGGCTCGGTCGAGAAAACGCCGAGCCCTCGACGCTGGCCGACCGTGAAGCGGTGCTGACCGCGATGCTCCCCGAGCAGACGGCCGTCCGCATGGCGTAGCTCGCCGGGCCTCTCGCCCACGCCTCCGTGACGGGCCAAGAAGCGCGCGCGATCGGTCCCGGCCAGGAAGCACAGGTCCTGGGAGTCGGCCTTGGCCGCCACCGGCAGCCCGGCTCGAGCGGCGATCTCGCGGACCTGCGGCTTGGTCAGCTCGCCCAGAGGGAAGCGCATCCGGTCCAGTGACTCCGGGGCCAGCGCGGCCAGCATGTAGGTCTGGTCCTTGGCCGCATCGGCAGCCTGGCGCAGCAGCGGGCCGTCGGGATGGCCGGCCTCCGCGACCCGGGCGTAGTGGCCGGTGGCCAGCCGGCGGCAGCCCAGCCTGTCGGCCAGGGCCAGCATCGCGTCGAGGCGGACGTGGCCGTTGCAGCCCACGCACGGGTTGGGGGTCTCCCCCGCCCCGTAGCCGGCGATGAACGGCTCGACGACGCCGGCTCTGAACTCGCGCCGGAGGTCGAGCGTGAAGTGCGGCAGGCCGAGCGAGTGGGCGAGCCGCCGCGCCTGGGCGACCGCGGAGGCCGAGCAGCAGCTGCGCTCGGCGTCGTTCTCGGGGTCGGCCCACAGCTCGAGCGTGACCGCGACCGCCCCGCCGTCACGGGCGCAGAGGAGGGCGGCCACCGAGCTGTCGACTCCGCCGCTCATGGCCACGAGCGTCCTGGCCCCGGCCGGCAGCGCGCCGGCGCGCCGGGCGGCCTCCCCCAGCGCGCGGTGAAGCGCGTCGGCAGCCAGCTCGGCGGCGTGGAGCTTTCCGGGGCTCAGGCCGCCGAGCTCGGAGGCGATCTCCGTGGGCCCGACGCATGCGGCGTCCAGCAGCCCGCGTCCACGCACCAGCGTGACCGCGGCGCTTGCCGCCGCCGTCGCGGCGCCGCAGCCCTCGGCGGCGAACCCCGCGTCGACCACGTGATCGTGCTGCACCGTCACCGAGAAGCGGATTCGATCGCAGCAGGAGCCGCCCCCGGCAAGGGCCTGGAAGCCGTCCGGGTCCAGACGGCCGCGGCCCTGGGGCGAGGTCAGGTGATGCTCGAAGGCGAGCGTGTCCACAGCCGAAGCGTAGAGCGGCCGCGCCGTCGGGCTGTGAGGCGCCGCAGCTCTACTTGGAGCTGAGGGCGCCGGCCACGAGACGGTTCATCTCGAGCTGGTCGGCGAACCCCGCGAGCGTCGTCGCGCGGTGATGAGAATCGATCACGACCAGCGTGGGCGTGCCGATCACCGGCACCTGGTCGGTGATCACGCTGTAGGCGGACAGATCCTGCACCGGAATGGCGAGCTTGAACACCTTCCCGTGATGCGACGGGATCGCCGCGACCTGCTTGGCGTCGGCCTGATCGTCGGCGCCGGCCGGGTTGTAGAACAGCAGCGCGAGCACCTGGCCGTGACGCAGAGCTGAGTCGACCTCAGCCAGTCGGCGCTTCGCGGCGCTCGCCTTGGCGGCGGCCTTCGAGGCGGCCTTCGACGCCGCGCTCGTGGTGGCGGAGTGCGCTCCGGCGGCTGCGTGGGCCTTCACCGTCGCCTTGCTGTGGCTGCTCGAGCTCGAGCCGGGGTGGCTGACCACGACAGGCGCGGGCGCGTTCTGGGACGAGCTCGACGAATTGCTGGGCTTCAGCACGGTCATCCAGGCGGCGAAGAAGGCCACCACGACGACCAGCAGGGCCAGCATTGGGCGAGGGAGACTTGCCATCACTCGCAATGTTCGGCAGCAATGGCCCGGAGGTTGAGCGTGTCCAGTGGGATATCGACGCGCGGACGTGCCAGGATGCCCGCCAGATGAGCTACCAACCGCCCCAGCAATACCTCGAGCGCTACGCCGACCTCCTTGTCAACTTCGCCCTCGGCGGCGGATCCGGGATCCACGCGGGCGACGTGGTCAGCGTGTCCGGACCCGAGAGCGCCAAGCCGCTCTATGCCGAGGTCTGTCGCGCGGTGTGGCGCGCGGGCGGGCACGTGCTCGCCCGTTACGCCCCGGACGACGACGCGCGCTACAACCTCTCACGCGAGTTCTTCGAGATCGCGGGCGAGGACCAGCTGTCGTTCTTCGCGGAGCACTACTGGAAAGGCCTGATCGACCAGGCCGATCACCTCGTCGCCATCCGCTGCCAGGCTGACCCGCACGCGCTGCGGGATGTCGATCCCGCCCGGATCCTCGCCCAGCGCCGGGCCATGCATCCGGCCGTGCAATGGCAGGCGGCCAAGGAGAGCGCGGGGAAGCTCACCTGGACCCTGGCCTCGTATGGCACCGAGGCGATGGCGCGGGAGGCGGGCCTCTCGCTCGAGGAGTACTGGGAGCAGATCATCCGAGCCTGCTTCCTGGACGAGGAGGATCCCAAGCGCGCCTGGGCGGAGATCCAGGGCAAGCTCGACGAGATCACCGGGCACCTGAACTCCCTGCCGATCGACCGCTTGCACGTCCAGGGCGAGGATGCCGACCTCTGGATCACCGTCGGCGAGGAGCGGTGCTGGGTCGGCGGGTCGGGACGGAACATCCCCAGCTTCGAGGTGTTCACGAGCCCGGACTGGCGTGGCACCGAGGGGTGGATCCGCTTCAGCGAGCCGCTCTACGTCCATGGCAGCCTGCTCACCGGCATCGAGCTCGAGTTCCGCGACGGACGCGTGAGCGCGGCCAGCGCGAAACAGAACGAGCAGCTGCTCAAGGAGATGCTCTCAACCACGAACGCCGATCGCCTGGGCGAGTTCTCGCTCACCGACTCCCGCCTGTCGCGGATCACGCGCTTCATGGCGGACACGCTGTACGACGAGAACGTCGGGGGGCCGTTCGGCAACACGCATCTGGCGCTCGGGCGCTCGATCGAGAACTGCTACGCCGGTGACGCGACAGCCCTCACCGACGCCGACTGGGAGCGCCTCGGGCTCAACCAGGCGGCCACCCACACCGACATCGTGTCCACCACCGATCGCAAGGTCACCGCGGTCCTGCGGGACGGGAGCGAGCAGGTGATCTACGAGTCGGGGCGCTTCACGTTCGGCTGATCAGAGCGTTTGACCCGAAGGGGCCGGTGAGCCCGGGTACGGAGCTCGGCCGCTGACGAGCAGCAGGACCCGAAGCGCTCGCCCCTCATCCCCGGCCGGCAGCCTCGCCTCGCCGGCCCGCCGGTATCCACGTCGCTCCCAGAAGGCGGCGGCGTCGCTGCCATCTGCGGCGACATCGAGGACGGGATGGAGCCCTCGCGCCGCCGCCTCCCGTTCGGCGTGGGCGACCAGACGTGTGGCCAGGCCGCCGCGGCGGACGTCCGGGTGTACGAACAGCCGGCGCAGCACAGCCAGCCGCTCGGGCGCCACGCCCAGCGCCTGGTGCCACTCGGGCCAGGCTCTGCCTGCCGCAGCGGCCGTCAGCGCGACGTGCCCGGCGAGCGCGCCGACCCTGTGCACGACCCAGGCGCCGAGCGTGCCCGTGCCGACCAGCCACCGCGCCGGGTCGTTCGGCCAGTGGACGGCGCGCAGGATGGCGAGCAGCGGGCGGATGTCCTGCTCTGCGCGGGGGCGGACCATTCGCCGCCCAACGGTAGTGACGGCTACTCGCGGTCCGCGGTCCGCGGTCCCGGGCTGGCCACCCTCCGCCGGCCACGGAGGACGAAAAACGTGCAAGTGGTGCGCGCGGCCGCCTGGGTTTGCACGTTTCGTGCTCTCAGGGCTCGAAACGTGCGCATCGAAGCGAGCGACCTGATCGCTTGCACTTTTTTGACGGGGCGGACGAGCCGGACCCGCTGGGCCAGGCGCAGCCCGAGCTAGGCCAGGCGCAGCCCGAGTTCGCGCAGCTGCGCCGGGGACACCGGGGCCGGCGCCCCGGTTAGCGGGTCGGCGCCGCTGGCCGCCTTCGGGAACGCGATCACCTCGCGGATCGACTCGGTGCCCGCCAGCGCAGCGGCGATCCGGTCGAGTCCCATCGCGATCCCGCCGTGGGGCGGGGCGCCGTAGCGCAGCGCGTCGAGCAGGAAGCCGAAGCGCGCCTCGGCCTCATCCGGGCCGATCCCGATCAGCTCCAGCACGCGCTGCTGCACCTCGAGGCTGTGGATACGGATCGAGCCGCCGCCGATCTCCGTGCCGTCGAGCACGAGATCGTAGGCGCGCGAGGCCAGGCCGCCAGGATTGTCGAAGCTCCCGGTCGGAGCGGTGAACGGATGGTGCATCGCATCCCAGCGCTGCCCCTCCTCGTCCCACTCGAACATCGGGAACTCCACCACCCAGAGGACGTCATGGCGCCCTGGCGTCACCAGCTCGAAGCGCCGTGCGAGCTCCAGCCGGAGTGCGCCCAGCGACTGCCCCACGGTGGTGACGTCCGGGTCGGCGACGATCAGCAGCAGGTCGCCCGGCGAGGCCTCGAGGCGGCGGCTCACCGCCTCGATCTCTCCCTCGCTCAGGAACTTCGCGATCGGCGAGCGCCAGCCGCCGCCCTCCTGGACGAACGCCCACACCAGGCCCTTGGCGCCGTGCTGCTTGGCGAGCTCGGTGAGCGCGTCGAGCTCGGAGCGCGGCAGCTCGCGCGCGCCGGCGTTGATCCCGCGCACGACTCCGCCGCCTGCGGTCGCGTCCGCGAACACCTTGAACTCGGTCGCCGCCAGCGCCTCGCCGAGATCGTGCAGCTCGAGCCCGAAGCGCGTGTCCGGCCGGTCGGAGCCGAAGCGCGACACCGCCTCGGCGAACGTCATCACCGGCCACGGCGGCGGCGCCACCGGGAAGCCTGCGCGCTCGAACACGGCGCCCATGACGGCCTCCATCATCTCGATCACGTCGCCCTCCTCGACGAACGCCATCTCGACGTCGAGCTGGGTGAACTCGGGCTGGCGGTCGGCGCGCGTGTCCTCATCCCGGAAGCAGCGGGCGATCTGGTAGTAGCGCTCGAAGCCGGCCATCATCAGCAGCTGCTTGAACAGCTGCGGCGACTGCGGCAGGGCGTAGAACGAGCCCGGCTGCGTCCGTGCCGGCACGAGGAAGTCCCTCGCGCCCTCGGGCGTGGAGCGGGTCAAGAACGGCGTCTCGATCTCGAGGAAGTCGCGAGCGTTCAGCACCTCTCGCATCGTCTGGACGATCAGGTGGCGCATCGCGATCGCGTGCTGCATCGGCGCGCGGCGCAGGTCGAGGGCGCGGTGCCTGAGACGCAGGCTCTCATCGACGCTGTCGCCCTCCTCGAGCGGGAAGGGGGGCGTCTGGGCGTCGGCGAGGATCTCGACCTCGCTCGCGGCGAGCTCGATCTCGCCGGTCACAAGGTTCGGGTTGTAGTTCTCCGGGGCCCGGCGAACGATCGTCCCGGCCACCGTGATCACATCCTCGGAGCGCAGCCCGTGAGCCCGCTCGTGGGCGCCGGGCGCGGTGTCGGGATGGAACACGAGCTGCACGATCCCGGAGCGATCGCGGAGATCGATGAAGATCAGGCCACCGTGGTCGCGGCGGCGGTGCACCCAACCGGCCACCCGCGCCTGCGTGCCGGCACGGTCGCCGGTCAGCTGTCCGCACCACGCGTCGCGGAAGGAGTTCGGACGCGGCGAGAGCTTCACAGGAACCTGCTGCCCCGCAGGATCTTCGGGATCACCTCGCCCGGCTGCAGCTCATCCTGCTGGCCGGACTCCATGTTCTTCAGGTTCGTGCGCTGGCCGTCCACGATGGCAACGTACCGCGCCCCGATCCGGTCCGCGTGCTTCAGCTGTCCCTTCAGCGAGCGACCGGCGAGCTCCATCTGCGCCTGCAGGCCGGCGCGACGGGCATCGCGGGCGAGGCGGAACGCCGTCTCCCCCGCTCCGTCCTCCCCGACGGCAACGAACAGGTCGACCAGGACGGGCGCGATGGGCAGCTCCCCGGCGGCCATCAGCATCCGCTCCACGCCGGCCGCCCAGCCCGAGGCCGGGGTCGGCGCGCCTCCCAGCTGCTCGATCAGGCGGTCGTAGCGGCCTCCGCCGCCGACGGTCGACTGCGCAGCCTCGAGCGCCTCGCTGTCGAACTCGAACAGCGTGCGCGTGTAGTAGTCGAGGCCGCGCACGAGCGTCGGCTCGAGGTCGTAGAGCAGACCCGCGTCGCCGAGCAGCCGCTGGACGGCCTCGAAGTGCTCGGCATCGTCGGGGGTCAGGCGGTCGAGCAGCTTCGGTGCCTGCGCCATGATCTCGCGGGTGCGCTCGTCCTTCGAATCGAAGGCCCGCATCGGGTTCAGGTCGATACGAGCCCGCACCTCCCAGGCCAGCTGGTCGTAGTGATCCCGCAGGTACGCGGTCAGCTCCTGGCGGTACTCGGCCCGGGTCTCGGGCGAGCCGAGACTGGCCAGCTTCAGCCGAGCGCGGACCCCTAGCGCGTCGAGCAGATCAGCAAGCAGCACGATCAGCTCGGCGTCGGTCTCCGGCGCCGCCGACCCAATCGCCTCGGCTCCCACCTGCCAGAACTGGCGGTAGCGACCGCGCTGGGGTGCCTCGGCGCGGAAGAACGTGCTCAGGTACCAGAACTTCACCGGCTGGGGGAGCTTGTGCATGCCGTGCTCGATGTAGGCTCGGCAGACCGGCGCCGTGCCCTCGGGTCGCAGGGTCAGCGAGCGCCCGCCCCCGTCGTCGAAGCTGTACATCTCCTTCTGCACGATGTCCGTGGCCTCCCCGACGCCACGCGCGAACAGCTCCGTGGCCTCGAAGGTCGGAGTCTCGATGCGCCGATAGCCCGCCGCCCCGAGGATGCGCTTCGCGTGCACCTCGAGCACCTCGCGGCGCGCAGCGTCATCGGGCAGCACATCGAACGTGCCCTTCGGAACCTGGATCATCAGTGCTGCGCGAGTTCCTGCAGGAACGGGTTGTTGGCCCGCTCGCGCCCGAGCGTGGTGACGCCCATGTGCCCGGGATAGACAGTCGTCTCGTCGCCGAATGCGTCGAGCAGCGACTCGATCGAACGCAGCAGCGTCGGCCAGTCGCCCCCCGGCAGGTCGGTTCGGCCGACCGAACCGTCGAACAGCACGTCACCCGAGAACAGCGCCCCGCCGGTGGCATAGGTCACGTGCCCGGGGCTGTGACCCGGAGTGAAGATGACCTCCAGGCGCAGGCCCGCGAGCTCGAGCGTCTCGCCGCCGGCCACCGTGTGGTCGGCGTCGTAGCTCTCGAATGGCCCGAAGCCCCACGCGGGCGGCACATAGTCCATGACGTTCGCCAGCACGTCGGTCTCGAGCTCGGGGCAGTACACGGGCGCTCCGGTGTCCCGTGCCAGCGGAGCGACGGCGCCGATGTGGTCGAAGTGCGTGTGGGTGAGCAGGATCGCCTCGAGCTGACGGACTCCCAGGGCCTCGAGGG
>DATGJM010000149.1:0-11103 GCA_035295205.1 Solirubrobacteraceae bacterium | reverse complement strand
GGAATCGAGAAATGGCAGGCGGAGGGCCGGCCGCTCGAGCGCGGAACCGTCGAGCGCGTGCCGGGGCGCTTCGAGCCCCGCGAGTCGGGCTGGATGCGAGGCATCGGCGCCGAGGAGATCGTCCGGCGGCTCGCGGACCCGCAGCTGCGCCTCCTCGACGTGCGCGCTGCGGCTGAGTTCTCAGGTGATGAGCTGCGCGCCGCCCGCGGCGGTCACATCCCCGGAGCCATCCTCTGGCCGTGGGAGGAGAACCTGGGGCCCGACGGGACGATGCGCGACCCGGCGGAGATCCGAACCCGAGCCGAGGAAGCCGGCCTTGATCCCGAGCAGGAGCTCGTGACCTACTGCCAGGGAGGAGTTCGTGCCGCGCACGCGGCGCTGGCGCTACGCCTCGCCGGCTATCCGCGCGTGCGGGTCTACGACGGGTCGTGGGCCGAGTGGGGGAACAACCCGGCGCTCCCGGTCGAAAGCGGCGCGGCGCGGGCCCGCAGTCTGAGGCCGGCGTAGAGAGACCGCGACTCCGGCCTGCCTAGGGCGAGGACTGCAGCTCGGGTGGGAGTGCCTTAG
Source organism: Solirubrobacteraceae bacterium (assembly GCA_035295205.1). GTDB lineage: Bacteria > Actinomycetota > Thermoleophilia > Solirubrobacterales > Solirubrobacteraceae > Palsa-465. The sequence goes on along the minus strand of DATGJM010000149.1, from coordinate 10,536 downwards.
GTCCGTCGGGATAGATCCACTCGAGCGCATCGGGCGTCATCTCGAGCGTGTTCGCAGCCTCCTGAGGCGCGCCGACGACCAGCCAGAGCTGATCGGCATCCGTGTCGTTGAACAGCTGGCGAACGTCCGCCGGGTCGACCAGGAGACAGCCGAGCGGATCGAGCGTCAGGAGCTCCTCCCCGATTCGGATCCGGCCGCGTCCCTCGAGGAGCACGTACAGCTCGTGCGTCGCGCGGTGGCGATGCCTGGTCGATGCCTGACCGGGGTGCAGCCGCCACAGCCGCGCCCCGAGCGTCGTGCTCTCGAGCTGCTTGGCCAGGTCGGTATTGAGAATGCCCATCTGGTTGGACGGCCGCCAGAAAGCTTCCTCCGCACGAAGGAGGCGGTAGCTCATGTCGCTCAGCCTTCCTGGATGAAGTACGTCTGGATCGTGCGCGTGTCGCCGGCCGAGTCGGTGAGGGTCCACACGGCGGTGTAGACCCCGGTGGCCAGGCCGGCCACCCGGGCGCCCTGGGCGCGCTCGACACCGGTGACACGGCGGACGAGGTGGTGGCTGCCGCGGCGATAGAGCCGCAGCGTCACCCTGGCGGCGGCCGGCGCGGCGCCGACCGCGGGCTGCGCGAGCGCCGTGAACGGCCCGTACAGAGTCGCCCCCTGGGCGGGCGAGGTGAAGGCAAGCGTCGGCACCTCGGTGCGGGTGACTCCCCCACTCCAGCTGTCGGTCTGCTCGATCGCGCTGCTGCGCATCCCGCCGGCGTCGCCGGAGAGCGGGCAGATCGCACCCGAGCCAACGACGGTGCCGGAGCCCACGAGCGATCCGATCGGTGGCGCGCTCACCGGTCCCCCCCAGTAGTCGCCGGCCTCGCAGCGGCCGCCGGCAACCGTCGATGACGAGCCGCGCAGGTCGACGCGCAGGTGTGCGACGTGCAGCGAGCTGAGCGTGCGCCCGGCGTGGTTCTTCAGCACGAGCACCTGGCCCTCCGCGAACCCGTGCCCGGCGGCGAACGGGCCGAAGGTGACGACGCCCTGGCCGTCGGCGCGCCGCGCCGGCGACAGGCGGTGACCGCGGTGGCTGAGCGTATAGCGAGAGCGCGCGACCAGCCCGCCACAGCGAACGGTGCGAGTACGCAGGTCCGCGGTGCAGGTCGGGAAGCCGGTCTGGCGCAGCAGGATCAGGGGATTGGCGAGCGCCGCGACGCTGTGGGGCTCGCCGAGCGAGATCGTCAGGCGCACGAGCGCGCCGAGCGGGTTCCCCGGCCACACGGCGCGGTCATCCGTGCTGCTCATCGAGAGCGACGTCCCAGGGCCGATGGGCGGCGTGTCGAGGACCGCCGCATCGGTCTCGGTCTGACACGCCTCGACGGGCGGGGAGGTGAACACGCTGCCGACCCGCACCGCGAGCACGCCTGTCTGGCCGCAGGGCGCGAGGCCGACCTGCCGGCTGCCCACGGCGAAGCCGTAGTCGAGGTCGAACCAGCCCGTCCAGCCCGCCTCGGTGAACGGGTTGCCGCCGCTGTCGGTCGTGATCAGATCGGGTGCGGGGCCTCCGCTTCCGTACCGCACGGCCAGGATGTCGCGGTCGTCGCCGACCGGCATCGGAGCGCCGGACGGCGAGCGCAAGGTCGCGCTCCAGCTGCCGTCCGCATGCGTGAGGGCGCTGGCCACTCCGACGGGCTGCCCGGCGCGCAGCAGCGTGGCCAGCACGCCGACGTGACCCGCGCCCGCGCGCCCGGAGATCGTGGCGCTGAACTGGCTGAGGTCGACCTCGGCGGGCGCGGGCCGAGCCGCCGGGCCGGCGCTCTGCACGCATCCCGAGGTCGGATTCGACCACATCTCCTGGATCAGGTAGGCGCGGCCGTCGATCGACTGGTTGAACGGGGAGCCGTTGGCGGCGTAGCCCAGCGGCGCGCCGTAGGCGGCCTCACATTTGTCGCCGACCTCCCCTCCGTCGGGATCCATCCAGCCGGTGCCCTCGGGGTCCGTCGCCGCCTCGACGAGCTCATGGGCGGTCACGTTGGCCGCGGCCTCGGCGTTCGGGTTGCCCTGTGGGTCGGCGCCCTGGGGAGTGAGAACCTCGATCAGGGGGTCGACGACCACGGCGTAGACGGTCGGCCCGCTGCCGAGGTTGAAGATCGCGTGGTAGCCGGCGAACGAGTTCGTTCCGCAGCTTCCGGGCTGAATGCACTCGTCGACGCTCGGTGGCAGGAAGATCATCCACAGGTCGTGCAGCCCGCGGCCGGCCGGGTCGGTGGTGGAGACGACGTGGTCGAGCTCGCGCTCGATCTCGACGTCGGTGACGCACGTCGCGAGCCCCGAGGGGGACTGGCACTGGGAGGACATCGCCGGGTACGGATCGGTGTCATCGATCGAGTCGCCAGCCGCGCTGTAGGCCAGCGAGTATGCGCCGGCGCCGGAGGTGTCGCCGTACTGCGCGAGCACGCCGAAGGTGTTCGTCGTGGCTCCCGAGTCGTGGGCGGCGTCGCCCAGGAACTGCTGGAGCAGCGCCTCGTAGCCGGGCGCTCCGCCGCCGGGCGAGCCGCCGAAGCCGTATCCAGCCGGCGCCCAGAAGACGGTGTGCACGGTCACGCCCCGCATCACCCAACCGCCGTGGAAGACGACCGGCTCGCGCGGGGTGACCGCTATCTCGGGCGGCCCGCCGGCCGGCGGCAGCAGCCCCATCGCCCGGCCGATGCGGGGATGAAACGGCTTGTGCGCGGCCAGGTGGGCGCGCGTGTGGTGGCGCGCCGGCTGGGCGGCGCTCGCAGCCGGGCTCGTCGCGGTGGCCACCGATGCGACCCCCGCGGCCAGAGCGCACAGCAACCTCTTACTCCCCACGATCTCAGAAGCTATCGCACCACCCGGCGACGCCCGTGTTCGCCGGGACACCGGCCCGCCACCCTGGGCGGCCCCGCGCGCTAGAACCTTTAAGCGATGGAAGCGCTCGCCCCCGCCCAGACGATGGCCGTCGCGGTCGAGAACGTCACGCGCACGTTCGCCGGACGGCGCCAACGCGTCACCGCGCTCGAGGGCATGTCCCTCCGAGCCGGCCGCGGTGAGATCGTCGCCGTCGTCGGTCCCAGCGGCTGCGGCAAGACGACGCTCCTCGAGCTGATCTGCGGGCTGCAGAAGCCCGACGCGGGCACGGTGGAAACCGCGCCCGCGGCGCTGATGCCCCAGCGCGACCTGCTCCTGCCCTGGCGCAGCGCCACCGACAACGCCGCCCTGGCCCTGCAGCTGCGCGGCGTCCCGACCGAGGAGGCGCGCGCGCAGGCGAAGCCCTGGCTCGTGCGCTTCGGGCTTGACGGCTTCGAGCACGCCCGCCCCGCCCAGCTCTCCGGCGGCATGCGCCAGCGAGTGTCCTTCCTGCGAACGCTCCTGGCCGGTAAGCCGGTGCTGGCGCTGGATGAGCCGTTCGCCGCGCTCGACGCCCTGACCCGACAGGAGATGCAGACCTGGTTGGCGCATGTGCTCGAATCCGAGCCCCGGACGGTGGTGCTGGTCACCCACGACGTCGAGGAGGCGGTCGTGCTCGCCGACCGGGTGGTGGTCATGTCCAGACGGCCGGGGCGGACCGTGGCCGAGATCGAGGTGCCGCTGCCCCGGCCGCGCCGGCGGACCGACCCGGCCGTGGGCGAACTGCGCGAGCAGGCGCTGCGGGCGCTGGGGGTGGAGGAATGACGGGGATGCTGGCCGGCAGGGTGGCGGGGCTCCGCTACGGCTGGCGGGCGTTGCCGGTGCTCGTGGTCCTGCTCGGGATCTGGGAGCTCTACGTCGACCTGGGCGGCGCCGACCCACTGATCCTGCCCCCGCCCCACGCGGTCGCGAGTGCGCTCTACACGGACCGCGCGCTGCTGTGGAGCAACTTCCTCGTCACAGCACAGGAGATCCTCATCGGGATCGCGATCTCGGCCGTGGTCGGCCTGGCGTTCTCGATCTCGCTCCACTTCTCGCCCCGCACCCTGCGCCCCGCCGTCTACCCGCTGCTCGTGGCCTCCCAGGCGGTCCCAATCGCCCTCCTGGCGCCGATCCTCGTGCTCTGGCTGGGCTTCGGGCTGCTGTCGAAGATCGTGGTGATCGCGATCGTCTGCTTCTTTTCGATCGTCGTGACCACGCTCGCCGATCTGGGATCGGTGGATCCCGATCTCATCAAGCTGATGCGCACCCTCGATGCCACCCGCCTGCAGACCTTCCGCTATGTGGAGTTCCCCTCCGCCCTGCCCGGCGTGCTCACGGGCTCGAAGATCGCGGTCGTGGTGGCGCCGATCGCGGCCGTGCTGGCCGAGCAGGCCGGCTCCAGCGCCGGGCTCGGCTACGTGTTCACCGAGGCCAACAACCAGCTCCTGACCGCGCGCATGTGCGCGGCCGTGGCCATCCTGGCCGCATTCGCGATCACCCTGTTCGTCCTACTGACACTGGCCGAACGCCTCGCCGTGCCATGGGTACGCCAACCTCCGATAGAAAACGCCGCATGAGATCGAAGCTGTACGCCGCCGCCGGCGCGCTCCTGGCCGCCCTCACACTCGCCGCCTGCGGCGAGAAGAAGGAGGCGATCCAGGCCACCTCCACCACCACCCAGTCGCTCAGCCTGATGCTGGACTGGTTCCCGAACGCCGACCACGTCGGGCTCTACGAGGCCCTGGCCGAGGGCGACTTCTCGAAGGTCGGGCTCCACGTCCAGGTGGAGACGCCGTCGGATCCGGCGCTGCCGCTGAAGCTCGTCGCCGCGGGCAAGGTCGACCTGGCGATCTCCTACGAACCCGAACTGCTCCTGGCACGCGACCGGAACCTGAGCCTGGTCTCGATCGCGGCCATCGTCCAGCGGCCCCTGACCTCGATCGTCTCGATCGGCAAGAAGCACATCACGACCCCCGCGCAGCTCAAGGGCAAGAAGGTGGGCGACGCCGGGATCCCGTACCAGCACGCCTACCTGATGACGATCCTGGCGCACGCCGGAGTGCCGCCAAGCTCCGTCGACGAGATCAACGTGGGCGCCAACCTGGTGCCGGCGATGATCTCGGGGCGCGTCGACGCCACGCTCGGCGCCTACTGGAACTACGAGGCGATCCAGCTCGCCCAGATGCACAAGCACCCGAACGTGATCCGCGTCGACCAGGTCGGCGTGCCCACCTACGACGAGCTGGTCCTCGTCGCCCGCCAGAGCACGCTCGAGCGCAAGGCGGACGAGATCCGGCGCTTCGTGCAGGCGCTGGCGCGCGGCTATCAAGCCGTCCGCAGCGACCCCCAGGCCGCAACTGCGAACCTGGTCTCGGCCAACCCGAACCTCGACGCGAGCTTCCAGCGCGCCGCCGTGACGGCCACGCTGCCCGCCTTCTTCCCGGCGGACCCGTCGAAGCCCTGGGGGTGGCAGGACCCGAACCAGTGGAACGCGTTCGGCCATTGGATGCTGCAGCAGCACCTGATTTCCAATCCGAACGCGCTGGTGGCCGCGTCGAGCAACGACTTCCTGGCGGGCGTCGGCCCATGAGATGACGCTGGGCTCACAGTCCATGAGATGACGCTGGGCTCAAGTTTGCCCAGCCGGCAGCCGCTTACGTGAGTGACCCAATCGCTCACCTAAGGAGAGCAATCCATGATGCATCTCATTCGACGGCGCGCTCGCGTTCTCGCCGTCGGCGTCGCGGCGACGGCCGTGGCGTCCCTGGCGCTGGCCGGCAGCGCCCTGGCCGACAACGGCCCAGTGTTCGCCATCGGCAACCAGACCACGCTGGCCGTCGGCACCCCGGTCACGTTCTGGGGCGCCCAGTGGTGGAACGACGATCCGCTCAGCACGAGCTTCGCTCGCCCGCGTTCAAGGGCTTCATCGACAACCCGCCGACCGGCTGCGGAGGCAGCTGGACCACCGATCCGGGTAACAGCTCCGCGCCTCCGGCCACGCTCCCCAGCACCGTCGAGGCGGTGGTGTCCAGCACGATCACCAAGTCCGGCTCGGTCATCTCCGGCGACACCCAGGCGATCGCGACCATCTCGGTCAATCCTGGCTATGCCGGCGATCCCGGCCATCCCGGCACGGGCACGATCGTCGGCTTCGTATGCGGCGGCCCCGTCCCCACCGGCGGTGGCGGCGTTCCCAACTGATCAAGATGCCATTCGGGCGGCCGCGCCGCTTACGCTCCCTCGCAGGGCGTAGGCGCCGGCCAGCCCGGACCATGGCTCGTATGGAGCGAAGAACTCCGTGACCTCGTCCTCGGTCGCCCGAGCGAACGGGTGGCCGTGGAGCCGGCGGCCCACGAACTTCAGGTAGCCGACGTCGAGCGCCGGCAACTGATCCAGCCGGCCCTGGCCGGTCAGTGCGAGCATCTGGACCGTCCAGTTGCCGATCCCGCGCAGCGCGCGCAGTCGCTGCCATCCGCGCTCGATCCCCGGGCCGTCCAGGTCGACGCGCCCTAGCGCCACCTCCCGGGCGGCCGCGATCAGCGTCAGCGCCCGGGCCGGGGAGAGGTCCATCGAGGCCAGCAGCGCCGGCGCCTGAGCCGCCAGCGTGGCGGCGTCCGGCGCATCGCGCAGCCCGGTGAGCTCGCATCGCCGGCCGAGGCGCCAGATCATCCGGCGCTGGATCTCGGCCGCCCGCTCATACTCGATCAGCTGCTCGCAGATCGCGAAGGCCAGGGCTTCGAAAGGCACCGGACGGCCGAGGAGTCGGAACGCCGGATCCGCCCGCACCGCGGGTCCGATCAGTGGATCGAACCGAAACCGCTCGTAGAACGGGCGCAGGTCGAGATCGACGCCGAGTGCCCTGCGCATGCGCTCGATCCCCCACTCCGCCGCCGCGCGCTCGCCAGCCCACGCGCCGAACACGACCCGCTCGGCGCTCGGTTGGGCGACGCGCACGACGACCGGCTGGCCCTCGACGTGCAGCAGGCGCTCGAGCACCGGGCCGCGCCGGCGCATCAGGTAGTCGAGCCCGAGCCGCCGCGGAAGGCGAAAGGTCCACGGGGGGCGGACCTCGCGACGGACCTCGACGGGCCCGGCGACCGCGCTCACTCGTCCGGCTTGGCGAGCAGGTGGACGTCGACGAGGAACGTCCGGCTGCCGACGATCGGCAGCATGTCGAGCGCGCGTCCCCGCGGGCTGCGGGTGCGGGCCAGCTTGCGGGCGGTGTGCCTGCGCATCAGCGCGACGGTTGCCGCGCCGGCTACGAAGCCCGTGGCGGCGACGGCCGCCGCCTGAACTGCGGGCAGCGCCAGCGATGAGCCATAGGCGGCAAGCGGGCGGGCCTCGGCCAGCACCGGGACCGCATCCACGGTCTCGGGCTCCGTGACGGCCAGCTCATCGTCGGGCTCGGCGAGCACCGCGTCCTCGGGCTCTGCGCCGGCATCCACCGGCGGCATCGCGATCGTCTCGTCGCTCATAGGGCGCACATGGTGACAGTGATGGCGGTCGTCGTCGGCGACGGGCCGCCTGTGACGCCCGTTACGATAGCTCGCCACGTCTAGCGCCGGGAGACCCTCGATGCCCACTTCGATCGACGTCTTTGCCAAGGCTCGCGAGCACGAGCGCTTGGAGCAACTGAAGCTTGCCCGGGAGATCGACGCTCTCCCGTTCTTCCGCGTGCTCGAGGGCCCCACGCTGCCGATGGTCGAGATGGAGGGCAGAGCCCGGATCATGCTCGGCTCGAACAACTATCTCGGCCTGACGGGTGACGAGCGCGTCAAGCAGGGAGCGCTCGAGGCGCTGAACCGCTACGGAACCGGCCTCACGGGCTCGCGGTTCCTGAACGGCACGACCGACCTGCACCTGGAGCTCGAAAGCGAGCTGGCGGAGTGGCTGGGCACCGAGGCGGCGCTCGTGTTCACGACCGGGCATCAGGCCAACCTCGGCGCGCTGGGGACGATCCTTGCCCCCGGCGACACCGTGGTCGCCGACAAGGGCGACCACGCCTCGATCCTGGACGGCTGCATCCTGTCGCGGGCCAAGCTCCGCGTGTTCCAGCACAACCGCATGAGCAGCCTCGAGCGCACGCTCGAGAAGGCGCAGGCCGACGGTGGCGGCATCCTCGTCGTCGTCGACGGCGTCTACTCGATGGAGGGCGACGTGGCGCCACTGCCCGAGATCGTGGAGCTGTGCCGGCGCTTCGGCGCCCGGCTGATGGTCGATGAGGCCCACGCCCTCGGCGTGCTCGGCGCGCGCGGTGCCGGGAGCTCCGAAGCCCTGGATGTCGAGGACCAAGTCGACCTGCGCATGGCGACGTTCTCCAAGTCGCTGGCCTCCTGCGGCGGTGTGATCGCGGGTCCCGCAGACGTCATCGAGTTCCTGCGCATCCAGTCCCGGCCGTTCATGTTCACCGCCTCGGGCGTGCCGGCTGCGGTCGGCGCGGCGCTGGCCGCGGTGCGGATCTGCCGCTCGGACGAGGGCCGCCAGCTGTTCGCGCGCGTCCTCGACAACGCCCGCTACCTGCATCGGGGCCTGCATGAGCTCGGCTTCCACGTGGTCATGCCGACTCGGCTCGCGGACGGCTCCGAGCTCGTGACCCCGGTCGTGCCGGTGGTGGTCGGCGACGACTGGAAGGCCGTGTTCCTGTGGAAGGCCCTCTACCAGGCCGGAGTGTTCGTCAACGTGGCCCTCCATCCCGCCGTGCCGCCCGCCGGCGCGCTGCTACGGACGAGCGTGATGGCCACGCACGACCATGAGACTCTCGACCGGGCGCTCGGGATCTTCGCTTCGGTCAAGCAGGAATTCGAAGCCGAGCACGGTCCGCTCCCGACCGGCGAGTAGGTGCTGGATCGCCATCCCCGCCCTGGCGAATGGCGATTCACCTTGTCCATATTCGTACAAGGCGCCGGCGACCTAAAAAATGCGCTCTGAGCGTATCTCTCGGGACTTGTGACGTTGCTGTGAAGAGGAGCTTGCCGTAGCGTTCCGCAGCGTCGGATGGCCGGACCGCGTGGAGGTTGTCGGAGAGGGACGATTCCGCGCTGGGGCATCGGGATCGGGGCCAAAAAAGGCCCACAAGACAACTGAAATAGGGCCTCTAAGACCACGCGTTTCGTTTTCCGGTCGCCGGTGGCTCGCGCAAGCATGTCCGCAGCCGCGGACACGATGTAGGGAGAGAGAGACGCACAACATGTTGGATTGCTATACGACGGACGCTGCACCCGTTGCCGATCCGCAGCGCATGCGGGCGCTCGAGCGGGCCAACGAGATCAGGCTCGCTCGGGCAGAGCTGAAGCGTCGGATCGCCGACGGCGAGGTGTCCGTGGTCGACGTCCTGCTTGACGTCCCCGATCACGCGGTCAATTGGGCGGTGGCGGACCTGCTCATGAGCCAGCGGCGGTGGGGCGAGAGCAGATGCAGGAAGTTCCTGTGGCGCAATCGCATCAACGAGACCAAGAACGTTGGTGCGCTGACGGAGCGCCAGCGCAGGCTGCTGGCCGAGCAGCTCGAGTCCTTCCCCTCGAGGGAGCTCGTGCTGGTCTAGCGCTCCCCCGCCTCGGCCGGGGTGACCCCCGCCCGGGCTAGAAACGGCCCGCGCCGCCGCCCCCACGGCGCGGGCCCGCCCGGGCCCTCGATCAGAGATTGATCCCGACCGGCACCGGGTTGGCGCCGGCGAAGAAGAAGAACCAGATCGCGAACACGGCCAACGTCAGGCCCGCGCTGACGACGAGCACGCCCTCGAGCACGACGTGTCCGGGATCATCGTGGCCGCGCGCGAGGACGTTCGATCGGTAGGTGTTGCTGAGCTTTCCCAGCACCGCCGCGATCACCGCGACGGTGGCCACCGCGCCGAAGAACATCGTGCCGAGCGCGGCGCCGAGAGACGAGGTCGCTCCCTGAACCTGGGAGCCGATCCACAGCCACAGCAGCGGCGTGCCCACCCACAGCACGAGGCTGCCGATGAACATGATCAGCACGACCAGCGTCGCGCCGAGGCCGGTCCGCAGGACGTTGCGCATCATGCTCGCTCGAGCGGGCCACGGATCAGGGTCCGTGGCCCCCGGGTAACGGACAGCCGGAGGAGAGCTTGACCTGCCACCACCCCATAAGCATGCCGATCAAGCCCATTCGCGGGCGAACCTCCCACGCCCCGCAGCCCGGCTCGCCGAGCTCGGAGAGGGGGATTCGCATGAAGCGGTACTTGCCGGGCTCGAGCAGCATCCGCTCCAGGCAGATGCGCGCGGCCTGCTGGCGCTCGGCGCGCTCCGAGATCCGGGCCCGGATGGCGTGCAGGCGCTCGGTCAGCTCGTCACGCACGAGCTCGAGCTCGCCCAGGGTGAGCAGCCGGGGCTGGGCGGTGCTGGCGGCCGGCGGCGGCTCGATGGCCCACATCCGCGCCGCCGTGACGAAGGCCTCCGCGAGCTCCTTCTCGAGCTTGGCGATCTGTGCCCGCAGAGACCGGCGCGCGGCCAGCTCGGATTCCTCGCCGATGAACGCCGGCACGGCCACCGGCGCGGGGTGCTGCTGCTCGAGAAGCTCCACGACCACCTCCTTATCGCCTGGCCGAGCTTACCACCGACTACCCAGGATCCCGGTGCGTTACGCCGGCTCAGGCCGCCAATGCCTCGGCGCATTGGTAGAGCG
>DATGJM010000148.1:0-4251 GCA_035295205.1 Solirubrobacteraceae bacterium | reverse complement strand
CTGGCTCTCCGCCTACGCCGTCGTGGCCGCCAAGGCGTCAGAGCTGCTGACGCGCCCGCGTATCAAGGCGGCGCTCGACCGCGTCACCGGGCTGGTCCTGATCGCCCTCGGCGTGCGCCTCGCCACCGAGCGCTAGCGGCGCCGCAACGCGCCGCGCCGCCGTCGCGCACAGATGTCGGCGCGGTAACCAATCGGTACAAGTACCGGCGACCGCCGTGCCCTGCGCTATCTTCGAACTAGGCAAGGATCCAGACATCGATCGGAGGTCGCCATGACGTTGAGGAAGAACGTTCTGGTCGTAGCGAACGTGACCGCGGCCTCCGACGAGCTTTGCCACGATCTGAGCGAGCGCGCCGAGCGCGAGCCCGCGGCATTCACGCTCGTCGTGCCGGCGACGCACGCGAGCGGGGGCCGGGCGGCGGCGCAGGAGACGCTGACTCGGGCGCTCGAGCGCTTGCACGAGGCCGGGATCGAGGCCGACGGCACGGTCGGCCACAGCGACCCGATGGTCGCTGTGAGCGACGTCTGGGACCCGAGGCGCTATGACGAGATCATCATCTCGACGCTGCCGATGGGCTCCTCGCGCTGGCTGCACGCCGGCCTGCCGGAGCGGATCTTCAAGCTCACCGGCGCCAAGGTCAGCCACATCATCTCGACGCCTCCCAAGCCGCCGGTGCCCACCGTCCCGGCGCCCCACCACGAGCACGCCGCCCTCGGCCCGCTGTCGGTCCTCGGCTGGGGCGGGCCCCACGCCGAAGCTCGCGCCCGGCCCTAGCCGGCTCCGGATCCGCCGCACCCCAGCAGCACGGTAGGGTGCCGCGACACCTGCATGGCCAGATACGTCGGAGCGATCGACCAGGGCACCACGAGCTCGCGCTTCATCCTGTTCGACCGCGACGGAACCGTCGTGCACATCGACCAGCGCGAGCACGAGCAGATCACCCCGCAGGCGGGGTGGGTCGAGCACGACCCGCACGAGATCTGGATGCGCACCCGCGAGGTCATCGCCGGCGCACTGGCCTCCTCCCCCGCCGAGGCCAGCGAGCTCGAGGCGATCGGGATCACCAACCAGCGCGAGACGACCGTGATCTGGGACCGCGCCACGGGAGAGCCGATCCACCGCGCGCTCGTCTGGCAGGACACGCGCACGGGTCAGCTCGTGCGCGAACTGGCGGGCGAATCGGGAGTCGACCGCCTCCGGTCCACGGTCGGCCTGCCGCTCTCGACGTACTTCTCCGGGCCGAAGATCCGCTGGCTGCTCGATCGCGTGCCCGGCGCCCAGGAGCGCGCGGAGCGCGGCGAGCTGGCTTTCGGAACGATGGACAGCTGGGTGCTGTGGAACCTGACCGGAGGTCCGGACCGCGGGGTGCACGCCACTGACGTGACCAACGCCAGCCGGACGATGCTGATGAGCCTCGAGACGCTCGACTGGCACGAGCCGAGCCTCGAGCTGATGGGGATTCCGCGCGCGTTGCTGCCGGAGATCCGCTCCTCGTCGGAGATCTACGGCGAGGCCCGCTCGACGGCCGCGGCCGGTGTGCCGGTGGCGGGCATCCTCGGTGACCAGCAGGCAGCGCTGTTCGGGCAGACGTGCTTCGAGGCCGGCAGCGCCAAGAACACCTACGGCACGGGCTCATTCCTGCTCGTGAACACAGGCGAGGAGATCGTGCACACCGAGAAGCTGCTGACCAGCGTCGGTTACAAGCTCGGTGACGCGCCCCCGACGTACGTGCTCGAAGGGTCGATCGCGGTCACCGGCGCGCTCGTGCAGTGGTTGCGCGACCGGCTGAAGATCATCGATACCGCCCCGGAGATCGAGGCGCTCGCGCGCACTGTCGAGGACAACGGCGGGGTCTACTTCGTGCCGGCGTTCAGCGGGCTGTTCGCACCGCGCTGGCGCGACGATGCCCGGGGAGTGATCGTGGGGCTGACCGCATACGCGCACCGCGGTCACCTGGCCCGTGCGGCGCTCGAGGCGGCCGCCTGGCAGACGCGGGAGGTCGTCGACGCCGCGGCCGAGGTCGCGGACGTGCGCCTGCCGGAGCTCCGCGTCGACGGCGGGATGACTGCCAACGACCTGCTCATGCAGTTCCAGGCCGATGTACTCGGCGTGCCGGTGATCCGCCCCGCGGTCACGGAGACCACGGCGCTCGGCGCCGCCTACGTCGCTGGGTTGGCGGTCGGCTTCTGGGGCGGGCTGGACGAGCTGCGCGATCGCTGGCGCGAGGACCGGCGCTGGCTTCCGCGAATGGATCCGAGCGCTCGCGAGGCCAGCTACGCGCGGTGGCTGCGGGCAGTCGAGCGCTCGCTCGAACTCACGGACTGAGCGTTACCCTGGGTCGTTATATGCGCCGTTTGCTGCTGCCCGGATTGGCCCTGTTGGCCGCGGCCGCGCTGCTCGGACTGCTGGCATACGGCGTCTCGAACCAGGGCACGAACAGCTCGATCGACAGCCAGGTCGCGCACGGCCACTTCCCGCCGGCCCCCGACGCGCACCTGGCCCTGCCGGTGCTAGGCGCCCCGGGGAGCAAGACGCTGGCCGCATTCCGGGGGCATGTCGTCGTCCTGAACGTCTTCGCCTCGTGGTGCACGCCGTGCGCCGCCGAGGCGCCGATCCTCGAGCGCGAGCAGAAGTACCTGGCCGCCCACGGCGGCACCGTGCTCGGGGTCACCTACCTCGACATCTCCAGCGACAGCGAGGCTTTCGCGCGCGAGTGGCATCTCAGCTACCCGATCGTGCGTGACGTCAACGGCAAGCTGGTGCACTCACTCGGCAGCTCCGGCGTGCCCGAGACGTTCGTGATCGACCGACAGGGGCGAATCGCCGCTCTGCGCCGCTACCAGCTCGATGCCGCCTGGCTGCAGCAGACGCTCCCGCCGATCGTGGCCCAGGCGTCATGAGCCGCAGGACCACCGTCCTCGCCGCGCTGGCCACGCTGGCCCTGATGTCGCTGGCCGTCCCGCCGCTCGCCGTGCCGCCGCTCGCCCCCTCCCCCGCGCTCGCGGCCGCCAAGCCGCGGGCGTCGCTCACCGACATCGAGAACGACGTCATGTGCCCGTCCTGCCGCGAGTCGCTGGCCGTGGCCCAGTCGCCGCAGTCCTACGCGGAGCGCGACTTCATCCGCAAGCTGATCGCACAGGGCCTGGACAAGCAGCAGATCGAGCAGGCGCTCGTGGCACAGTACGGAGAGGCCGTGCTGGCCCGACCGCCGGCCCGCGGCTTCGACCTGACGGTGTACGTCGTCCCGGCGGCGATCGTACTCGTATGCCTGGCGGTACTGGCCATCGTCCTGCCACGCTGGCGGCGAGCCGCGCGGGCCCGCCTGGCGACACCACTGGCCGCCGGTCCGGCCCTGAGCGCGGCCGACGCGCGACGGCTCGAAGAGGACCTCAGCCGCTTCGACGCCTGAGCGAGTTCACATCGCCTCGGGCGCCGACACCCCGAGCAGCCCGAGCGTGAGCGCGATCACCCGCTGGGTGGCGGCCGACACCGCGATCCGGAACGACTCCACTTCCGCCGGGTCGGCACCCACGACCCGGCACTGCTCGTAGAAGGTGGTGAAGTCCTGGGCCAGCGCCAGGGCGTAGCCGGCGATCCGGTGGGGAGCGCGACGCTCCGCGGCCTCCCGGATCTCGGCCGGGAAGTCGACCAGGCGCTTGATCAGCTCCCGCTCGCTGACGTGAAGCGCTGCAGTTCCCCAGGCCTCCAGGTCCGCGGCCTCGCCGATCCGGCCTGCGTCGAGCCGCCCCAGCATCGAGGCGATCCGGGCGTGGGCGTACTGCACGTAGTAGACGGGGTTCTCGCGCGATTGCGTGCTTGCAAGGTCGAGGTCGAGGTCGAGCGTGCGGTCGTGCGACCGCTGGAGCATGAAGAAGCGGGTCGCGTCGACGCCGATCTCATCCAGAAGGTCGTCGAGCGTCACGATCACTCCACGGCGCTTGGACATGCGCGCCGCCTCCCCACCAGAGACCAGATGGACGAACTGGATGAGCGGCGCCTCGAAAGTCTCCGGATCGCCGCCGAGCGCCTGGACAACTCGCTTCATCGTCCTCGCCCACATGTCGTGATCGGAGCCGACTGGGGTCACGTAGCGCTCGAATCCCCGCTCGCGTTTGTTCAGCACATAGGCGACGTCAGCGGCCAGGTAGGTCGGAGCGCCGTTCGAGCGAAGCAGCACGCGGTCCTTGTCGTCGCCGAAGTTCGTCGTGCGCAGCCACAGGGCCCCGTCGGACCGGTACGTGTAGCCGGCC
>DATGJM010000147.1:0-64749 GCA_035295205.1 Solirubrobacteraceae bacterium | reverse complement strand
AGCCGCGGGCGATCTTGGTGAACAGCGAGCCCGAGGCGATCGGGGCGACCACGCGGTCCGGCAGCTCGAAGCCGAGCTGCTCGGCGGTCTCGAAGGCCAGCGTCTTTGAGCCCTCGGCGTAGTAGGGCCTCATGTTGATGTTCACGAACGCCCACTCGTACTCGCCTGAGAGCTCTGTGCACAGTCGGTTCACATCGTCGTAGTTGCCGCGCACGGCCACGAGGTTGGTGCCGTAGATGCCCGTGGCCAGGACCTTCTGCTCCTCGAGGTCGGCGGGGATGAACACGTAGGACTCGAGGCCGGCCGCGGCGGCGTGAGCGGCCACAGCGTTGGCGAGGTTCCCGGTCGAGGCGCAGGCGATCGTGGTGTACCCGAGCTCGCGGGCGCGGGCGAGCGCCACCGATACGACACGATCCTTGAAGGAGTGAGTGGGGTTTGCGGCGTCGTTCTTGATCCACACCTCGCGCAGACCGAGCTCCTGCGCGAGCCGGTCGGCGCGCAGCAGCGGGGTCCAGCCCGCGATCAGCGCGTTCCTCGGGGGCGCCTGAACCGGGAGGAAGTCGCTGTAGCGCCACAGCGAGTGAGGACCGGCTTGGATCCGGCGCCTCAGTTCCTCGGCGTCCGCGCCGGCGCGCGGCGCGTAGCTCACCTCGAGCGGGCCGAAGCACCGCTCGCACACGTACCGCGCGTCAAGCGGGTATGGGGTCTTGCATTCCTTGCAGCTGAGCGACTCTGGCGGCATATGAAAAAACCTCCGCCGGGGTCAGTGGTCGGAGGTTCGGTGAAACCGCCCTATCCACATCTCCCAGGCCTTGTAGTTGGAGCCTGATGGAATTGGCACCGTTCCCTAACGGGAGGTTGCCGGGGCTTCGTAGGGCCATATCCCTCCACCCCTCTGGATGCGTACAGCTATGTGGTCCTGCAGTATACGCAAAGTCCTCGGCAGCTTCTGACGCTAGCTTTAGGGAGTAACGCCGCCGCGTAGGCGGTGTTTCGTGTGGGCACCGGCCGAGACGCGGCTCGGCCACTCCGCCATGGGCGCCACTTCCTCAGATCCACTTTCGCGCCTCGAGGCGGTCCTGCGGATCGGCGAGACACCGCCGAGCCGGCGCATGCTCGTGATCGTCAACCCATACGCGAGCACGGTCTCCGACCGCCTGAAGAACCTCGTCGTGTACGCGCTGCGGGGCAGCTACCAGGTCGAGGCGATCGACACCGAGGCCCGCGACCACGCCACCGAGCTGTGCCGCGAGGCGGCCAATTCGGGCTACGACGTGGTGGTCGCGTTCGGCGGAGACGGCACGGTCAACGAGGCCGCCAACGGCTTGATCGGCACCGACACCGCGCTGACCTGCCTGCCGGGGGGAAGAGCCAACGTCTACTGCCGCCTGCTCGGGATCCCGGTCGACATCGTCGACGCCACCGAGCACCTGCTGAGCCTGGCCGACGACTGGCGGCCGCGGAAGGTCGACACTGGCGTCGTGAACGGGCGTCACTTCACCTTCTCCGCCGGCGTCGGCCTCGACGCCAGCGTGGTCGAGCGGGTCGACGCCCATCCCCGGCTGAAGGCGCGGATCGGCGAGTGGTACTACGCATCGGTCGGCATCCGGACGTTCAACCGCCGCTACCTCGTTCGCCCGCCGCGTCTGGAGACCGAGATCGGCGAGGAGGTCGTGGCCGGGGTGACGACGGTCGTCCAGAACGCCGAGCCCTACACGTATTTCGGCAACCGTCCGGTGGGCGTCGGCGAAGGGGCGACGCTCGAGAGCGGCGACCTGGCCGGCGTCGTGCTCAGGCGAGCTACGCCTCTGGATCTGGCGACGATGACCTGGCGGATGCTCTCCCGACGCGCCCACCTGGTCAACCACCGCCACGTGCACCCGTTCGCGGGCGCCCAGGAGGTGAGGGTGCGCTCGCGCGACGAGCGCGCGCTGCCGCTCCAGGTCGACGGCGACTACATCGGCGAGGCGCCGGAGGCCGTGTTCACGGTCAGCCCGCGCAGCCTCACCGTCGTGGCGTAGAGCCACTGCCACACCGATCATTCGTCCGCGGGCGGGCCGAGTCGCCGGGGGCGGCGGCTAGGCTCTGCGAGATGCGTCGCATCCTCTTCGGGCTGGCCGTCCTCGGGGCGGTGCTCGTGCCCGGGCTTGGCAGCGCCCACCCGGTCCCGGGCGCTGCCAACTGCCCGATCTTCCCCTCGAACAACCCGTGGAACCAGCGGGTCGACCAGCTCCCCGTGGCCTCCGACTCAGCCCGTCTGATCGCCGTCATCGGCGCCGGCACGCCGGTGCATCCCGACTTCGGCACGGTGTGGGACGGCGCGCCGAACGGCATCCCGATCACAATCGTCTCAAGCCGGACCCCACGCGTGCACGTGAGCTTCGACTACTCCGACGAGTCCGACCACGCCGCGTACCCCATCCCCCGCCATCCGAAGATCGAGGGCGGCCCGAATGGCACCGGCGACCGCCACGTGATCCTGCTCGACCGCTCGAACTGTCGCGACTATGAGCTCTTTGACGCCCGTCCGGTCAGGGGCGGCTGGCACGCCGGGTCGGGTGCGATCTTCAACCTGCGCTCCAACCATCTGCGTCCAGCCGGCTGGACCTCGGCCGACGCCGCCGGGCTGCCGATTCTGCCCGGCCTGGCCCGCTACGACGAGGTCGCCCGCGGGTCGATCGACCACGCCCTGCGCTTCACCGCGCCGTGCACCTCGGCCCGCTATCTCTATCCGGCCCGTCACTTCGCGGCCACGGGAGGCGGCTCCTGTCCGCCGATGGGGTTGCGGGTGCGCCTGAAGGCGGGCATCGACATCTCCCGGCTGCCCTACCAGGCGCGGATCGTCGCCCAGGCGCTCAAGCGCTACGGGATGATCCTGGCCGACAACGGCTCTCCCTGGTACATCTCGGGCGCGCCCGACGGTCGCTGGAGCGACAGCGCGCTGCACCTCCTCAATGAGCTTCACGGCAGCGACTTCGAGGTCGTGGACACGAGCTCGCTGCCGCACCCCAGCCCGTAGTCAGGGCTCAGGCCGCCTGCCCGGGCTGAACGAGCCGGTGCTCATACGCGAAGACGACCGCCTGTACCCGGTCGCGCAGACCGAGCTTGAGCAGGATCCGCGCGACATGGGTCTTCACCGTCCCTTCGCTGATGTACAGGCCGGAGGCGATCTCGCTGTTCGACAGGCCACGTGCCAGGTGCCGCAGGACCTCGAGCTCGCGGTTGGTGAGCTCCGCGAGCTCCGGCGGCGGCGCAGCGTCGGGGGGCGAGCCGAGAAGGAAGTGGTCGATCAGGCGCCTGGTTATCTCCGGCGCCAGCAGCGATTCGCCGGCGGCCACCACGCGGACGGCGTCGACCAGACGCTCCGGTGACTCCGTCTTGACGAAGAACCCGGCGGCCCCGGCCTTCAGCGCCTCGTAGACGTACTCGTCGAGGGCGTAAGTCGTCAGCACGAGGATCCGCGCGGGGCTGCCTGCGGCCGCGATCCGTCGGGTCGCCTCGATCCCGTCCAGGGCTGGCATGCGGATGTCCATCAGCACGACGTCCGGTTCGAGCGCGCCGACCAGCGAAATCGCGGCTGAGCCATCCCCGGCCTCCCCCACGACCTCGAGGTCGGGCTGGGCCTCGAGGATCATGCGTAGACCCGCGCGAACGACGCCCTGATCGTCCACGACGAGGACCCGGATCATCGCGCCAGGGGCAGCGCCGCGCGCACGCCCCAGCCTCCGTCAGGCTGCGGTCCGGCCTCGAACCGGCCCCCGAACACGGCCACTCGCTCCCCGATCCCGGCCAGCCCGCTCCGTGTCCCGGCGCCGTTGCCCGCGCCCGCCCCGTCGTCGATCACCTCCACCTCCAGACGATCGTCGCCATAGCGGACGGTCACCCGGGCCTGCGCCCGCCCGGCATGCTTGAGCGCGTTCGTGAGGCCCTCCTGGACGATCCGGTATGCGGATAGCTCCAGCGGCGCGGGCAGCTGGCAGGGCTCGCCCTCGATCTGCAACTTCACGCCGAGCCCTGCGTCCCGAGTCCGCTGAACGAGCGCGTCGAGGTCGGCCAGCGAGGGCTGAGGCTGGCGGGAGCTCTCCGCCTCGCTTCGAACGAGCGACAAGAGCGTGCCCATCTCGGCGATCGCCTCCTGGCCGATTGCCCGGATCGAGCGCAACGCCTCCCGTGCGCGCTCCGGATCGCGCTCCAGCACCTGCTCGACGGCCCCGGCCTGGAGCACGAGCACCCCAAGGCTGTGCGAGATGATGTCGTGGAGCTCGCGAGCGATCCGGCGCCGCTCCTCCTCGACCGCGATCGCGGCGACCGTGTCGCGCTGCCGCTCCACCTCGGCGGTTCGCGCGACTCGGGCCCGCATCCCCATTCCGACCAGAAACACCAAGCCGAGCACGGCGAACAGGTACACGGCGTCACCGAAGGAGGTGACCTGCCTGTCGCGGACAAGGTGAACGGTCGCGATCAACCCAAGCAGGGCGACGCCGACGATCGGGCGCGACCCATAGGCCCCCGCCGAGTACAGCGCCACCATCAGCAGGAACAGCCCGGTGGGCGAATCCGACGAGCCGAAGGCGAGTGCGAGCGCCGACATCACTGCGGCAAAGAGGCCGAGGACCACCATCGGGCGGCTGCGCCGCCACAGCAACGAGACCGCCACCAAGGCCGTGCCGGCCGCATTCAGCGGCGCCGGACCGCGCCAGCCCGACCCGACGAACACGCTCGTCTCCGCGACCACCCCGAGGACGAGCGCGACTGCCGCATCCACGATCCGAGGATCCGTGAGCCGACGAGCGCGGCTGAGCATGGGCTAACGCTACTGCCGCTCCGGCGCCCCGGCATCGGCCATCCGGCAGATCTTCGAATCCCTCTGAAGGCAGACCGAAGATCCCACCTCAGCCAGGCGACAACGCGAGGCACCGGACTTAGCTTGAGCGTCAGTTCTTCCGCTCTTCGAAAGGAGCCACAGATGGGTTCAAGGTTCACCGCTTCGATGGCGCTGTGCCTCGCCGCATTCATCCTGACCGTCGCGACGGCCGGCGCCGCGGTGTCGGCCCAGTCGCGCCCCGAGCGCCTCACGCTGCGGGGCGCGACCGTCCACGGCGTCGACACGCCGATCCATGTGATCGCCGCCGGCCCGATCCACGGGCGCGGGACCGCCGAGGACAACGAGAGATCGGGAGTGCTCACGATCAACCTGCACGCGGGGTCGGTGTTCGTGACTAACAAGACGACCTCGCTGAGGGCTCGCCTCGACACGCGCCGATGCTCGGCGACGATCACCGAGAAGGGCACGTTCCGCATCGTCGGGGGAACCCGGGGCTACCGGCATACGACCGGCGGGGGGACGTACGTGACCGTGCGCAAGCTGATCGGCGCGCGCTCGGCGAGCGGAGCCTGCGAGGGCCGCAGCGCCCCGCCGCGCGCCGTGTACGTCCGGACCGTGCTCACCGGCAGCGCTGCCGTCCCGGCATCCTGACCCGTTGACATCGAGGGGTGCGGGGCCTTGGCGGCCCCGCACTCGTTTTTCTGTGGGGGGGTGAATTCGGGGTCGCTCGGGGCTCTTAACTATGTGGAGCCAGATTCCCTGCAGATCACCGAGCGCGACCGCGAGCTGCTCGGGTTCGTGGCCGCGCATCGGTTCGTGCGGGCCGACCATGTCCAGATCTTCCTGGCCGTGTCGGCCCCCGTGGCCCACGCCAGGCTGAGGGCGCTGCGGCGCGCCGGGCTCGTGCGGCGGGACGTCGTCTTCCACCGCACGCCGGCCACCCACCAGATCACCCGTGACGGGCTGGCGGCGATCGGGAGCTCCCTGCCCGTGCCCAAGCGCGACCTGCGGACCTACGCGCACGACGTGGGAGCGGCCTGGCTGTGGCTGGCCGCCCGCGACGGGGCGTTCGGAGAGCTGCGGGAGGTGATCGGCGAGCGCGAGCTGCGCTCGCGCGACGGGCCGGGACGGCGCTCGGAGCCCCAGCTGGCGGTCCGGCTCGGCGGTTTCGGCCCGGGCGGCCAGGAGCGGCTGCACTATCCCGACCTGCTCCTTGTCACCCCGCAGGGGCACCGGATCGCGGTCGAGCTCGAGCTCACCGGGAAGGGGAAGGCGCGACGCGAGCGCATCCTCGAGGGGTACGCCTGCGACCCGAACCTCGATGTCGTGCTCTACCTGGTCCGCGACGGCCGCGTTGGCGCCCAGATCGAGGCCTCGGCGCGCCGGCTGGGGATCACACCGATGGTCCAGGTCCAGCGGGTGGCGATGGCCGATCCGACCCGCCAGGCGGCCTCGCCGCGCGCCCCCGCGCGCCGCCGCACCAGGCAGATCGCCAGATGAGCCCGCCTGAGAGACGCTCGCGGACGCCCTGGTGGACGCTCGCGGCCCTGGCGCTGGCGCTGATGGCGCCGCCCGGGGCGGCGCTCACCGTCCTCGTAGCGCTCGCGGCCGCGCGGCTGGCCGTGCGCGCTGTCCGATTGCTGCGCGCCCGGCGCGCGGAAAGCCGGAACTCGGCAGGCGGCGGCCTCCTGCTTGGCCACGACCGTTCGGGCCGGCGGGTGCTCGTCGCCGACCACGAGCTCGGCGCCCACGCGCTGATCCTCGGCGCCAGCGGCGCCGGCAAGTCGACCACCCTGCTCACGGTGCTCGGCGACCGGATCGCCCGGGGCCTGCCCGTGGTGGCGCTCGACCTGAAGGGCTCGCCCGCGTTCGCGCGGGCGCTCGCGGACGCGGCCGAGAGGGCGGGACGGCCGTTCATGGTGTGGAGCCCCGACGGGCCGGCGCGCTGGAACCCGCTCGCCCACGGCAACCCGACCGAGCTCAAGGACAAGCTGATCGCGACCGAGCGCTTCAGCGAGCCCCACTATCAGCGTGCGGCGGAGCGCTACCTGCAGACGGTGCTGAGCGTGCTCGCGAGCGTGCACCCAGAGCGTTCGCCGACGCTCGAGGAGGTCGTGAGGCTGAGCGAGCCCCGCCGCCTCGCCCGGCTGGCCCAGCGCGCCCCCGACCCGCTGCGGACGCACGTGCATGAGTACCTGTCAGGACTCACGCCCGACCAGGCGAGCGCCGCGCGCGGGCTCGGCACCCGGCTGGCGATCCTCACCGAGTCACACGCCGGCCGCTACCTGGGCGGCGGCGGCCCGGGTGAGCCCGAGATCGATCTGCGCGCGGCGCTCCGCGGGGAGGCGGTGGTCGTGTTCAGCCTGAACTCGAGCAGCTACGGCAAGCTCGCGGCCCAGATCGGGACGATGGTCGTGCAGGACCTGATCTCGGCCGCCGGGGAGCGGCTCACCACATCCACCGGGGGTCCGGCTCCGGCCGTGGTCGCAATCGACGAGTTCTCCGCGCTCGCCGCCGATCACGTCGTCGGCCTGCTCGCCCGCGGCCGCGAGTCCGGGGTCAGCGCGCTGTTGGCGACCCAGGAGCTGGCCGACCTCGACCGCGCGGCGCCGGGAGTCCGGGAGCAGGTTCTCGGCAACACCGCAGTCAAGATCGTCCACCGCCAGGACGTGCCCGCCTCGGCCCAGGCGGTGGCTCAGATGACCGGGACCGAATGGGGATGGCTCGAGACCCGGAATCTCGGGTACGCAGGGCTTCGCGGCTCGCGCGGCAGCCGCCGACAGGTCGAGCAGCCGGTCGTGCACCCGAACACGATCAAGTCGCTGCGCACCGGCGAGGCCGTGGCGATCACGAAGCTCCCGTCGATGCGCGTGCGGGTGATGCGGGTGGCCGCGCGCCGCCAGCGCGATGGTCCGTCGCTCTAGGCGCCTCAGCCGGCGCCGGGGGTCACCCGGTAGGCGTCGAACACCGCGTCGATATTGCGCAGGCGGTTGATCGTCTGGTCGAGCGTGCGCGTATCCCCCACCTCGACCACGAAGCGGTTCTTGACCATCGGGTGGTTGACCGTGCAGCGGGCCTCGACGATGTTGATGCCGGCCTCGGCGAACGTGCGTGACATGTCCTCGAGCAGGCGATGGCGGTCCCAGCCGTCGACCTGGATCTCGACCCGGAACGACGTCTCGGCGTCGCCGTCCCACGACACGGCGGTGAAGCGGTCCGGATCGCGCTTGAGCACAGCCACGTTCGGACAGTCCGAGCGGTGGATCGTGATCCCGCGCCCAAGCGAGATGTAGCCCACGATCGGGTCGCCGGGCACCGGACGGCAGCACTTCGCCATCCGGAGCATCACGTCGTCCACGCCCTCGACCGTGATCCCGTACTTCGAGCTCGAGGTGGTCGGGCGCGAGCGGCGCCGCCGCGTCTGCAGCAGGTCGTCGGTGGCGGTGGGCTCGGAGTCGGCGGCCTCGCCCTCCTTCAGGCGCTGCATGACCTTGTTCACGACGACCTTGGCCGAGATCTTGGCCCCGCCGAGGGCGATGTAGAAGTCGTCCGCCTTGCGGAAGCCCATCTCGCGGATGACGTCGGCCAGCAGGGTCGAGCCGACGATCTTCTGGGCCGGCAGCCCCTGCTTGCGCAGGTGGTCCTGGAGAAGCTCGCGGCCGGAGTGCTCGGTGTCCTTGCGGTTCTCGGCCTTGAACCAGGCCTTGATCTTGTTGCGCGCGCGAGTGGTCTTCACCAGCGCCAGCCAGTCGCGGCTCGGCCCGCGTTCCCGCTTCGAGGTCAGCACCTCGACGATGTCGCCGGAGCGCAGCTGATACGACAGCGGCACGATCTTTCCGTTGACCTTGGCGCCCACGCAGCGGTGACCGACGTCGGTGTGGATCTCGTAGGCGAAGTCCAGTGGGGTTGCGCCTGCCGCCAGCGATTTCACCTCGCCCTTCGGGGTGAACACGAAGACCTCGTCCTCGAACAGGTCGACCTTCAGGGCATCCATGAACTCCCGCGGGTCCGATTCCTCCTGCTGCCAGTCCAGCAGCGAGCGCAGCCACTTCAACTTGCCGTCGCCATCGCTCGTGAGCACGGCGTTACGCGGCGCGCCCTCCTTGTACATCCAGTGCGCGGCGATCCCGAACTCGGCCAGGTCATGCATCTCGCGGGTGCGGATCTGGATCTCCAGCGGCCTGCCCTCGGGCCCGATCACCGTCGTGTGCAGCGACTGGTACATGTTGAACTTGGGCATCGCAATGAAGTCCTTGAACCGCCCGGGCAGCGGCTTCCACAGCGAGTGGATCACGCCCACGGCGCCGTAGCAGTCCTTCGTCGAGGCGACGATCACCCGCAGCGCCGTCAGGTCGTAGATCTCGTTGAACTCGCGGCCCTTCTTGGTCATCTTCGAGTAGATCGAGTAGAAGTGCTTGGCGCGGCCGGAGATCTCGGCTTCGACGCCGATCTCGTCGAGCTCCTTGTCCAGGTAGTCGCCCGCCTGGTTGATGTAGCGCTCGCGCTCGGCGCGCTGCTGGGCGACGAGCTCCTTGATCTCGTTGTACTTGCGCGGGTGAAGCGTCTGGAAGGCGAGGTCCTCGAGCTCCCACTTGATCGCGTGGATGCCGAGCCGG
Organism: Solirubrobacteraceae bacterium; assembly: GCA_035295205.1. Lineage (GTDB taxonomy): Bacteria > Actinomycetota > Thermoleophilia > Solirubrobacterales > Solirubrobacteraceae > Palsa-465. The sequence goes on along the minus strand of DATGJM010000147.1, from coordinate 55,308 downwards.
TGGGCGATCGGCGCGTAGATGTCGAGCGTCTCGCGCGCCTTGTCGATCTGCTTCTGCTTGGGCATGGCGGCGATCGTGCGCATGTTGTGCAGGCGATCGGCCAGCTTGATGAGGATGACCCGGATGTCCGAGGCCATCGCAACCATCATCTTGCGGTAGTTCTCGGCCTGGGCCTCATCGCGGGACTGGAACGTCAGCCCGGTCAGCTTGGTCACGCCGTCGACGAGCCCGCCGACCTCCTCGCCGAACTCGCTCGTGACCTCCTCCAGCGAGGCCGAGGTGTCCTCGACCGTGTCGTGCAGCAGCGCCGCGCAGAGGGTCTCGGTGTCCAGCCGCATCCCGGCGCAGATCTTGGCCACGCCAACCGGATGGATGATGAAGTCCTCGCCGGACCGGCGGCGCTGATCGGCATGGTGGAGGCAGGCGAACACGAACGCGTGCTGGACCCGTTCGCGGTCGATCGGCGCCGCCGCCTCGTGCGCGTGCTCCTCGACGATCGCGAACAGGTCCGAGAGCAGCAGCCGCTCGTTGGCGGTGAGCTTGACGTCTTCGACCTCGCGGCGGGCCTCGGGATGCTCGAGACGATCGACGGGCGCACGGGTCACCAGTCCCGCCTGGCGGGCGTGGCGGCCGGCCGGCCCGCTCTTCGCCGGCCCGTTGCGCTTACGGACAGGGACAGGGACGTCCGGAGCCGTCCCCGAGATTTCGGGGTCTAGCTGGGAACCAGTTGATCCAGGCTGCTCAGGTATGTGCGTCCGTCCTCGAGTCTCTGGCTGTACGCCCTGAACGCGGCGGAGCGATCGAGCGCTGTCTGCGCCGTGCCCGCCAACGCCAGGGCCGGCAGTTCGCGGTCGAGGCTGACGAGCTCCAGCTCCGCGAGGACCCTGACGAGCCGGCCCCCGATCCGTGCCGGGCGTGGCTGCGATGCGTCGCCGCGAAGCAGGCGCTCGAGCTCCTCGCCGGCCACCCTCGCGCGGGTTCTGACCACCCGGTAGAGGGTCGCGAGCCAAGTGCGGAGACCGTACTCGAGCTCGTGCATCTGCTGAGCAAAGCGTAGCTCAGCCTCGCCCCAGCACAGATGGGCGTACCCGGGCCCGTCCGTGACGATGGGCGCGGCCGGCGGATCGAGGGCGATGATGTGGGTATATGCCTGCGCGAGCTCGGGCGAGCGTTCGAGTGCGTGATAGGCGGCGAGCGCGAAGCCGCCGGTGCGGGAGGCCAGGCCCGGCAGCCGGCGGGAGACGTCCGCGCACAGCGCCAGCACCGGTTCGCCGGTGGCGAGCGCATCAGCCAGAACCGCGAGCGGGCTCTCGCCGCGGCGGTCGAGGATGGTGCGCCGGGGGGCGGCTGCGTCGAGGATCGTGCGCCGGGGGCCCGTGGCGTCGAGGATCGTGCGCCGGGCGGCGGGGGCGTCGACGGTGGCGGCGGTCAGTGGCGCGTCGAGCTCGGCGAGCACCCCGGCCAGATAACGCTCGGGCTCGCCGAGGACGGCGATCGGCGCGCGGCGGCACGCGCGCGCGTGCCCGAGGACGAGCCGCGGCTCGACGGCACCGTTCCAGCAGTTGCGCTCGAGGCGGAAGGTGGCGTCGACAGGCTCGCCCGCCGTCGCCCCGGGATCGCCGTCGCAGCCGAAGGCAACCCCCCGCGCCCGAGCACCCCCGGAGACGACCGAGAACCGGGCATGCCTGCCCTCCCCCATCGTCCGGATGTCCTCGATGCGCGCCCCGGGGACGAGCAGGCGACAGCGCGGGTTGCCCAGCCCACAGGGTTCCAGGGCCGCGAGCTCCTCGGCCAGCTCGAGACCGAGCTCAGCCCCGGACACCACCGCGTCAACGCGCTCCACCGGCTCGAGCAGGTCCGGGGTGAGAACGTGCTCGGCGTGCGCCTCGAACGCGCTGCGAAGGTCGTCCAGCCGATCACGGCGGACGGTCAGCCCCGCCGCAGCGCGGTGGCCGCCGTAACGGTCGAGATGGCCGGCGGCAGATTGCAGCGCCCCGAGCAGGTCGAAGCCGGGGATGCTCCGCCCCGAGCCGGTGCCGAGCTCGCCGTCCAGCGCCACGAGCAGGGTCGGGCGGTGATGGCGCTCGACGATCCGCGAGGCCACGATCCCGATCACGCCGGGGTGCCAGTCCTCTGAGGCGAGCACGTACCCGAAGCGCTCGCCCAGCTCGGCGACTTGGGCCTCAGCCTCCCAGGTGATCCGCTGCTCGACGGCACGGCGCTCCGTGTTGATCGCGTCGAGCTCGGCGGCGATCTCAGCCGCCCGCCGGGGATCCTCCGTGAGGAGCAGCTCCACGCCGGAATCCGCCCGGCGCAGCCGGCCGGCGGCGTTGATCCGCGGGGCCAGGCGAAACCCCAGCGCGTGCGTGTCGAGCTCGCTCGGGTCACAGCGCGAGACCTCCATCAGCGCGCGCAGGCCGGGGCGGGCGGTGTTGGCCAGCGCGTGCAGGCCCTCGCGGACGAGCCGGCGGTTCTCGCCCTGCAGCGGCATCAGATCGGCGACCGTGGCCAGCGCCACGAGCTCGAGGTCGTCGGCGACTGTGGGCGCCCCGAGGGCCTCGGCCAGCTTATGGGCCACGGCGGTCCCGCACAGGCTCTCGCACGGATAGCCGCACACGGCCGGGTGCACGATCGGGCAGGGCGGTAGGCGCCCGTCGGGGCGGGGAGCGTGGTGGTCGGTGACGACCACCTCGAGCCCGAGGTCGCGCGCCGCCTGGACCTCTTGCGTTGCCGTGATCGCGCAGTCGACGGTCACGAGCAGCTCGGTCCCGCGCTGGGCCAGGCGACGGACCGTGTCGAGCGAGAGCCCGTAGCCGTCGTCGATGCGGGCGGGCAGGAACCAGCCGACGTTGGCCCCCAGGGCTCGCAGGGCACGGACGAGCACGGTGGTGGCGCACACACCGTCGACGTCGTAGTCGCCGTGCACGGTGATGCGCGTCCCGGCCTTGATGTGGCGCTCGATGACGGCGACCGCGCCCTCGATCCCGGCAAAGCGGCTCGGGTCGTGGCGCTCGCTCGGATGCAGGAAGTCGCGCGCCGCGGCGGGATCCGCCAGGCCTCGGCGGGCCAGCACCTGGGCAAGCACGTGGCTGATGCCCAGCTCGCGGCGAAGGTTCAGCGCGTCTCGCAGGTCATATGCCGGGAGCTCGAGACGCGGCAGTGCCCGGCGCTTCGCCGAGGCGTGGACAAGCTCGAGAGCGGGCGCGTCGGGAAGTGGTTCGGCTAACGCGAGGGCGGCCTGGGCCATGGCGGCAGCGTATGGCCCGCTCCCGACGGAAAACCGCCGGCACGCGTCCGGGAGCGGCCTCGCCCTGGGGCCCGCCCCGCGCTGTGGTTCCCCCGCCGCGCGCTGTGGTTCCCCCGCCGCGCGCTGGTTCCCCCGCCGCGCGGCCCGCCGGAGCGACCCGCCCTCCGCGACCCCGGGCCCGCGACCCAGGTCGGCGGCCCCAACCCCGCGGCCCAGGTCGGCGGCCCCAACCCCGCGGCCCAGGTCAGCGGCCCCAACCCCGCGGCCCAGGTGGGCGGCTCCAACCCCGCGGCCTCACTCCCCGATGAAAAACGCGCAAACCTGTCAGCGACCCGGATCGGTTCTCACGTTCCGTGCTCTCAGGGCACAAAAGGTGCAAATCGTCGGAGCGCGCGACCCGATTTGCACTTTTTCGGGGCCGGGAGGGCCTGGGAAGGCGGCGTGCGGGGTTAGGCCGCGCGGCCGGGGAGACCGCGACCCCGGGCAGACCGCGACCCCGGGCAGACCGCGACCCCGGCCAGGCCGCGACCGCGAACGAGGCCCGTGACCGGGGCAGACCGCAACCCCGGCCAGACCCCGCGCCGGACTAGGCCTCGGGCTGTTCGCGGCGCATGCCCACGAAGTACACGATCGCCATCCCGATCAGGGCGCCTGGGATCGCCTCGAGCGCGGTCCCGACCGTGGTGGCGTGTCGCCCCGGGATGTGGAGGCCGTTTACGACCCAGCCGAACAGGGCCGCTCCGATCAGCGCCCCGAGGAAGGCGCCCACGATCCCGCCCCAGTGGCGGTCGGGCAGCCAGATCGTGAAGTGCCAGAGGGCGAGACCCATGCATACCCAGGCGAGCAGGCCCATCAGCGACGCCTCCCGTGACGGCGGTTACGGCCCTTGGGCGAACGCTTGGACGGCGCCGTGGGCGCAACGCCCTCGTTCTCGGCGATGTCCGGCGCGGGGGTGACCTCGCGTGCGGCGCCATCGCCGCCATCGGCCGTCTGGTCGCGCTGGGGAGCCTCGGCCTCGGGAGAGTGCGAGAGGCGCTTGGTCAGCGTGGAGGTCTGGCGGGCAGCCCGCCGCTCCTCCTCGAGCCCGAGCTCGCGCTTCATCTGCTCGAACTCGGCCGCAGAGACGCCTTCGGGCTCGGGGGCGGTCAGACGCCCGGCGCGGCGCGGGCGCCGGGCCTCGGGCTCGATGTCGGCCGCGGCCGAGGCGTACGCCGGCACGTGCCCGAACTCCTCCTCGATCCGCTCGCGGCGGTGGCGGAATCCGGCCTCGCGCTCCTTCCAGTGCGTCAGCACCGGCGAAGCGATGAAGATCGACGAGTATGCGCCCGAGGCCACGCCGATCAGCAGCGCGAACGCGAAGTCCTGCAGCGTCGAACCGCCGAACAGCAGCAGCGACAGGATCGGCAGCAGCGTGCACGAGGTCGTCGCCAGCGACCGCGTCAGCACCTCGGACATCGACCGGTTCACGATCTGCGAGAACGCAGCCCGCGGCATGCGTGGGATGTTCTCGCGCACGCGGTCGAACACGATGATCGTGTCGTAGAGCGAGTAGCCCAAGATGGTCAGCAGCGCGGCCACAGTCGCTGTCGTCACCTCCCGGCCGGTGAGCGAGTACACGCCGCTGGTGATCAGCAGGTCGTGCATCAGCGCGATAAGGACTGGCACGGCGAACTTCCATTCGAACCGCAGCGCCACGTAGACCGAGATCACGACCAGCGAGGCGATGATCGCGACCAGGGCGCTGTTAGCGACGGTCTTGCCGAACGACGGGCCGACGGACGAGAAGCTGAAGTCCTGGCCACCGGTGGTGTTCGCCCGCAGACCGAAGCGGGTGTCGAGGTTCGTGCGGACCTGGGTGACGCTCGAGGGCTGAAGCTTCTTGGACTCGATCTGGAACCCGTAGGGACCCAGCGTCGGATCGCCGCTCACCCTCTGGATGATCGCGTCGGTGCCGCCAGCGGCGCTCACGATCGAGCGCACCTGCGCCTCGGTCGCGGCATGCTGGAGGCCCAGCGTCACCCGTGTGCCCGAGGTGAAGTCGATGCCCAGGTTCAGGCCGCGCCCGCCGATGGCCAGCGCCCCGACGAGCAGGATCACGCCCGACATCGAGAAGAAGTAGCGCGAGGCGCCCATGAAGTCGAAGCGCCAGACGCGCTTCTTGCCACCCGCGCCGAGCGCGCTCGGGCTCGCGATGAGCCGCGAGCTGCCCATGCTCGTGAGGATCGCCTGCGTCGCCATCACGGCCGTGAACAGGGAGACGAAGGTGCCGATCCCGAGCGTGAACGCGAAGCCCTGGACGTCGGCCGTCGCGAGAACGAACAGGATGAAAGCGGTGATGATTGTCACCACGTTCGCGTCGATGATCGCGGTCAGGCCCTTCCGATAGCCGATGGCGATGCCCTGGCGGATCGAGCGGCCCGCCCGGATCTCCTCCTTGACACGCTCGAAGATCACGATGTTGGCGTCGGCGGCCACGCCGATCGTCAGGATCAGCCCCGCGATGCCCGGCAGCGTGAGCGTGATCGGGATGAGCTTGATCAGCGCGTAGAAGTAGGCGCCGTACACGATCAGCCCGACAGTGGCGATCGCGCCCAGCACGCGGTAGTAGACGAGCAGGAAGATGACCACGATGAGTAGGCCCGCGAGGCCCGCGAGCAGGCCCTGGTTCAGTGCCTGCTTGCCGAGCGTGGCCGAGACCTGCGACGAGGAGATCAGCTTGAGCTTCACCGGCAGGGCGCCTAGGCGCAGCTGTGTGGCCAGGTCCTGCGCCTGCTGGATCGTGAAGCCGCCGGTGATGTCGGCGCCGGTGTCGCCGGGGATCCCGTCTGGGTAGAGCTTGTAGTCGATCAGCGGGACGGTCACGAGCTGGTTGTCGAGCGCCACCGCGAAGTGCTGCTTGAGCTGAGTGGTGCCGGTGCTGACCAGCTCGCCGCGAAGTGCGATCGCCGCGGTGATCTTCTGGAACTCGTTCTTGCCCTTCCCGTTGAAGCCGAAGGTGACGTCCGGCTCGCCGGTGTTCGGGTCCGTGCTCTGCTGCGGGTTCGAGATCTCGTTGCCGAACAGGGCCACGTGGTCGTGGAGCACGTAGAACTGAGCGCTCGGGTCCTCGAACGAGACCTTTTTGGTGGCGCTCGCGTTCGCAGCCTGGAGCACGACCGTTCCGCGCGGCACGGCCAGGACCTGACCCGAGCTCTGAGCCTCGGCCTTGGTGACGCCGGTCGGCAGGCCCGTGTAGAGATCGGTCGTGTTGTCGTCGGGTCCCGAGAGCAGGCAGTGGGCGCCGACGACGTTCGGTACGCCGTAGAACTTGGCCGCGGCCGCGCAGGCCGGGCTGCCGGGGGTCCCGAACAGGTAGTAGATCGGCAAGGTATGGGAGTTGTCCGACGAGGCCTGGGGTGGCTGCTGGGAGGCCAGCTTGACCGCGTCGTAGAGCGACTGGCTGCCGGCCCCCGGCGCGCCCGAGCCCTGGCTCATCTCGATCGCCGTCTGATCCTGGGTCTTCAGCCCCTGGGCGACCGTGATCAGCGGTTTGCTGCCCGGGATGATCAGGTTGGCCTCCCAGTCGTAGAAGGCCATCTGAGCGGTCGTGCCCACGATCCGCTCGGCGCGGCTGATGTCCTGGACGTCGGGGAGCGCGGCGACGATGCTGCCGCCGGAGGTGCGGATGTCAGGCTCGGATACGCCGATCTGGTCGACGCGCGAGCGCATGATGTCGACCGCGTGCTGAAGCGCGTCCGGCGTCACCTTCGGCGTCTGCACGGTCGGCTCAGCCTGGTAGGTGAGCTCGACGCCGCCCTTCAGGTCAAGCCCGAGCCGGGTCTTGTCCTGGGTCATGATCACCCCGGACACGACGAGCAGCCCGAGGACGAGCAGCAGGATGAAGCCGTTGCGCTGGCGGTCGGTCATCGCTTGGGTTGGATGCTAGAGCGGGCCGCGTGAGGTTGCGGTTAGACGGGCCTCAGTGGTGGTTGTTACTCGGTGTGAGCACCACGAGCAGGCCGCCCTCCTCATCGTCGTAGGCAGGGAAGATGTCGGCCACCGCCCGGGCCGGCAGGTCCCGCTCGGCATGGACCGCGACCGGCTTGCCCTTGACGCGAACCTCCCACTCCAGCGCGGTCGCCACGTGGTCGGTGCCATCGTCGAACCGCAGTCCGAGCACCTCGGTGATGGGCCGGCCGATCACCTGCTCGGTCTTCAGCCCGGTGAGCTCGAAGGACCCGCGGCCGCAATCCACGATCCGTGCCTCGCGGTCGCAGGCGAAGAAGGCGGCGTTGGGCGCGGGGTAGTAGTCGTCGAGCAGCTCGAACAGGTAAGCGAAGCCGCACTTCTCGCAGCCGCGGGACTCTCGCCGGAAACCGGCGTTCCGGTCGGTGGCCATCGAGCGGTGGCCGCAGTGGGGGCAGATGAAGTAGTGCTCGCGGCTCATCCGCGCGGGAGGATAGCCACGCCAAATGAAGAGCTACAGAAGTGTCGGAGGTCCCGGCGCCTCGAGCCCGAGATGGCGGAAGGCGCGGCGGGTCGCGACGCGCCCGCGCGGGGTGCGCTCGAGCAGCCCGCGCTGGAGCAGATAGGGCTCATAGACATCCTCGATCGTGTCCTTCTCCTCCCCCACGGCCACGGCCAGCGTCGAGAGTCCGACGGGCCCGCCGGCGAACTTCTCGCAGATCGCGCGCAGGATCTCCCGGTCCAGGCGGTCGAGTCCCTCGTGGTCGACCTGCAGCAGGTCGAGCGCCGCCTCCGCGATCTCGGCCGTGACCACCCCGCCACCGCGCACCTGCGCGTAGTCGCGCACGCGCTTGAGCAGGCGGTTGGCCACGCGTGGCGTCCCACGGCTGCGGCCGGCGACGGCCCGCGCCCCCTCGTCCTCGATGGCCACGCCCAGCAGCCGCGCGGAGCGCCGCACGATCGTCGCCAGGTGATCGGCGTCGTAGTGCTCGAGGCGATGCTGGATGCCGAAGCGGTCGTGCAAGGGGGTTGTCAGGAGGCCGGCCCGGGTGGTGGCGCCGATCAGCGTGAACGGCGGCAGATCGAGCGTGACCACGCGCGCGCCCGCCCCCTGGCCGACCGTGATCGGCAGGCAGCCGTCCTCCATCGCCGGATAGAAGGTCTCCTCGATCGCCCGCGGCAGCCGGTGGATCTCATCCACGAAGAACACCGCCCGGGGCTCGAGCGAGGTCAGGAAGGCGGCGATGTCGGCCTTGCGCTCGAGCGCCGGGCCGGCCGTCTGAACGAACGCCACGCCCAGCTCCGCGGCAACGATCTGGGCCAGTGACGTCTTCCCCAGCCCCGGCGGTCCGGCCAGCAGCACGTGGTCGAGCGCCTCGCCCCGCGCTGCCGCGGCGGCGATCGACACCGCCAGCTGGTCCTTGACCGCCTCCTGTCCGACGAAGTCCTCCAGTCGGCGCGGGCGCAGCGAGCGGTCGAACTCGTCCTCGGGGAGCTCGTCGGGCACGTAGATGCGGTCCTCGAGCGAGCTCACGACCGGGCCGCCTTCAGCGCGTAGGCGATCAGGTTCTCGAGCGAGCTCACGACCGGGCCGCCTTCAGCGCGTAGGCGATCAGGTCCTCGGGCGAGTCCCCGTCGGCCCCGTCGAGCAGCTCGTCGACCTCGGTGGCGCTGTAGCCGAGGCCGAGCAGCCCGTCGCGGGCCAGCGTGCGCGGGTCGTCGCTGCGGGTGACCGAGATCGCCCGCTCTGGCAGCTCCACGCCGACCTTCTCGCGCAGCTCGACGATGATCCGCTCGGCTGTGCGCTTTCCGATCCCCGGCACGGCCTGAAGCCGGTGCGCGTCCCCGGCGGCCAGGGCGCGCAGGAGCTCGCGCGGTGGAGCGGCCGACAGGACCGCGAGGGCGACCTTCGGCCCCACCGACTGCACGCCGAGCAGCATCAGGAAGAGCTCGCGCTCCTGCTCGCTTGCGAACCCGTAGAGCGAGAGCGCGTCCTCACGCACGACCATGTGCGCGTGGAGCATCACCTGCTCCCCCACCGACGGCACGCGACGGAGAGTCTCGCTCGAGACCGACAGCCGGTAGCCGACACCGCCGCAGTCGACGACCACGTGGTCGGCCCGGCGCACGGCTACGGTGCCCGAGACGAGCGCGATCATCCGAGCGCCTCGGCCAGCGCCCGGGACAGCGGGGCCCGGTTCAGGTCGCACACGGCCACGGCCAGCGCGTCGGCGGCGTGGTCGGGCCTGGGCTCCTCGTGAAGACCGAGCAGGCGGGCGACCATCCGCCCGACCTGGTCCTTGGCCGCACGTCCCTGCCCGCAGACCGCGCTCTTGACCTGCTGGGGGGTGTAGGAGCGTGCCGGGACACCGCGCTGGCCGGCGGCCAGCAGGACGACACCGCGGGCCTGGCCGACGGCGAAGGCAGTGCGGACATTGACCCCGAAGTAGAGCTCCTCGATGGCCAGCGCGTCGGCGCCGTGGCGCTCGAGCAGGGCGCACACCGAAGCATGGATATCGGCCAGACGGCGCTCGAGCGGGAGCCCTGCGGGCGTCGAGATCACGCCGTGCTCGAGCGCCCGCAGACGGGAACCCTCGCCGGCCACCACTCCGAAGCCGGTGCTGGCGGTGCCGGGATCGATGCCGAGGACGACCATGGAGCACCATTCTGCGTGGCGGCCCGGACGCCTCCCTCGCGTGTGGGCCGGCCCCGCGGTGGACGCAGGCGCGCGCACCCCTGGCGCCCACCGCAGGGTCCGCGCGTCCATGTTCGCCAGACGCACCCAGACGTGCGCACCCCGGGTTCAAGCTGGGGGTGGGCGCGCCTGTGTTCGCCGGCGTGCCAGCCCGGCGTGCCAGCCCGGCGTGCCAGCCCGGCGTGCCAGACCGACGTGCCAGCCCGGCGTGCCAGAGCGCGGCAGGACGCGCCCACCCTCGCCCCTTCACCCAGGTGGGCGCGGTGAGCCGCGCCATGCGCGGGTATACGCGGCGACCCCCAACCGGCCGCGGGGGTCGGCGCGCCTGGCCGCGCGCCAAGGCGGGCGCTCAACGCCCGACGCAGCGGGTGTCGGCGCCCGTAGCGGTCACCCGGTACACGCGCCAGGCGCCGACCCGCGCGATCAGCACGGACTGGCTCAGGCGGTGCGAGATCGGGGTCGGCGCGCCTGGCCGCGCGCCAAGGCGGGCGCTCAGCGCCCGACGCAGCGGGTGTCGGCGCCCGAGGCGGTCACCCGATACACGCGCCAGGCGCCGACCCGCGCGATCAGCACGGACTGGGTCAGGCGGTGCGAGATCGGGGCCGGCTGGCCGTCGATCGTGTCCCAGGGTCCCACGAACATCACGCCCTGGTGGCGCATCGAGGTGCCCACGCGGCCCAGCGTGACGTGCAGCTTCCAGGCCAGCGCGGTCTGGACGCCGTGGTTGACGGCCGAGAAGCTGGACGAGCACGGAAACACGCCGCGGTGCCCTCCGACCGCGGCGACGGCGGCCGTGAGCTGATTCAGGCGCGTGACCGCCTGGGCGGCGATCCCGCGTTGCTTCCAGCCGGTCGACACCCGGCCGGCTGCGAACGGCGCCGACACCCCGAGCACCGCCACGACCACCACCGGCGCGATCCACCGCGGCGCCAGCGAGGCGAGCGCAACCACCCCCGCCCCAGCCAGTGCACAGGTCAGAGCCGCGGCGGGCAGGAAGAAGCGATCCAGCCCCGGGTAGCCGTCGAGCGTCATCCCCACGACCAGCACCCACCAGCCGACAACTGCGCCGAACAGCCCGAGCACGATGCGATCGCGATCGCGCCACCACGCCAAGGCGACCGCGATCAGACCGGCGATCAGCGCCGGCACGATCTGGAGCGTGGCCCCGCGCCTCATCACGGTGGCGAACGGGTTCGAGCCCAGGTGGCCGTTGTAGGACTTCGCGTGCGAGGCGGCGAGGAAGGGCTGGCCCGAGCCCACCCAGGGCGGCACGAACCAGAAGAACGGCACCGACAGCCAGCCGACGAGAACCAGCCCGCGAAGCGCGGGCTCGCGGCGCCACACCCAGACCCCGTAGCCGAGCAGGAACGGCCAGGCCTCGGGGCGGATCAGCGACGCGGCGACGAGCAGCACGAACGTCGAGCCCCGCCGGCCGGCCAGATGCCGGTCCACAGCCCACAGAGACGCCGCAACGAGCATCGGTTCCGAGGTGCCCCGGAACATGTAGTAGAAGAACTGGTTGGTCAGCGCGACCCCGAGAGCGGAGATCACGCCCGCCACCACAGCAGCCCACCCGTGCGTCCCGAGGCGACCCGCCAGCAGCCCCCCCAGGCGGTAGGCGGCCACCACCGCCAGCAGCCCGCCGGCGCGCGCGGTGATCACCCACAGGGTCGGCGCCGCACCGCCGAACAGCCCGAACACCGCCGTGAAGCACACGGGCAGGGGCTTCCACGACGGGCCCCCGCTGACCGCGAAGCTCAGATGGGGGTCGAACACCTCCCGGCCCCACACGATCCACGACCAGGGGTCGTAGCTCGGCACCGTCGGCAGCAGCGCCGCCGACAGCGCCGCCAATCCGACGCACGCGCCCACGATGAGGACCAACGAGCGGGGTGGCCACTCGCGCCGGGCAGGGCTCAGACCGCCAGCGAGACCCCGCCCGGGGCTTCGGGCTGCGGTCTGGAGCGCCATCACGCGGTCGAGAACCTGCAGCGCAGCAGAGTGCGCAGCACCCGGAAGCCGTCAACGGCGGTCAGCTTCTTGCCCTCGTCCGTGGCGCGGGCGTGGTAGTGCACCGGCACCTCGAAGATCCGCTCGCGGCGCTGAACCAGGCGGGCTGTGATCTCGGGCTCGATGGCGAACCCGGCCTCGCGCAACGGAAGGCTGCGGAAGAGGTCGGTCCGGATCATCTTGTGGCAGGTCATGATGTCGTGCAGGTACACGTTGAACAGCACGTTGCACGCCAGCGTGACGCCCTTGTTACCGAGCACGAACAGGAACGAGTGGCTGGTGTAGCCATCGAAGGCTCGCACGCCGAAGCAGGCGTTCGTGCGCCCGTCGATCAGCGGCGGCATGAGAACTCCGAGATCGGCCGGGTCGTACTCGAGGTCGGCGTCGAAGATGGCCGCGAACTCACCTCGGGCCTCGTGCAGCGCGGTCTGCACTGCCGCGCCCTTGCCCTGGTTCTCGGCGTGCTCGAACAGCCGCACCCGTCCGTCCCAGTCGCCGGAGCGCAGGATCTCGCGCGTCCCGTCGGTCGATCCGTCATCGACGATGATGAGCTCGAATTCGGAGGGCAGTTCGGTGCGGAGCACCTCGGCGATCGCGCGTTCAACGCGCTCACGCTCGTTGTAGACCGGCATCAAGATCGAGAGCATGTGACGTGGAGGGCTTGGGTCGGGACGTGGAGGGCGCCGCGGCCGGGCGAGCGCAAGCTGGCCGCGAAGGCACCGCGAGGGCGGTCGATGGTAGCCGATCGACCCCTGAGAACCGGCTCATACGCGAGGATGTCCGGGTGGACTTCGAGGCCTCAGGTCTGCTCGACGGGCTCGAGGGCGAGCAGCGCGACGCGCGCCGGCGCCTGCTCGAGAAGCTGGTCGCCGACGGCTACGAGCTCGATGATCTAAAGCGTGCGGCGGCCGAGGATCGGCTGGTCCTGCTGCCCGTGGAGCGCGCTCTCGGAGCCTGCTTCACGGCTTCGGAGATCGAGCAGCGCACGGGCCTGCCCGCGCACGTGCTGATTCGGCTCCGGCGAATGCTCGGGCTGTCGGAGGTCGGCCCGGACGATCCCGTGTTCGGCGAGGAGGACGTGGCGATGGCCAACTCGACTCGCCTGTTCCTCGACGCCGGGCTGAACGAGAGCGCGATCGCCGAGATGACTCGGGTGCTGGGCGAGTCGATGAGCCGCCTGGCCACCACCACCTCCTCGACCTTCGTGGAGAGCTTCCTGGCGCCCGGCGAGAACGAGCACGACGTGGCCATGCGCTTCGCCGAGCTCGCGAAGGCTCTGGCGCCCGCCATGGAACCCGTGCTCACCGCCGCCTACGCCGCACATCTGCGCGAGGCCGTCCGGCGCGCCGTTCTCGGCCGGGCCGAGCTCGAAGCCGGCTTCGTGCCGGACGCCCAGGAGTTGACGGTCTGCTTCGCCGACCTGGTCGGCTTCACGCGCATGGGCGTCCAGGTGGACCCCCAGGAGCTTGGGGGCCTGGCGCGGAGGCTGGCCGAGGTGGCCAACGAACTCACCGAGCCACCCGTTCGGCTGATCAAGACGATCGGGGACGCTGCCATGTTCGTCAGCCCCGAGCCCGGACCTCTCGTCGCGGTCGCCCTGAACCTGGTGGAGGCGGTGCGCGAGGACGACATGCCAAGCCTCCGGGCGGGAATCGCCAGTGGTCCGGCGCTCCTTCGAGCCGGAGACTTCTACGGGCACTCGGTCAACGTTGCCAGCCGCGTGACCGGCCTCGCCCGGCCCGACAGCGTGCTCTGCACGCAGGAGGTTCGGGACAGCGCCAGTGAGGAATTCGACTGGTCGTTCGCCGGGCGCCACCGGCTGAAGGGCGTCAAGGAGCCGGTGCCGCTTCACCGCGCGCGCCGGCGCCGGGCGTGAGCCGGCGCACGCGGATCAGCTCAGGCGTCTTTGCGCAGCAGCACCACCGCCGCCCCCGCCACGGCAATCGCCGCGTAGAGGCAGAACATCGCGAATCCTCCCCAGGTGGAGAGGTGATGCGGGTTGTCGAAGGTGTGCGATGCGACAGTCGTGCCGGCGTTCAGCGGCAGATAGGGCGAGATCGAGTCGTTGACGCTGCTGGGCAGGATCGCGCTGATCCCAGGCAGGACGAACAGCAGGCCCACGAAGGAGGCGATGCCGCCAGCGGTGTTACGGAGCATCGTGCCGAGGCCCACACACAGGACGCTCAGCACAGTCAGGAACAGCGCCACCCCGATCACGGTGCGCAGCGCGCCTGGGTCGCCCAGCGAGCGCTGTACGTGGTGCTGGGTCACGATCGCCTGCACCCCGAAGAACGAGATCAGCGAGGCCACGAGCATGACGACGAACGTGACGGCTGCGAACACTCCCAGCTTCGCCCACAGGACGGGCAGGCGCTTGGGCGCCGCCATCAGGCTCGAGCGGATCATCCCGGTCGTGTACTCGCCGGAGATGACGAGGACGCCGAGCACACCGATCGCCAGCTGTGCGAGGTGCCAGCCGCCGACGCCGGTGTTGACGGCGTCGTAGGTGAAGCGGTCATGCGCCTGGAGCTGATCCCAGCGGCCCATTTGGATAGCGGCGATCAGCGGGCCGAGGCCGGCCATCGCCACGAAGGCGACGAGCATCGACCAGCGGGTGGAACGAAGCGTCCAGAGCTTCGTCCACTCGGAGCGCAGGACGCCAAGCTGGGTCACCCGGCCCGTGCGCGCAGGGGGTGCGGATGCGATCGCGCTCATGCCATCTCCTTTACCTGCTCGCGCTCGTCGGCACCAACGGTGCCGGCGTGATACTCGACCTCGCCCCCGGTCATCTGCATGAACGCCTCTTCGAGCGAGGCCCGCTGGGCGATCAGTTCGTGCAGGACGATCCCGGCCCGGGCGGCGGCTTCGCCGACCTGGGCACTGGTGAGGCCGAACACCTCGAGCAGACCCGGTTCGCGGCTGGTGACCGTCACATCCGGGCCGGTCAGCTCCTCGCGCAGCTCGGTGGCCTGCGGAGAGCGGACGAGGACCGCGGCTCCGTGGGATGCCGTGGCCACGAAGTCTGCGACCGAGGTGTCGGCGATCATGCGTCCGCGCCCGATGACGATCAGATGCTCGGCGGTCTGTGACATCTCGGCCATGAGGTGCGAGGAGACGAACACCGTGCGCCCCTCGGCGGCGAGACCCTTCAGAAGGTTGCGGATCCAGCGAATGCCCTCGGGATCCAGGCCATTGGCCGGCTCGTCGAGAATCAACGTCGCGGGGTCTCCGAGCAGGGCCGAGGCGATCCCGAGCCGCTGGCCCATGCCGAGCGAGAAGCCACCCGCCCGCTTGCGCGCGACCTCGGTCAGGCCGACGAGCTCGAGGACCTCGAGCACGCGTGCGCGCCCGATGCCGTGGGTCTGGGCCATCGCCATCAGGTGGTGGTAGGCAGAGCGCCCGGTGTGGATCGCGCGGGCCTCGAGCATCGCGCCGATCTCGTGCAATGGAGCCTGCAGCTCGCGATAGGCCTTGCCGTTGACCGTGGCATGGCCCGCGTTCGGCCGGTCCAGGCCAAGGATCACCCGCATCGTCGTCGACTTGCCCGCGCCGTTGGGCCCGAGGAAGCCGGTGACGATTCCCGGCTTGACGGTGAAGGTGAGGTCGTCGACAGCGACCTTCTCCCCGTAGCGCTTGGTGACGCGCTCAACCGCGATCATGCGCGGAGCTCCTTTGTCGTGTGTGAGCCCGTGATGTCCCCGAGTCTCGTGGACAGCCCCGAAAGCTTCTTCGGCCGACGCTAGCAGCGCCTAAAGGCGGCTTCAGAGATTCTTACGAGACCGAGAGCAGGTCGACGACGAAGATCAGCGTCGAGTTCGGCGGGATCGTCGGCGGGCTCCCGGCCGCCCCGTAGCCCAGCGACGGTGGAATGATCAGCTCGCGCCGACCACCGACCTTCATCCCGGCGATGCCCTGCACCCAGCCCGGGATCACGCTCGACGCGCTGAGGGTGGTCGTGAACGGCTGGCCCGTCTTCCAGGAGGAGTCGAACTCCTTGCCGGTCTTATAGAGCACGCCGACGTAGTTGACGGTGATCGACTGGCCGGCCGAGGCGGTCTTGCCCGTTCCCGTGATCAGGTCTTTGGTCACCAGCTTCGTCGGCGGAGCTCCGCTCGGCACTGTCACGGTGGGCTTGGTGGCCAGGTCCGGCGGCGGCTTGATCGGGGCCGGGATCGCCGCCTGGGTCAGGCCCGCCGACGGCGCCTGCTGCACCCCGGAGGCCTTGGAGCTCCCGCAGGCGGCCAGCGCCACGGCGCAGGCAACCGCGGCCAGGCAGATGGAGATCGGGCGCTTCATCGAGTCGCGGAGGGTAGCGGGCGAGCGTAAGCGAGGGCGCTACGAGGCGATCTTCTCGAGCACCGCGGCGTCGACGTCGAAGTTCGCGTGGACTGCACCGACGTCGTCGGAGTCCTCCAGAGCGTCGATCAGCTTCATCAGCTTGGGGGCGTCGGCCTCGCCGACCGGGACCCGGCTCTTCGGGCGCTGCGTGAGCTCGGCTGATTCGAACTCGATCCCGCCGTCGCGCAGCGCGTCGCGGACCGGCACGAGGTCTGCGGGCTCGGTGATCACCTCGTAGACGTCCTCGTCGAGCGCGATGTCCTGGGCGCCGGCGTCGATGGCAACGATCAGGTCGTCCTCGTCGTAGCGCGAGGCGTCGACGACGATCACCCCGCACTTGTCGAACAGGTAGGCCACGGAGCCGGGCTCGCCGAGGCTGCCGCCGTGCTTGTTGAAGGCGTGGCGGACGTCGGCGCCGGTGCGGTTGCGATTGTCGGTGAGGGCCTCGACGAGCAGGGCCACCCCGCCGGGGCCGTAGCCCTCGTAGAGGACGGTCTCGATGTTCTCGGTGTCGACGCCCTCGCCGGTGCCCTTGCCAATCGCGCGCTCGATGTTGTCCTTCGGCATCGAGGCGTCCCGGGCCTTCTGGATCGCCAGCGCGAGGGCGGGATTGCCCTCCGGATCTCCGCCGCCCTCCCGCGCGGCCACGGTGATCGCGCGGGCGAGCTTGGTGAAGTGCTGTCCGCGCCGAGCGTCGACGACGGCCTTCTTGTGCTTGATCGAGTGCCACTTGGAATGACCTGACATTGCGAAGGAAGTCTAGTTCGAGCCGGGGTAGCATCCGGCGCCCATGAGCGTCGCCCCCAAGCCCGAGATCTTCAAGGCCTACGACATCCGCGGCGTCTACGGCGAGGACATCGACACCGGGATCGCATATGAGATCGGCCGGGCGTACGCGCAGGTGATCGCCGAGCTCGAGGGCAAATCCACCCACGAGCTGCGCCTCGGCCTCGGCCGCGACATGCGCCTCAGCGCCCCCGAGCTGGCAGACCGCTACGCCGAGGGCATGCAGGCCGAGGGCGCCCACGTGCTAGACGCCGGGCAGGTGGGGACCGAGATGCTCTACTTCCTCGTCGGCTCGCGCGACCTCGACGGGGGACTGATGTGCACCGCGTCGCACAACCCCAAGCGCTACACCGGCGCCAAGCTCGTCAAGCGCGGAGCGGTCGCGCTCTCGGGCGACGCCGGCATCGGCGACATCGCCCGCAAGCTCGAGCACGGCCTCGCGGAGGCTCCACACGGCGGCAGCATCGAGTCCGTGGAGATCTACGAGGAGTTCCAGCGCGCCGCGCTCGAGTTCATCGATCCGGCGGCGGTCAGGCCGCTGCGGGTCGTCGTCGACGGCGGCAACGGCATGGCCGGCCCGATGGTCGGCCCGCTGCTCGAACAGCTGGGACTCGAGCTCGAGACCGCCTACTGGACGCCTGACGGGAACTTCCCCGACCACGAGCCGAACCCGCTGCTTGCGGAGAACCGCGAGTTCATCATGCGCGAGGTCGTCCAGCGTGGTGCCGACCTGGGCATCGCCTGGGACGGCGACGCCGACCGCTGCTTCTTCATCGATGAGCGCGGCGAGTTCGTCGACGGGGACTTCCTGACCGCGTTGCTGGCCGAGTCGATGATCGAGAAGCATCCCGGCGCCACGATCCTCTATGACGTCCGCGCCAGCCACGCGGTGGCCGACACCGTCGAGCGTCACGGCGGCAAGGCGCTCATGAACCGCGTGGGCCACGCGTTCTTCAAGACCCGGATGCGGGAGGAGGGCGGCGTCTTCGGCGGCGAGGTCTCAGGCCACTACTACTTCCACGACTTCTACTGCGCGGACTCGGGGACGATTCCGGCGCTGCTGATCCTCGAGCTGCTCTCCACGCGGACCGCTCGGATGTCCGAGCTGCTCGAGCCCTACCGCTCCCACTACTTCATCTCGGGGGAGATCAACTCCGAGGTCGCCGACCAACAGGGCAAGATGCAGGAGCTCGCCGCGCGCTACCGGGACGGTCGCCAGTATCAGCTCGACGGGCTCTCGGTCGAGTACGACGACTGGCACTTCAACGTGCGCCCCTCGAACACCGAACCGCTGCTGCGCCTGTGCCTGGAGTCGCTGCGCTCCCGGGAGGACATGGAGCGCCGTCGCGACGAGGTGCTCGCGGTCATCCGCTCGTGACGATCGAGCCCGAGGCCGCAGGCGGACCGTTCGCCGCGCGCGTGGGCATCTACACGCTGGCCGTGCCGACCCCTTTCCTGGTCGGGCGGATCAACTGCTATCTGATCGACGACGACCCGCTGACGCTCGTCGACACCGGCCCGAACTCCGGTAAGTCGCTCGACGAGCTCGAGAGCTCGCTGCGCGACCACGGCCGACGGATCGAGGACCTCGAGCTGATCGTGATCACCCATCAGCACATGGACCATCTGGGCCTGCTCGAGATCGTCGCCCGGCGCTCCGGCGCCGAGGTCGCCGCGCTCGACCTGCTGCGTCCCTACCTCGCCGACTTCCGGGCTTCGGCGACCGCCGACGACGCCTTCTCACAGGCGGTCATGCGACGCCACGGCGTCCCGCCCGATCTGGCGACCGTGCTCGGCACGGTCGGCCTGGCCTTCCGCGCCTTCGGCTCGAGCGGGAGCGTGACGCGGCCGCTGCGCGACGGCGACACGCTGCAGCTGCGGGACCGCACGCTGCGCGTGCTCCACCGCCCTGGCCACAGCCCCACTGACACGCTGTTCTACGACGAGCGGCGCGGGATGCTGCTCGGCGGCGACCACCTGCTCGCGCATATCTCGAGCAACCCGCTGATCTCCCGTCCGCTCGACGGCTCCGCCGAGGGCATCAGCGGTGACCCGGCCGCGCCGGGGACCCGCCCGCGTGCGCTGGTCGAGTACATCGCCTCGATGCGCCGCACGCGCGAGCTTCCAGCGACGCTCGTGCTCCCCGGTCACGGCGCGCCGATCCTCGACCACGTGGCGCTGATCGGGGAGCGGCTGCGCATGCACGATCGCCGGGCGCAGAAGATCCTCGGGATCGTTTCCGAGGGCCCGCTGAGCGCTTACGAGGTCGCGGTCAGGATGTGGGGTAATGTTGCGGTTACGCAGGCATATCTGACGATCTCGGAAGTACTCGGTCATCTCGACCTGCTGATCGAGGACGGGCTCGTTACGGAGCGGGACGACGGAGAGCGCTCGCTGTTCGAAGCCACTCCGTAGTAAGCCCGGTGCGAGACCAAGGGAAAAACGCCGATACGGGGGATGAAATGCTCGAGCGCAGGCGCCGATGAGCTCAGAGCCACCGTCTCCTCCCGAGATCGTTCAGCTGATCCCGGAGCTGCTGAACCGGGTACCCGCCATCCTGTATATCGCCGATTGGGGCGAGACCGGTCGATGGCACTGGGTAAGCCCTCAGATCGAGACGATCCTCGGGTACTCGCCCGCCGAATGGTGCGCGGATCCGATGCTCTGGGCCGCTCGCCTGCATCCCGAGGATCGCGCCCGCGTTCATGAGGAGGAGGCCAAGGCCGTCGGCGTGAGCTCCCAGGAGTATCGCCTCCTGCACCGCGATGGAACCGCGATCTGGTTCCGCGATGAGGCTCAGCTGGTCTCGGGCGGAGATAACCAGCTGTGGCACGGCGTGCTCACCGACATCACGCATCGAAAGCAGGTCGAGGCCGAGCTCGAGCGGCGCGCGGCCCAGCAGGCCGCGGTGGCCAAGCTGGGCGAGCACGCTCTCGAGGGCGCCGGCACGAGCGATCTGCTCGAGGAGGCGGTCAGCGTCGCCGCCACGCTCCTGGGCACGGAGCTTGCGTCGATGGCGCAGTACATCCCCGATGAGGACGTGTTCGCCGTGCGGGCCTACCACGGCGACGACCCAGAAATCGGCCGCGAGCGCATGCCGGCCTCCGCCGACACCCAGCCCGGCTACACGATGCTCACTCGCGTCCCGGTCGTCGTCGAGGATTGGGAGACCGAGGAGCGGTTCCTCCGGCCGCCGCCCGAGCAACGCCTGCGCAGCGGTGTGAGCGTGCTCATCGAGGGCGCGCATGGGACGTTCGGGGTTCTCTCGGTGGCTTCGCGCATGGCACGGGACTATGGCGCCGAGCAGGTCGACTTCCTCCAGGCGCTCGCCAACGTGCTGGCCGACGCCCTCGAGCGCCAGGCGATCGAGGACGACATCCGGCATCGCGCCCTGCACGACCCGCTCACCGGCCTGCCCAACCGCGTCCTGTTCCTGGACCGCATCGAGCAGGCGCTTGCCCGTCTGCGACGGCGTAAGGGCCTGGCGGCGATCCTGTTCCTGGACTTCGACCATTTCAAGGTGGTCAACGACAGCCTCGGCCACCAGGTGGGCGACGAGCTGCTGGCCGCCGTCGCGCCGCGCCTGAAGCACGCAGTTCGGGCCACCGACACCGTCGCTCGCCTGGGCGGCGACGAGTTCGCGATCCTGCTCGAGGAGATCGCAGGCGAGTCGGATGCGATCGAGATGGCCGAGCGGGTCGCCGCTCTGTTCGCCCGCCCGTTCGTGATCGCCGGCTCCGAGCACTTCATGACCGCCAGCGTCGGCATCGCGCTCGCGCACGGCGGCGAGCTGCCGATCGAGCTGATCCGCGACGCCGACGCCGCCATGTACCGGGCCAAGGAGCGGGGCCGCGCCCGCTACGAGGTCTTCGACGAGGCGATGCGCGGCCGGGCGCTGGCGCGCCTGCGGATCGAGAACGACCTGCGCCGGGCCATCGAGCGCGGCGAGCTGAGGCTCGACTACCAGCCGCTCGTCTCGCTGCGGGATCACTCGATTCTCGGAGTCGAGGCGCTGCTGCGCTGGCGCCACCCCCAGCGTGGTCTGATCTCGCCCACGGAGTTCATCCCCGTGGCCGAGGAGAACGGGCTGATCGAGCCAATCGGCCGCTGGGTGCTCGAACGGGCCTGCCGCCAGGCCGCCCACTGGAACGCCGACCGTCCGGATGCCCGCCCGCTCGAGATGTCGGTCAACCTCTCAGCGGTCCAGCTGGCCAAGCCCGGACTGGCCGACACCGTGCAGGCGGCGCTGCAGGCCAGCGGGCTCGACCCCGGATCGCTGTGCCTGGAGATCACCGAGACGGCGATGCTTCGCGAGCCAGAGGCCGTCAGCGAGGCTCTCCAGGCCCTCGGTGCACTCGGGGTCCGGCTCGTGCTCGACGACTTCGGCACGGGCTACTCGTCGCTCTCCTACCTCCCCCAGCTGCCGCTCGACATCCTCAAGATCGACCGCTCGTTCATCGACGGCCTCGGAGTGGAGGCGCACGACACCGCGATCACCGAGGCGATCGTGGCCATGTCGCGAGCGCTGTCGCTGTCGGTGGTGGCCGAGGGGGTCGAGCAGGAACATCAGGCGGTCGAGCTCCTGCGCCTCGGCTGCGAAATGGCCCAGGGCTTCTTCTTCTCGCCGCCCGTCAGCGCCCAGGAGGTCACGGCGATGCTGCAGGAAGGGCCGAGCTGGATCGAGCCTGGCCGCAGCTCGTTCTAGTCTGCCGGGCGTGCGCGCGCGGATCGAGCAGCGACTGCCGTTCTGGGAGCCCTTGTTCGTCGTCCTGCTGGCGATCGTGATCGACATCACGCTGCCCGACAAACTGAGCCCGCTGCACCCCCAATGGCTGCTGCCCGCGCTCGAGGGAGCGCTGCTGGTCGGGCTGCTCACGTCCTCGATGTCCTCGCCGCACCCGCGAGTGCACCATTCGATGCTCCGCCGCCGGCTCGCGATCGCCCTGACCGCGGTGGTCAGTGCCGTCAACCTCGTCTCGCTCGGGCTGCTCGTGCACTTTCTGCTGCAGCCCGTGCATCGCACACCGATCAGCGGTCACTCGCTGATCCTGGCCGGGTCCGCGCTGTGGATCACCAACGTGCTGCTGTTCGGACTGTGGTACTGGGAAATCGACCGTGGCGGCCCCGTATCCCGCCGGCTGACCGAGGACCGCGCGCCTGACTTCCTGTTCCCCCAGATGACCGACCCGAAGTGGGCCCCCACCGATTGGGCCCCCCAGCTGGTCGACTACCTGTACGTGTCGTTGACCAACGCCACCGCGTTCAGCCCCACGGACACGATGCCGCTCACCGCAACTGCGAAGTGGCTGATGGGATCCCAGGCCGTCTCGTCGCTGGTGACGGTCGGGCTGGTCGTCGCACGCGCCGTGAACATCCTCAGTTAGGGTGTTCCGGTGCACCAGCCGGCTCCTGGCACCGACATCGAACGCCGATCCCGGCGGAAGATCGACTGGGAGCTCATCTCCTGTGGGTTTCGCGGTCACTACCTGATCGGCACCGACGCCGCTCAGGTGCGGCCCGAGGACCGGATGGTCGTGCGCGTGCAGGATGGATTGCGGTGGTACCGCTGCCTGCGCTGCGACACCTGGGTGGCGCTCGCTCCCCCGGACGCGCCGGTCAGGGAGAATCCTCCCGACCGGGAAGCGATCGTGGTCCCGCTGCGCGGAAAGGCGCTGCGCGACCGCTTCGTGCTGCGCCTGATCGCCGTCGACCGGGCGTTTCACTTCGTGGTGCTCGTCGTGCTCGGCATCGCCGTGCTGTTCGTGGCGGCTCACGAGAGTTCGCTGCGAGGCGAGTTCTACCGCGTGCTCGCGGCGCTGCAGCGGGGGGTTGGGGGCGGACCGGTGCAGCAATCGGGGCACGTCGGCATCGCCGGCGAGCTCGACAAGCTGTTCTCGCTGCAGTCAGGCCGCCTGCGCGAGGTGGGCTTCGCGCTGCTGGCCTACGGCGTGCTCGAGGGGGTCGAGGCCGTGGGCTTGTGGCTGACCAAGCGCTGGGCCGAGTACCTTACGTTCCTGGCCACGACGGTTCTGCTTCCTCTCGAGGTCTACGAGCTCACCAGCCGTCTGACCGCTCTGAAGGTGATCGGGTTCATCATCAACCTCGCCGTCGTCATCTATCTCCTGCTGGCCAAGCGCCTGTTCGGCTTGCGCGGAGGCGGGAGAGTGGATGAGCGCCTACGCGCAGCGGACATGAGCTGGGAGGCGATCGAGCGCGCCACGCCTGCGGCGGCGCTCCCCGCATGACCACGGTCGCTCCCGCGGATGAGGCTCTCGAGCGCTCGATTCGCGAGATCGGCGCGGATCTGGCAGCCGCCTTCCCCGGCGTCTCGCGGAACCCGCTGAAGAACCTCGACGCCCGCGCCATGGAAATGGCCTCGGGCGACCGCGAGCTTCGCGCGGCGCTGTTCAGGTTCGTGGACGTGACCCCGGCCTGCCGCTCGCTGGACGATCTGGCGAGCCACCTGCGCGAGTTCCTCGAGGAGGTTCCCGAGCCTCCGCAGCCGATCACCGCCGCCATGAAGATCGCCCACACCCGGGCCGGGCGCACCGCGCTCGGCGCGGCCGCCGCGGCGGGGGTCAGGCGCATGGCCCATCGCTTCATCGTCGCCGAGAGCCCCGCCCACGCGGTGGGAGGCCTGCGTGAGCTGTGGCAGCATGGCGTGGCCAGCACGGTCGACCTGCTGGGTGAGGCAACGGTCACGGTGGGCGAGGCCGACCGGTACGCCGCGCGCTGCCTGGAGGCGCTCGAGGAGCTGGTCAAGGCGTCGGCCAAGTGGCCGGAGCGGCAGCTGCTTGAGCACGACTCCGTTGGTCCCCTACCGCGCGCCAACGTATCGGTGAAGATCTCAGCCCTGACGCCGATGCTCCGGCCCGACGCCCCCGAGCTCGGACGCCGCGACGCCGGACAGCGACTGCGCCCGCTGCTGCGCCGCGCCCACGAGCTCGGCGCCCACATCCACATCGACATGGAGTCCCTCGACTCCCGCGAGGCCGTGCTCGATCTCGTCCTCGAGGTCCTGGGAGACGACGAGTTCCGCGAGGGCCCGTCCTCGGGGCTCGTGCTCCAGGCATACCTGCGCGACTCGCCCGACCAGCTCGATCAGGTGCTGGCCTGGGCGCAGCGCTCGCAGCGGACCACGCCGCTCACGGTCCGCCTGGTCAAGGGCGCCTACTGGGACCACGAGCTCGTCGAGGCCCGCCAGCACGGCTGGTCGGTCCCCGTGTTCGAGGTCAAGGCCGAGTGCGATCGGAACTTCGAGACGCTGACCCGGCGGTTGCTCGCCGCCCGGCCGGCCGTGCGCGTGGCGATCGCCTCGCACAACCTGCGCTCGGTCGCGCACGCGATCGCGATCAACCGCGCCTCGGGCATGGACGTCGCGGATCTCGAGCTGCAGGTGCTCCGGGGGCTCGGCGACGAGCTGCAGGACGCACTGGCGACCCGCGGCTACCGGGTGCGCACCTACAGCCCGATCGGCGACCTCGTCGCCGGGATGGCATACCTCGTGCGGCGACTGCTCGAGAACACCTCGAACGAGTCGTTCCTGCTGCGGATGAGCGAGGGGGCGTCGCTGGAGGAGCTCCTGGCTGCCCCCTGACGGTTCCCATTTGCGAACCGACGCAGCAGTAGGTTAACGTGACTCACCCATCGCGGCCGGAATTCCAGGCCAGCCGCGGCGGCACGGGAAAGCAGGGTGAACGAAGCAACGACACTCCAGCCAGCGCTGGCTGGCCAGGCCGTGCGCGCCGACGCCACGGCTCCTGATCCGCAGGCTCTGCGGCCGGCGGTGGCGGCTGCGATGGCCCTCGATCAGCCCTCGATCCCGAACCCCCGCGACGCGATGTTCAGGCGGCTGCTGGCCGCGGCCGACATCTGCGCGGCAACCGGCGGCCTGGCGGTCCTCGCTGCGGTCAGCCGCAGCCGTCTCTCGGCAGCCGGACTGCTGTGCGTGCCGCTGATCGTCGTGATCGCGAAGGCCAACGGGCGCTACGACCACGACGACGTGGTGCTCCGCAAGTCGACGCTGGACGAGATCCCGTCGCTGCTGACCCTGGCGGGCGCATTCACACTCGCCTGGTCGCTGGTGGCCTTCGTCGCGCAGCTGCACGGCGGGCTCGGGGGAGGCGAGGCAGTCGTGCTGTGGGGCTCCACCGCGGCTCTGCTCGTGGTCCTGCGGCTGAGCGCGCGCACGCTCGGCCAGCTCTCGGCGCCCGCCGAGCGGGCGCTGATCGTCGGGAGCGCCGCAGCCCGCGCCAGCGTGGCTCGGTCGATCGCCTGCGATCCCGGCGCCCACGTCGAGGTCGCCGGGTTCCTGCCGCTCGAGGACGAGCGCCGGGACGACCGAGGGTGGATCGGGCATTCCCGCCGCCGGCGCTCGCTCGGGTTCGACGATCTCGAGGCGGTCGTACGCGATCAGCAGATCGACCGGGTGATGCTGCTGCCCACGAGCGCGGATTCGGAGCTGATGCTCGAGGCCGTGCGTCGCACCACCGGCCTGGGGGTGAAGGTCTCGATCATCCCCCGCCTGTTCGAGGTGATCGGCTCCGCGGTCGAGTTCGACTCGGTGGGCGGCGTGACGCTGCTCGGGGTCCGGCGGGCCGGCCTCACCCGCTCCTCACAGGCGGTCAAGCGGCTGATGGACATCGCCGGCGCCCTGACCGGGCTGATCGTGCTCGCGCCGCTGGGCGCGCTGGCCGCGCTCGCCATCAAGCTCGACTCCCCGGGTCCGGTGTTCTACTGCCAGCGGCGCGTCGGACGCGACGCACGCCCGTTCCGGATGCTCAAGTTCCGGAGCATGGTCGACGGCGCCCACGCCGAGCGGGCCGCGCTGGCCGAGCGCAACGAGACCAGCGGCGTGTTCAAGATGAGCGAGGATCCGCGGGTGACGCGGGTCGGGCGCTGGCTGCGCCGCACCTCGATCGACGAGCTGCCGCAGCTGGTCAACGTGCTGCGGGGAGAGATGAGCCTCGTCGGACCCCGTCCGCTGATCAGTGACGAGGACCGCCTGGTCGAGGGGCGCCACCGCGCGCGGCTGCAGCTCGCCCCGGGGATGACGGGTCCGTGGCAGGTGCTCGGCCCGCACCGGCCGCCGCTCGGTGAGATGGTCAAGACCGACTACCTGTACGCCGCCAACTGGTCGCTCTGGACCGACGTGAAGATCATCCTGCGCACGGTCGCCCACGTGCTCGGACGCCGCGGGCTCTAGGGCTCTGCTAACCGCTAGGCTGGCGGCCGTGGCCCTGCCGCCGTTTGCCAACGAGCCCATCCTCGAGCTCCGCCGCAGCTCAGCGCGCGCCGGCCTGTCCGAGGCGCTCGGAGCCCTCGACCGCAAGCTGCCGCTGCACGTTCCGGTGATCATCGCCGGCCAGGAGCGCCGGGGTGAGGATTTCCCTAGCACGGACCCCGGAGATCCCGAGCGGCTCGTCGCCTGGTCGGCGCGCGCCTCGGAGGCCGATGTCGACGCCGCCGTGGCCGCAGCCGAGCGCGGCTTTCGTCCCTGGAGCTCGAAGCCGGCGGCCGAGCGGGCGGCGGCTCTGCGTGAAGCCGCGGCATGGATGCGCGAGCGCCGGCTCGAGCTGACCGCGCTCGAGGTCCGGGAATGCGCCAAGCCCTGGCGGGAGGCGGACGGCGACGTGTGTGAGGCAATCGATTTTCTCGAGTACTACGCCCGCGGCGCGATCGACTTGGAGCGCGGTCCCGAGCTCGTGCAGGTGCCCGGCGAGCGCAACGAGCTGCGCTACGTCCCGCGGGGCGTCGTCGGCGTGATCGCCCCGTGGAACTTCCCGATCGCCATCGCCTGCGGGATGACCGCGGCCGCGCTCGCCACCGGGAACACGGCGATCCTGAAGCCGGCCGAGCAGTCTCCGGCCTGCGCCCTGATGATCGTCCAGGCGCTGCGTGCCGGGGGCGTGCCGCGGGACGCCATCGCCCTGTTGCCCGGGTTCGGCGATGTGGGCGCGGCCCTGGTGCGCCATCCCGGGGTGGCGACGATCGCCTTCACGGGGTCGTTGCCGGTCGGGCTCGAGATCGTGCGCACGGCCGCCGACACCCAGCCCGGTCAGTTGACGATCAAGCGGGTGGTCGCGGAGCTCGGTGGCAAGAACTGCGTGATCGTCGATTCCGACGCCGACCTCGACGAGGCCGTGCCCGGGATCGTCTATTCGGCCTTTGGCTACGCCGGGCAGAAGTGCTCGGCCGCGGCCCGCGTGCTCGCGCACGAGGCGATCGCCGACCAGCTGATCGAGCGCGTCGCCGGGGCCGCGAAGGTGCTCGTGGTCGGACAGGCCAGCGACCTGACCAGCGATGTGCCCGCCGTGATCGAGGCCGAGGCCCAGGAGCGCGTGCTGCGCTATGGAGAGGTGGCGGCCCGAGAGGGACGGATCGTGGCGAAGGTGGATGACGTCCCGGACGCGGGGTGGTTCTGCCCGCCGACCGTGGCCGTCGACCTCCCGCCCGGCTCGGCGGTCCTGGGGGAGGAGATCTTCGGCCCGCTGCTGGCGATCGAGCGCGTTCGCAGCGTCGAGCAGGCGTGCGACATCGTCGATGGGTTGCCCTACGCGCTGACCGGCGGACTGTTCTCGCGCGACCCGGCCACCGTGCGCTACGTGACCTCCCGCACCCCTGTCGGGAACCTTTACGTCAACCGCGGCATCACCGGCGCGATGGTCGGCCGCCAGCCATTCGGCGGGAACCGGCTGTCGGGCACGGGCAGCAAGGCTGGTGGACCGGACTACCTGCACCATTTCGTCGAACCCCGGGCGCTGACCGAGAACACGATGCGCCACGGGCTCGTGGTCTGACGGGGTGCTGGACCCGGGCGTCCTGGGCTTCGTACTCGAGTCGCTCCCGCCGGCGCCGGCGCGGGTGCTCGAGGTCGGCGCCGGCGATGGGGAGTTGGCCCGCGCCCTGGCCGAGGCCGGGTATGAGGTGGTGGCGATCGACCCCGCGGCTGCCGCCGATGGGCCCGTTCGGGCCGTGGAGCTGCACGAGCTCGAGGAAGCTCCGTTCGACACCGCGGTGGCGGTCGTCTCGATGCACCACGTCAGGCCACTGCCCGACTCCTGCCGGCGTCTGGCCGAGCTGATCGAGCCCGGTGGGCGACTCGTGCTCGATGAGTTCGACGTCGACCGGGTGGACGAACGCGCTGCCGGCTGGGTGCTCTCGCACGTCGACGGGCACGAGCGAAGGCAGCCCTCCGATGTGATCGCCGATCTGCGCCACCACTGCCATCCGCTGAGCGAGCTTCGGCTCGCGCTGGAACCGTGGTTCGAGCTGACAGAGACGGTCCGCGGCCCGTATCTGTACCGCTTCACGGAGTCTCTCGCGCTGCGCGATGTCGAGGAGCGGCTGATCGCCGCCGGCTCGTTGCCGGTCACCGGGGCTCGCATGCTCGGGACCCGCAGGTAGCCCTTTGGCGCCGGAGCTATCCTGCCGATAAGGCGTAGCGATGTCGGTGTCCGTGAGTTTCGCGTCGAAGGCCGTGCTGGGCCTCGCGCTTCTGGGCGTGATCGTGCTCAGCGTGCGCGCGCGGGCGCCTCGCCGGGGGCTGCACGGCGGCGATCTGCACCGGCTCGTCGCCTCGGCGTTGTTCCTGTATGTCGCCGGCGGCGCCGCCTGGCTGACCCACCACCTGGCTCTGGCCGTCGTCGTGTATGCCGCAGGGATCGCCACCGCCGCCCTGGCAGCGTGGCTGTCGCGTGGCGGCTCGGACTTCGGCGACCCGCCGCCCGAGGACCCGCCGTCCCCGCTGGATCCCGAGCCGGACTGGGAGAAGTTCGAGCGTGACCTGCGCGACTACGTGGCGCGCACCGGCCGCCCGGTCGGCGTCTGAAGCGCCAGCGCCAGCTCGTGTAGGCGGGTCTCGCCACTGAGCTCGGGGTGAAAGGAGATCGCCACGACGTTGCCCTGGCGGATCGCCACCGGGTGATCGTCGACTCTGGCCAGGACCTCGACGCCGGCCCCGTGCTCGGCCACCCATGGCGCGCGGATGAACACCGCGTGCACCGGACCTCCCTCTATGCCCTCGATCTCGAGATCGGCTTCGAAGGAGTGCAGCTGGCGGCCGAAGGCATTCCGGGCGGCGACGACGTCGAGCACGCCGAGATGGTTGCGGTCGAGCATGATCAGCCCGGCGCAGGTGCCGAGAACTGGCGTGCCGCGGCCGACGAGCTCGCGGATCGGCTCGGCGAGCCCCTCGCGCTCGATCCCCAGGGTCATGACCGTGGACTCCCCGCCGGGCATGATCAGCCCATCGAGCCCCTCCAGGTCCGCGGGTACGCGGACCTCGCGAGGCTGGTGCCCGAGCGCCTCGATGATCTTCGCGTGGGCTTCGAAGTCGCCCTGGAGCGCCAGGATGCCTACGAGCGCTACGCGGCCGTCTGCGCGCTTCGCCTGCGGCGAAACATCGCGGCCATTCCCAGAGCCTTCTACCAACCGCGGGAGGCGAGCAGCTTCTCGGGCTCGAGCTTCGAGCTCTCGAGGCTCAGCATCGGCTGACCGAGCCCGGTCGAGACCGCGGCCACCCGGGCGGCGTCCTGGAAGTGGGTGGTCGCCTCGACGATCGCGCGGGCGCGGCGCTCCGGATCCTCGGACTTGAAGATCCCCGAGCCCACGAACACACCTTCGGCGCCCAGCTGCATGACCAGGGAGGCGTCGGCCGGGGTTGCGATCCCGCCGGCGCAGAACATCACCACGGGCAGGCGCCCGTCGGCGGCCACCTGGCGGACCAGCGCCAGTGGCGACTGCAGCTCCTTGGCCGCGGTCGCCAGCTCGGCCTCGTCGAGTGTGGCAAGCCGGCGGAGCTCGGAGCGGATCACCCGCAGATGCCGGACCGCCTCGACGATGTCGCCGGTGCCCGCCTCACCCTTCGAGCGGATCATGGCCGCGCCCTCGCCGATGCGGCGCAGGGCTTCGCCGAGATTGGTGGCGCCGCACACGAAGGGGATCTTGAACCCCCACTTGTCGATGTGGTTGGCCTCGTCGGCCGGCGTCAGGACCTCGGACTCGTCGATGTAGTCGACCTCGAGCGCCTCGAGCACCTGAGCCTCTGCGAAATGGCCGATGCGGGCCTTGGCCATCACCGGGATCGAGACCGCCTCCTGGATGCCCCGGATCATCGCCGGATCGGACATCCGGGCCACCCCGCCGTCGCGGCGGATGTCGGCCGGCACGCGTTCCAGCGCCATCACGGCCGCGGCGCCCGCATCCTCGGCGATCTTCGCCTGCTCGGGCGTGACCACGTCCATGATCACGCCCCCCTTCAGCATCTCGGCCAGTCCGGCCTTTACGGTGAAGGTCGCCTCGTCGCGCTGTGTCCGCGGGTGCTCGCTCATTCGGAGGCTGAGTGTAGCCAGGCTGTACCGTACGCCGCCATGTCCAGTGAGGCCCTATTTGAGCGACAAGGTGGTCGGTTCGTAGCAAGCGACGTAACCCGGGGGCCGTGGGACCCCGACGCTCAGCACGGCGGAGCCGCCGCGGCAGTCCTGATGAGGGCCTTCGAACCCCTGCGCGACCTCGACGAGGATCTCTCCTTCGCGCGGGTGACTTTCGAGTTCGTGCGCCCGATACCGATCGGCGAGGTCTCGGTCGAGGCCGCCGTGGTGCGCCCTGGGCGTCGGGTGCAGCTGTTCGAGGCGACGATGCGCGACGGCACCGGAACCGAGGTGGTGCGCGCGCGGGCTCTGGCGGTGCGCCTGGCCAATTCGCGCGGCCGGGATACCGGCCTCGGCGTCGTGCCGCGTGCCCCGGAGTTCGGTCGCTACAACGACCTGATGCCCGAGATCCGGCCGATGTTCGCCCCCGACGGAGTCGAGATCCGGTTCGTCGGCGGCCATTTCGGCGGCGGCGACTCGACCGCGTGGTTCCGCCTGCGTGTGCCCGTCGTCGACGGCGAGGAGCCGAGCCCGCTGCAGACGCTGGCCGCCGCCGCGGACTTCGGCAACGGGATCAGCTCGAGCCTGTCCTGGGACGAGTACATGTTCATCAACCCGGACCTCACGATCTACATCGAGCGCGAACCGGTGGGCGAGTGGGTCTGCCTGCAGGCGACGACCAGAATCGCTCCGGAAGGGGTCGGACTGGCCGAGAGCGTGCTCTACGACGTGCGCGGCCGCGTCGGACGCGCGCTGCAGTCGCTGCTGATCGCGCCTCGCTAGCAGCCGGCTATTTCAGCCGGAACGCCTTGATGCGCACGTCGTACTGCTGGGCGTCGCGGGCGTATACGCCGTAGGCCAGGGCCTGGATCAGGCTCAGCAGCGCCGTGTGCGAGCGCACGAACGCGGGGGTGTTACTCGAGTAGTAGAGGCGGATCTTGGCCAGCCGCGCGACCTCGGACAGCGTCGCGTCGGTGATCGCAAGCGTGCCCGCCTTGCGGTGGCGCGCGAGCTTCATCGTCCGGGTGATCAGCGGATGCGGGCGGCCGGCGGACAGCCCGATCACGAGCGTGCGCTCGTCGATCCGGCTCAGGCGGCCCAGCGCCTCCTGCGAGGGGCCGGCCACGATCTCCGCTCTGAGGTCGAGCAGCATCAGCAGGTGGCGCATGTAGCTGGCGAAGAACGCCATCTGGTCGGTCCCGCCGATCAGCACCTTCTCGGCGCTGACGATCGCGTCGATCGCCTTCTCGATGTCGGGCCGGCTCAGCTTGTATGCCGTGTCCTGGACATTGACGTGGTCGGCAGCCAGCGCGGCCTCGAACTCGGTGTGGTCGAGGCTGAACAGCGGCGCGGCCCCGGCCAGTGGATCGGCTGTCCCGTTCGGCCTGCGTCTGTACTCGTCGCGGGCGGCCTGCTGGAGCTCGGGGAAGCCCTCGAAGCCGAGCGCCTGCGAGAAGCGCACGACCGTGCTGGAGGAGGTGCTGGCCCGGCGCGCGAGCTCCTCGGCGGTCCGGAATGCGGCCTCGTCCAGGTGGTCGACGATGTACTGGGCGACGTCCTTCTGCGAGCGGGAGAACTCGTCGAAGCGGGAGCGGATGTAGGCGGAGAGAGCCTGATGTCCCTGGGGCGATTCCGCGGTGGCGATGGATGGCTTCATGGGCAGCGTCAGATTCGACGCTGCCGGGTCCCGTTCCTTCTACGCGAGGTCCTCAGACTCCGTCGCGATACTCCTGGTTCTGCTTCCGCTCGCCCAGAACCTGGGCCACGATGTACAGAACCAGGAAGTTCACGAGCACGCCGACGCCGAGGAATGTCGCGAGCAGGGCCAGCGTCTGACCCAGGGCAGCGTCGGCGAGGACGAACATCGCCGGGCAGCGTATCGAAAGCGCAGGCCGCCGGCGGTGCTAGCGTCGCTCCGCCGAGACGGCCCGGTAGCTCAGCGGTAGAGCAGCGGACTCATAATCCGTCGCGCGCTGGTTCGAATCCAGCCCGGGCCACCTCCGTAGAAAACCTCACGCCTGCCGGTCGGCGCTCCGGATCTGTTGCGGCGCGCCCGACCCGATGTTCCCTACATGAGAAGCGTCAAGCGGCGCCGTTGTCTGAAGGCCGGCTGTGTGATCGTGAATGCCGTGCTCTGGATCGTCTGGGCCGTGACCGGCGCCGGCTATCCATGGCCGGCCTGGGCCTCGGTGGCCTGGGCGATCGCGGTGGTGCTCGACGGCTGGGGTGTCTACGTGAGGCGACCGATCACCGACGCCGACGTGCAACGCGATCTGGCGCTGCTTCTCGGCCGAGTCAGTCCTGCACCGGCGCCACGCGATAGCGGTGCTCCGGGCGGCCGGTCGCGCCGTAGTGAAGGCGCAGCTCGAGCTTGCCCCGGCGGGTCAGCTCCGCCAGGTAGCGCTGGGCGGTCGAACGGCTGATCCCGATCTGCTCGGCGATCTCGGAAGCCGAGAGATCCTCGGGCGCCGTCTGGACCAGCTCGCGGATGCGGCTCATCGTCGGTCCGGACTGCCCCTTGGCCAGAGGCGCCGGCGCCCGGAGCAGGCCGTACAGCGCGTCGACCTCGTGCTGCTCTGCCTCCTGGATGCGCTCGAGCCGTCCGCGCAGGTCGCGGTAGGCCAGCAGCCGCTCCTCGAGCTGCTCGAAGCTGAACGGCTTGACGAGGTAGTGCACGCTCCCCAGCTGCATCGCGGCGCGCACCGTGGCCATGTCGCGCGCGGCGGTGATCACGAGGAAATCCGGCCGCGGGCCCTTCTCCTCGGAGATCTCGCGCAGCAGATCGAGGCCGTGGCCGTCGGGCAGGTAGAGATCGAGCAGGACCAGATCCGGCGAGAGCCGCCGGATCTCCGCGCGAGCGCTGGCCGCCGTGGAGGCATGGCCGGCCACGCCGAAGCCGCGGACCTTCCGCACGTATGCGGCGTGGATGGTGGCGACGTGGTAGTCGTCCTCGACGATCAGCGTGCCGATCACGCGCCCACCTCGACTCGGCCGGGGGCCGCGACGGGCAGGCGCACCGCGAAGGTCGAGCCTTCGACCGAGATGGTGCCGTGCGCTCGATGCACGAGGCGATGCACGAGCGCCAGGCCGAGTCCGCGGTGGCGCGCGCCCTCGGCCGGTTTGGTCGTGAAGCCATCGGCGAAGATCTGCGCCGCGACGCCGGGCGGCACCCCGGGACCGCTGTCGCTGACCGTGATCGCAACCCCGTCCTCGCCGGACACCAGTCCGACCGTCACCCGCGCCGGCTGGGCGCCGCCGGCGGCGGCGTCGATGGCGTTGTCGATCAGGTTGCCGACGATCGTCAGGAGCATGTTCGTCTCGACGCCACCGTCGGCCAGCCGCGACTCGTCCGTGACCAGCAGCTCGACGTCACGCTCCGCGGCGATCGTCGTCTTGGCCAGGAGCATGGCGGCGATCTCCGGCCGCTCGATCCTGGCACGCAGGTCTTCGGCCAGCCCCCCGCTCGAGCTCGAGACATCGAGCGCGTAGCGAGCAGCGGCATCGTGCTCGCCCAGGCCGATCAGCCCGGCCAGCGTGTGCATACGGTTGGCGAACTCGTGCTGCTGAGCACGGAGGGCATTTGTCAGCGCGTCGACGCCGTCGAGCTCCCGGAGCAACGCCTCGAGCTCGGTGCGGTCGCGCAGAGTGATCACCGCCCCCAGGTCACGGCCATCTCGGGATACGGGCATGCGATTGACCACCAGGATGTGCTCGTCGGTCAACACCAGCTGGTCCTCGCCGGGCAGGCTCCCGACCAGGAGATCGCGCAGCCGCCCCTCGGGAATCAGCTCTCCGAGGTGATGGCCGACGATCTCGTCGCCGACTGGAATCAGGCGCCGTGCCTCGTCGTTGATCAACGTCACACGGCCGGCGCGGTCGAGCGCAATGACCCCTTCGCGGATCCCGTGAAGCATCGCCTCGCGCTCCTGAACCAGAGCAGCGATCTCCTCGAGCTCGAGGCCGAACGTGGTTCGCTTCAGCCGGCGGGCCAGCGTGAGCGAGGCGACGAGCCCGATCCCGAGCGCGAACGCGAAGTACAGGATGAGCGTCGGGAGCTGGGACAGCAGCTGGTTTGACACCTGTCGCTCGGGGATGCCGGCCGAGACCTCGCCGATCACCCGCCCACCCCCCGGCGCCCAGATCGGCACCCTGGCGTTTGCCGACAACCCGAGGCTCCCGTGGTCGACCCGCAGGTGGCTATGGCCGTCGAGCGCCACCACGGGCTCTCCTGTCGGCTTTCCGATCAGCTTCGGATTGGGGTGCGAGTACCGCACCTCGTTGGGTCCGATGACCACGATGTAGCTGGCACCGGTCTCCTGCTGGACCTGGTCGGCCAGCGTGCGGATCAGGCGCCGGTCCGACGCGTCGAGGCGGCTCATGGCGGTGCGGATCGACGGGGTTGCCGCGAACGTGTTGGCGATGGCCAGCGCCCGCAGCTGGTACTGGTGATCCAGCCCTCGGCGCTGCTCGAGGACGACCAGCCCGAAGCCGATCGCAATGGTCACCGTCAGGATGGCGACGACGCTGATCAGGATCCGGCTGGAGAGCTGGCGCGTGCGTCTCATGCGCGTACGACAGCCGAGTGTAACCCCGGAAGCCGTGCACAAAATGCGCAAAACCCCCGGAAACGCGGCTTAGTCGGGTAAGCGGCAGAAGCCTTGTCGCGCGGCGCCGCGGCCTCTTAGCTGGTGTGTGAACTCACCCAGGAGGAGAGCAGACACATGTTGGTCACCAGCGTCCCGGAGCTCCGGCGCGAGCGCTCGGCATCCCGAGCCCTTCGAATCGAGCTCACGGGAGTCAGCAAACGTTTCATTACGCCGTCCGGCGACACGTTCACAGCCCTGCGAGATGTCGACCTCGAGATCGAGCCCGGCCAGTTCTGCGCTGTCGTCGGGCCCACGGGCTGCGGCAAGTCGACGACCCTGACGATGGTCGCGGGGCTCGAGAAGCCGAGCGCCGGCACGGTGCAGGTGGGCGGTCGTCCAATCACGGGGATCGTGCGCGACACGAGCTTCATGTTCCAGGCCGACGCCCTGCTGCCGTGGAAGTCGGTGCTCGGCAACGTGGCCATGGGCCCGGTGTTCCGCGGAGTGGCGAAGAAGGAGGCTCAGACCCAGGCGCGCGATTGGCTGCGGCGGGTCGGCCTCAGCGGCTTCGAGGATCGCCATCCTCACCAGCTCTCGGGCGGCATGCGCAAGCGCGTGAGCCTGGCGGCGGCCCTCATAAACGATCCCTCGATCCTGCTCATGGACGAACCCTTCGGCGCGCTCGACGTGCAGACCAAGGCGATCATGTCCAACGAGCTGCTCGGCCTCTGGGAGCAGACGCGGCCGTCGGTGATCTTCGTCACCCACGACCTCGAAGAGGCGGTGGCGCTCGCCGACCGCGTGGTGGTTATGACCGCCGGGCCGGGCACGGTCAAGGCCTCCTACGAGATCGATCTGCCGCGGCCCCGTGGCGCCGTGCAGGAGATCCGCTTCGAGCCCCGTTTCCTGGAGCTCCACCAGCAGATCTGGGAGTCGCTGCGCGAAGAGGTGCAGCGCGCCTACGCCCGCCAAGCCGAAGGGAGGCAGTCATGACGCGCCGTCGCGCCCTCATCTGGGCCGCCCGCGCGGCCACGCTCGTGATCGTGGTCGGCGGCTGGCAGCTGTTCACGGCCCTGAAGATCGTCGACCCGTTCTTCTACGGCCAGCCGACCGGCATCGTCAAGCAGCTCGGTGACTGGATCTCGCACGGGACCGAGTACGGATCGATCTGGTACCAGCTCTGGGTCACGATGAAGGAGGCCCTGCTCGGGTTCGTCTACGGGGTGCTGGCCGGTGTGGCCTGCGGCGTGCTGCTCGGCCAGGTGCGGTTCCTGGCCGAAGTGCTCGGGCCGTACATCAAGATCGTCAACGCGATCCCGCGCATCGTGCTGGGCACGATCTTCACGGTCGCGTTCGGGCTGGGCACCAGCTCGAAGGTCCTGCTGGCCGCAGTGCTCGTGTTCTTCGTGGTCTTCTTCAACGCCTTCCAGGGCGTGCGCGAAGTGGACCGCAACCTGGTCGCCAACGCCCGCGTGATGGGCGCCTCGCGGCTGGCGATCGTGCGCCACGTGGTTCTGCCCTCGGCGCTCACGTGGATCATCGCGAGCCTCCACGTCGCCTTCGGCTTCTCGATCATCGGGGCGATCGTGGGCGAGATCCTGGGCTCCCAGCACGGTCTCGGGCTGGTGATCATCACCGCCCAGAACAACTTCAACCCCAACGGTGTCTTCGCAGCGATGCTGATCATCGCGGTCGTGGCGCTCACCGCGGAGGGGTTGATAACCGCGTTCGAGCGGCGGGTGCTGGCCTGGCGGCCGGCCCCCGTCACCGAAGCCAGCGGCGTCTGACAACACACCCATCGGAGGAGAAACACCCATGTTCAAGCGAATGCTTGCGCTCGCGTGCGCAACCGCACTGGCCGCCGGCGTGGCCGCCTGCGGCGGATCGAGCTCCGGCTCGGCCACCGCCGGTACCACCGGGATGCCAACCGTCAGCCTGATGGTCGGCGGCATCGACAAGCAGATCTACCTGCCCTACCAGCTCGCGCAGGATCTCGGCTTCTACAAGAAGTACGGCGTGAACGTGCAGCTGTCGACCGAGCAGAACGGCGGCGTCGGGGCCGAGGACGCGATGGCCTCAGGGCAGGTCGACATGGCCGGCGCCTGGTACAACCACACGATCGACTTCCAGGCCAAGGGCAAGGACGTCATCGACGTGGTTCAGCTCTCAGGCGCGCCCGGCGAGCGGGAGATGTGCACGAAGGGCTCGAATGTGACCTCGGCCGCGCAGTGGAAGGGCAAGACGGTCGGCGTCACCGACATCGGCTCAGGCACTGACAGCCTCACCCGGTACCTGGCCACGCGCGCCGGGCTGACGACCAAGGACTTCAACCGCGCCGCCGTCGGCGCCGGCCCGACGTTCCTGGCCGCCCTGCAGAACAACCGCATCGTCTGCGGCATGACCTCCCAGCCGACGGCGGGTGCGGTTGAGAGCCGCGGCGTGGGCTACTCGGCGATCGACCTGGCCACGACCGCGGGCGCTCAGAAGTGGCTCGGCGGCGCGTATCCGGCGGCGGGCGTGCTTGCACGCGCCGACTGGGTGGCATCGCACAAGGCGGTTGTCCAGAAGGTCGTCGACGCGCTGGTGGCCACGATGCACTGGATCGCCACGCACAGCGCTGCCCAGATCGCCGACGCGATGCCGCCGGCGTTCGTGTCCAACGGTCTGACCACGAAGGCCGCGTACATCTCGGAGCTGGCCACCGACAAGGGCCAGTTCCTGCCGAACGGCCTGATGCCACCCTCCGGTCCGGCCACGTCGCTGGCGGTGGAGAAGCTGGTCGGCAACGTCACCGGTCCGGTCAACCTGGCCGCCACGTACACGAACTCGTTCGCGATCGCGGCCAACAAGCTCGAGGGCTACACCAGCTAGCCCTCCTGGGTGAGGTCCGGGGCGGCCGTTCTGCGGTCGCCCCGGACCGCGTTTTACGGCGCCGGCGTGTTGCCCTGCGCGGCGGTCATGACCTGGCCGTGGAAGCAGAACTCCCAGCCGTTCGCGTAGCCGACGATGTCGTAGTAGATGCAGCGCACCCCATGGGCTCGCTTGAAGCTCCTCAGTGGCGGGCCGAACTGGCGCACGAGCTGGCGGTAGGACTCCTGGACGATGTTCTCGCCGATGCCGGAGTTCGAGACCGCGCCGCGCCGGCTCACGCGCGGCCACGCTCCGGACTCGCCGCGGGTGAGCGGGAGCGTGAACGCGTGGCCGAAGGAGCCGCCGCCGGCGAGCCGCGCGACGAGCGTGAAAGCGCCACGCACCCAGGGCGAGAAGGCGACCAGGAACATGCGGTGGGCGGACAGCGGAAGCGGCGTGGGCTGGCCGCGCGACCGGACCAGGGCGATGCTCGTGACCGAGGTGGCAGCCTGCCCCCACAGCGTCGTGAACCGTGCAACCGGGCTCGAGTGCGGGATGGCGCCGGAGCCCAGGGTGAGCATCAGGGGCTCCGGGCCGCGGACCTGGCAGGAGACGTCGCCGTCCTCGGGGCTCTGGTTCGCGACCCAATCGCCGAAGCAGACGTCACGCGGCTCGCGCGCCAGATGGCGGCCGAGCGTTACGAGCACCGGCGGTTGTTCGGCCCGGGCGGGGTCGTAGACCCGGAGCTCGAGCGTGCCGGGGATGCCCATGACCTCGACCTTGCGCGGCGCCACCGGTGTCCCAACGGCGAACGGCCGGGGTCCCGTCGGCCGCCGGCCGGCGCTCGCGCCACATCCGGCCAGCGTCAACGCACAGACAGCGGTGACCCACCTTCGACCTGCCACTACCCGCTTACGTTCGCGAACGCGCGACGGGTCCCGCGACCGCTTGGAGGGCCTCGATCACGAGTCTGAGCGCCGGGTGCTCCTCCGCTCCCCGGCGGCAGGCCACGAACAGGTGCCGGCACGGCGGCTCGCCTGCGATCGGGCGCAGGGTGACGCCGGGCGGCGGCTCGTCCTGAGCCAGGCGGGGCACGCAGGCCACGCCGAGTCCGGCGCCGACCATCGCCATGACGGCCGTCCAGTCGGCCGAGCGGTGGGCGACGGCCGGGGCGAAGCCGGCTGCTGCGCAGCCGACGCGGATCACGTCGTCGCAGGACCAGCCGCGCGGCGGGGCGACGAACGGCTCTGCGGCCAATGCGGCCAGTGGCACGGCCTGGCGATCGGCCAGCGGGTGGCCCGAGGGCAGGGCGATGTCGAGTATGTCGGCCATCAGCTCGATGCGGACGAAGCGCTCGTCGTTGCCGCGGGGAGCGCTGTCTGACTCCATCGAGATGGCCGCGTCGAGATCTCCCCGCGCCAGCAGGTGGAACACCTCGGGGGCCTCGGACTCGACCACGCGCAGCACGATCTCCGGCGCGCGCTCGCGCAGCCAGCCCACCGCCGGGACGATCAGACCGCGGATGCCGGTGGCGAAAGATCCGATCCGCACCGTCCCCCGCTCGCCCGCGGCCAGGGCGGCGAGCGTCGCGTCCATTCGCTCGAGCTCTGAGAAGACAGCGTCGGCGTGGGCCAGGATCGCCTCAGCCGCCGGGGTGAGCCGCACCGAGCGGCCATTGGGCTGGAGCAGCGCCTGGCCGACCTCCTGCTCGAGCGCGGCAAGTTGCTGAGAGACGGCCGACGGGGTGAGGTGGAGCGCGTCCGCGGCGGCGGCGATCGTGCCCCGGTCCGAGAGCTCGCGCAGGGCGCGCAGGCGGCGCAGCTCGATCATGAAGCTGAGCTTACGGGTTCGGTCAAGAAGGTCTAGTTGCTCTGGAGCGATCTGCGCCTAGTCTGTCTGTCGATGCCCACCCGCCACGTGCTCCTCGCCGTCGCCGTGACGATCGTCTGGGGCATCAACTTCGTGATCATCCACGTCGGGCTGGCTTCATTCCCGCCCCTGCTGTTCGCCGGCCTGCGCTTCACGCTGCTCGTGTTCCCGGCCGTCCTCTTCGTGCGCCGCCCGCCGGTGCGCCTGCGGTGGCTGCTGGGCGTTGGCCTGTTCATGAGCACCGGGCAGTTCGCGCTGCTGTTCGTGGCCATGAACCGAGGCATGCCCGCAGGTCTCGCCTCGCTCGTGCTCCAGCTTCAGGCCCTGTTCACGATCGCGCTCGCGATGGCCTTCCTGGGCGAGCGCCCGCGCCCGCTGCAGCTCGCGGGCGCCGGAGTGGCCGTGGCCGGGATCGCGGTGATCGGCGCCGGCCGCGCGCACGGAGTGCCGATCGGCGCGCTCCTGCTGTGCATCGCGGCCGCCGGATCATGGGGCGTCGGGAACATCTGCAACCGCCAGGCGAAGTCCCCCGACGCCTTCGCGCTGCTCGTCTGGTCGAGCCTCGTGGCCCCCGTGCCGCTGTTCGGCCTCTCGCTGATTTTCGAGGGCTCCCACCGGATCGGCCACGCGCTGGGCCATCTGCAGCCCGGCGGCATCCTCGCGCTGCTCTATGTGGTGATCGTCTCGACGGCGTTCGGATTCGGCGCCTGGACCTGGCTGCTGCGCCGCCATCCGGCCTCGCGGGTGGCGCCGTTCACGCTGCTCGTGCCGCCGGTCGGCATCGCCACCGCCTGGATCGCGCTCGGCGAGCGGCCGGGGGCGGCCGAGCTCGCGGGGGCGCTGGTGGTGCTTGCGGGGCTCGCGCTCGTCACGTCCGCCGTGCGAGTGCGGCCCGCCCCCGCACCGCGTCTCGCGCCCGCCGAGACGTGACCGCGGTCCCGGCTCGGGTAGTTTCCAGCCGGACATGAAGATCGTCTACACGCTCACCGATGAGGCCCCGGCGCTGGCCACCGCCTCGCTGCTGCCGATCATCCGCACCTTCTGCGCCGCCGCCGGGACCGAGATCGAGGTCCGCGACATCTCACTGGCGGCACGCATCCTGGCCCAGTTCCCCGACCGCCTGAGCGATGATCAGCGCGTCGCGGACGCTCTGGCGGAGCTCGGCGAGCTGGCCAAGACACCCGACGCGAACATCATCAAGCTGCCGAACATCAGCGCCTCAGCGCCGCAGCTGAAGGCGGCGATCGCCGAGCTGCAGCAGCAGGGCTTCGCGGTCCCGGATTACCCGGAGGATCCCGCTGATGAGGAGCAGCGGGAGATCCGCGCCCGCTACGACCGGGTCAAGGGAAGCGCTGTGAACCCCGTTCTGCGCCAGGGCAACTCCGACCGCCGGGCGCCGGCCTCGGTCAAGCAGTTCGCCCGCAACCATCCGCACTCGATGGGCGACTGGTCGAGCGACTCCCGCTCGCACGTGGCCACGATGAGCGACGGGGACTTCCGCTCCACCGAGCGCTCGGTGACCGTCCCCGAGGCCACCGAGGTCCGGATCGAGCACGTCGGCTCGGACGGCACCTCCACGGTGCTGAAGGAGGGCCTCGCGATCCAGGCCGGCGAGGTGCTCGACGCCGCGGTGATGCGCCGCGCGCAGCTCGAGACGTTCCTGGCCGAGCAGGTGGCCGAGGCCAAGGAGCAGGGCGTCCTGTTCTCCGTGCACCTGAAGGCGACGATGATGAAGGTCTCGGACCCGATCATCTTCGGCCATGCCGTGAAGGCCTACTTCGCCCGCGTGTTCGCCGAGCACGGGGCGGAGCTCACATCGGCAGGCGTCGACCCCAACGACGGACTGGCGGCGCTCCTGCGGTCGATCGAGCGCCTGGACGCGTCCGATCGCCAGGCGATCGAGCAATCCATCCAGCAGGCGTACGAAGACGGTCCGCCGCTGGCGATGGTCGACTCCGAGCGCGGCATCACGAATCTGCACGTCCCGAGCGACGTGATCATCGACGCCTCGATGCCGGCGGCGATCCGCTCCTCGGGCCAGATGTGGAACGCGCGCGGCGAGCAGCAGGACACGAAGTTCGTGATCCCCGACCACTCCTACGCCCCCGTCTATGCCGCCGCCGTCGAGCACTGCCGCGAGCACGGCGCGTTCAACCCCGCGACGATGGGGACGACCC
Organism: Solirubrobacteraceae bacterium; assembly: GCA_035295205.1. GTDB lineage: Bacteria > Actinomycetota > Thermoleophilia > Solirubrobacterales > Solirubrobacteraceae > Palsa-465. Next base: position 13,435 of record DATGJM010000147.1, on the reverse strand, counting down.
CCAACGTAGGGCTGATGGCCCAGGCGGCCGAGGAATACGGCTCCCATGACAAGACGTTCGAGCTCAGCGAGGCCGGAAGCGTGCGGGTCGTCGATCGGAACGGTCACACCCTGCTCGAGCACGAGGTGGAGAGCGGCGACATCTGGCGGATGTGCCAGACCAAGGACGCGCCGATCCGCGACTGGGTGCGACTCGCGGTGGCGCGGGCGCGGGCCACGGGAGCCCCGGCCGTGTTCTGGCTGGACGAGACGCGAGCTCATGACGCCGAGCTCCTCAAGAAGGTGAGGCCCGCACTCGATGAGCAGGACACCGACGGCCTGCAGATCGAGATCCGCGACGTGGCCTCGGCGGCCTCGTTCACCCTCGAGCGCGCCCGCCGCGGCGAGGACACGATCTCGGTCACCGGCAACGTGCTTCGCGACTACCTGACCGACCTGTTCCCGATCCTCGAGCTCGGCACGAGCGCCAAGATGCTCTCGATCGTGCCTCTGCTGGCCGGCGGCGGCCTGTTCGAGACCGGGGCCGGCGGGTCGGCGCCGAAGCACGTCCAGCAACTGCTGCGCGAGAACCACCTGCGCTGGGACTCGCTGGGTGAATTCCTGGCCCTGGGCCCGTCACTCGAGCTGCTCGCCGAGAAGACGGAGAACCCCAGCGCCACGATCCTGGCGGAGACACTCGACCGCGCCACGGGTCGCGTGCTCGAGCAGAACCGCACCCCCTCGCGCAAGACCGGGGAGCTGGACACCCGCGGAAGTCACTTCTATCTCGCGCTGTACTGGGCGCAGGAGCTGGCGGGCCAGGATTCCGATCCAGAGCTCGCCGAGCGCTTCGCTCCGCTCGCGCAACGGCTGAGCGAAGAAGAGGGAACGATCGTGGACGAGCTGGGCGCTGTTCAGGGCTCGCCGGCCGACATTGGCGGCTACTACCACCCCGATCTCGACCGGGTGGCCGCGGTCATGCGCCCGAGCCAGACCCTGAACGACGCGCTGGCTTCGCTCGAGCCCGTCGGCTAGTCGAGTAACGCCGCGGGTCCCGAGGCCAGTGGCGACCCGGGCGGTTGGCCCATGCTTGACTTGGGACGATGAGCGTAACCGTCAAGCCGCGCATCGCCTCTGAGCGTGCCACCCCCTCCCGCTTCGAGCTGCTGGCCACCCGCGTCCCCCGGGCGGGCGGCGAGCGAGAGCCGATGGTGATCCTGAATCCGGCCACGGGCGAGCAGCTGGCGAGCACGCCGCGCTGCACCGCCGCCGATGTGGAGCTGGCGGTCGCCCGCGCCCGAAGTGCTCAGCAGAGCTGGCGGCGCACCGACTTCGGCACGCGGCGGACGATTCTGCTGCGCTTCCACGACCTCGTGCTCGAGCGGCAGGACGAGCTCCTGGACGTGATCCAGCTCGAGTCGGGCAAGGCCCGGCGCCATGCCTTCGAGGAGATCCTCGATGCCGCGATCGTCGCGCGCTACTACGCCAACACCGCCCACCGGCACCTGCGCACGCGCCGGCGGCGCGGCGCCCTTCCCCTGCTCACGGCGACATGGGAATACCACCACCCGGTCGGCGTCGTGGGCGTGATCTCCCCCTGGAACTATCCGCTGACCCTCAGCATCAGCGACTCGGTGCCGGCGCTGGCGGCGGGGAACGCGGTGGTCATCAAGGCCGACTCGAAGACGCCGTTCAGCGCGCTGCAGGGCGCGGCGCTGCTCGAGGAGGCGGGCCTGCCGGCCGAGCTGATCCAGGTCATCACGGGCGCGGGTACCGAACTCGGTCCCGAACTGATCGGCCGCGTTGACTATGTGATGTTCACGGGGAGCACTGCCACGGGACGTCAGGTCGCCAGCCAGGCCGCGCAGCGCCTGATCCCGAGCTCGATGGAGCTGGGCGGGAAGAACGCGATGCTCGTGCTCGAGGACGCGAACCTGCAGCGCGCGGTCGAGGGAGCTGAGCGCGCGATGTTCTCGAACGCGGGCCAGCTCTGCATTTCGATCGAGCGCCTGCTCGTGCACGAGAAGGTTGCGCCTCAGTTCACCGACCGCCTTGTCGATCGCGTGCGGAAGATGAAGCTCGGTCCCGGGCTGAGCTACGAGTTCGACATGGGCTCGCTGATCTCCGAGCAGCAGCTTGCTTCGGTCACCGAGCACGTCGCCGACGCGGTGGCCAAGGGCGCGCGCGTGCTCACCGGCGGCCGGGCGCGTCCTGACCTCGGCCCCTATTTCTATGAGCCGACCGTCCTCACCGGGGTATCCGAGGACATGCGGCTGTTCGCGGAGGAGACGTTCGGGCCGGTGGTCGCACTGTCGACCTTCTCCAGCGAGGAGGAGGCGATCCGCCGCGCCAACGACAGCTGCTACGGCCTGAACTTCAGCGTCTGGACGCGCGATGTGCGCCGCGGCCGTGACCTCGCGAGCCGCCTGCAGGCGGGCACGGTCAACGTCAACGAGGGATATGTGGCGACGTGGGGGTCGGTGGATGCGCCGATGGGCGGGATGAAGGACTCGGGCCTCGGCCGCCGCCATGGAGAGAGCGGCATTCTCAAGTACACCGAGGCCCAGGCCATCTCCGTGCAGCGGCTGATGCCGATCGCGCCTCCTGCGCTCATCGGCGCGCGCCGGTGGGCGCGGCTGATGACCTATTCGCTACGGTTGTTGCGCCGGCTGCCTTTCGTACGTTGACGTACGGTAAGCTCGCCGGTCGGCAACCATGCCGCGCGGGGGCGAACCAGTAAGCCTTACCTAGGAGGACGTATGAGAAGTAGATTCACCCTGGCCTTCGTGCCGGTGCTCGCAGTGCTGGCGCTCGCGCTCGTGCCCGCCGGCTCAGGCGCCGCCACCACGGCCAAGACCACGAAGGTCAAGTGCACGGCCAACCTGCAGAACCAGCAGAAGGCGGGCACCCCGAAGGGTTACGACCTGGGCTTCTCGACCTGCGGCAAGCCGCTCGGAAAGGGCGTCACGGCCGTCTGGTACAACGAGACGATCAGCTCGACGATCGCCGCCAAGGGCAAGACCGAGAGCTGGGGCGACAACGGCGCCATCACCACGACCTACAGCGCGTCCGGCCCGCTGTCGACGACCGGTCCGATCACGATCACCGGAACCGCCAAGATCACCGGCGGCACCGGCAAGTACAAGGGCGCCAAGGGAACCGGCAAGATCACCTGCACCACGCCTGACCTCGGGCAGACCCTGTCCTGCACCGAGACCCTGACGTTCTCGAAGCTCTAAAGCGTCACGATGCGCTCCGGCGCCCGGCTACGGCTGGGCGCCGGGGGCTCAACCTCAGCTCTCGGAAGTCGCCGGGAACCGCTCGCCGGCCTCGCGCGCGATGCTCGCCAGCGTTCCTGCCAGAGCCTCGAGGTCCTTCAGCAGCCGCTCGCGCTCGGACATCAGCCGGCGGGTCTCCTGCTCGGCTTCGCCCTTCTTTCGATTGGCCTCCTCGGTGATCGACAGGGCGCTGCTCGCGGCATCGGCCAGGCAGCGGTCTGCCTGCTCCTGGGCCTCGCGCGCGGTCTCGCGCGCCCGATCGTGGGCAGCCAGGAGGATCGCCGAGGTCTGCTCGCCGACTCGCTGGATCTCGGCGGCGACCTCGTCCTGCGCCGGCGGGCGCGCGCGCAGCTCGGCGAGCTCGTGATCGAGCTCTGAGAGCTCGCGCTCGAGCATCTCGATGTGCTCCTCGACGGCCTCGCAGTCATAGCCCGACCGCACGATCGGGAAGCGCGGCGGCTCGTGGAACCACTCGGTCTGCTCGTCCTGCAGCGGATAGTCATCGTCCGGCTCCGCCGGCTCGGTGATGCGCCCGGCGTGGGGCAACGAGCGCGACAGGCGGTCACTCAGATGCGCGAAGCGCTCGGCTGCTGTACGCCGCCCACGCGGCTGATCGAGCGTCGCGCTCGGCTCGTAGGGCTCGTTCACGTCCCCTCCTTATGCGGGTGTACTCGTCCGACGCGGCCTGATTCGGCGCCCGGTGGAGTCATCCTCCCGGCGGGCGCCGTCGTGCAGGTCGCTCCGCCCCCCTCGCCGGGGGACGGCGCCAGATTCGCAGGCCGATGCCGATCCCGGCGCCGAGCAGCGCTGCCCCGATGTACGGCGGGTTCAGCACCAGGATCAGGGCGATCCCGAGCATGCTCAGCCAGATGGCCGGGCGGTAACGGCGCCAGTTCGCGGTCATGCGAGCCTCACGATACGCGCGCGGAACCGCGACCGCCGGCTCATGAGAGCCGGCGGCCGGACCTGCGCGATGGATGGGTCAGCGCCTAGGGCGCCGCCTCGGCCAGAGGCGTCTCGGGAATCATCGGCACGTCGGCGGCGTGCTCGCGCAGCACCGAGATGGGCTTACGCCGGTAGACGGCGAAGTAGTACGCGGACCCGATCAGGAACACGATCCCGATGAACAGGATGGCGATGTACTGCCAGTACCAGTGGCCGGGGATGACGTGTCCGCTCGAGTCCTTGGTGCCGGCCAGAGCGTCATACACCGCGGCGCGCGGCCAGGCGATGTTCACCGCCACGATCGCTCCGTAGGCCACGGCCAGGACGTTCACGAGCAGCCCGAAGCGGCCGAGGGAGAAGTACGGCCCATGGTCGGGCTTCGGCCACGTGCCGCGGAGGCGCCGCAGGAGCATGCCGCCCGTCACGCCGAGATACGCGATGTAGAACATCACGATCGCGACCGAGGTCAGGGCCAGGAAGGCACTCTGGTTGCCGATGTTCACGGCAAGCAGAGCCAGGGAGAGGATGCCCACCACGAGCGCGGGGACGATCGGCACCCGGCGGTGGCCGGAGACGTGGGCGATGGCACTGCCGAAGGGAAGCCGGCCGTCGCGCGCCATGGCGAACATGAGGCGGATGCAGCCGGCCATGACGGCGAGCGTGCACACGGTGATCGCGACCGCCGAGTCGACCAGGAACACCTTGCCGGCAGTGCTGCCAAGAGCCTGCTTGAGGATGTAGGGAAGACCCAACAGGCCGATGTTCGGATCGTGGATGTTCTTGACGTCCATGACCGCGAGCAGGATCAGAAGACCGCCGATCAGGGCCGCCGCGCCCAGCGCACGCAGAATCGCCGGCGGAGCGTTGCGCCGCGGATCGCTGGTCTCTTCGGCCAGCGTCCCCGCGGTGTCGAACCCGTACATGACGTATGCGCTCATGATCCCGCCGATGATGAAGGCGCCGAAGTAGCCCCACTTGTGTCCCGCGCCGAGGCCGAGATTGTGGACGACGATGCCAGGGCCACGGGTGATGTGGAACAGGAGCAGGATGACGAGGATCGTCGACCCGATCAGCTCGGCGAACACGCCGAAGTTGTTGATCCGGGCCATGATCTTGACCCCGAGCATGTTCACGATCGTGCCGAACACGACCAGGATCGCGCCCAGCAGCAGCGCGTTCTGCGCCCCGCCCTTCGTGACGTACGTACCGGCGTCGGCCGTGCTGCCGAGGAACTGGAAGCTCGTCGAGACCTGCGGGAGCACGACCTGCCAGGCCACGGCCACCGCGGCCACGGTCACGATCGAGCCGATCACGTAGATCCAGCCCGTCATCCAGGCCGAGAAGTCTCCAGCCACACGCTTGGACCAGTTGTAGACGGAGCCCGCTAACGGATATTGCCCCGCCATCTCGGCGAAGCAGAGGGCCACCATCATCTGGCCTCCGAGCACGATCAGCCAGGTCCACCACACAGCCGGACCAGCGAACGCGAACCCGAACGCGAAGAGCTGGATGACCCCGGTCAGGATCGAGATGTAGCTGAAACCCGCCGCGAACGAGGAAAAGCTCCCCAGCGAGCGGTGCAGCTCCTGCTTATAGCCGAAGCCTGCCAGCTCATTCGATTCGGTACCTCGAGAGTCTCGAGGCGCCTCCATGGTTGCCATCCATCAACCTCCCCGCCGCGCTTGCGGCGCGGCCTTCTCGATCACGGTCAACCCCTCGATTCCCGGGCGAAACGTTGACCCTCTCCTCTGACGCGTGGTTATATATCAGTTGTCGTTCTGTGTCAACGAGTTCGCCCCTCCCCTCAGCGGCGTCTCCGACGGAAGTAGGCAAGCTTTGGTTCTCGGCACCGCGCAGGAAATGTTCGTGGCGGGCACGTGGCAGTCCTCCATGAGCGGAGATTCTTTTGAAGCGATGAGTCCCGCCACGGGGGAGTCCCTCGGCACGGTTCCGCAGGGCGACCGCGATGACGCGCGCGCGGCGATCGGGGCTGCGGTGGACGCCTTCGGTCGCTGGTCGCGCCTGACGGCGTTCGAGCGCGCAGCGAAGATGCACGCGGTCGCCGACATCATCGAATCCCGCCGCGACGAGCTCGCCCGCACGCTGACTCTCGATCAGGGCAAGCCCCTGCGCGCCGAGGCCTACGACGAGGTCGATGAGCTGATCGAGTACTGGCGGGCAGCCGCCGAGGACGCCAAGCGTCTCGGCGGCGAGCTTCCGAATTCGTTCACGTCCGGCAACCGCGTCCTGCTCACCCGGCGCGCCCGGGGCGTCGTCGGGATCATCTCCCCCTGGAACTGGCCCTACACGATGCCCGCCGAGCTTCTGGCCCCGGCGCTCGCGGCCGGCAACGCGGTCGTGTGGACGCCCGCGCCCACCACTTCGCTGTGCGCGATCGAACTGGCTCGCTGCGTCGCCGATGCTGACCTGCCGCCCGGCGTATTCAACCTCGTCACCGGGCCAGGGCCGGTGGTCGGCGATGAGATCGCCCGCCATCCGGCCGTCGCCGGGGTCGGGTTCATCGGCTCGACCGCGACCGGCCGCCACGTGGCCGCGGCCGCGGCCGGCAAAGCGCTCGTGCTCGAGATGGGAGGCAACGGCCCGATCGTCGTCCTTGACGACGCCGACCTCGACGCCGCAGTCGAGGCGACGATGCTCGCCTGCTTCCTCTGCGCGGGGCAGAGCTGCACGGCGGGCGAGCGGATGCTCGTGCACCGGGCGGTGCGTGACGAGTTTGTGGAGAGGCTGGCCCAGCGGGTGGAGCGCGAGATCGTGCTCGGCGACCCGCTCGATCCCGCCACCACGATGGGCCCCTTGAACAACGAGCCGGTCGCCGCCAAGATGGACGGGCACGTCGCCGACGCGCTGGAGCGCGGCGCCGGGCTGCTGACCGGTGGCGCGCGCAAGGACGGGATGCCCACCCCGCTCTATTGGCAGCCCACCGTCCTCACCGACGTGCCCGCAGAGGCGCTGGTCGCCACGGAGGAGACGTTCGGGCCGGTGGCGCCCGTCGTCGCCGTCGACAGCCTCGAGCACGCGATCGAGCTCACCAACGCTTCGCCCTACGGGCTGCTCGCCGCGATCTTCACCGCCGACCTGGCGCAGGGGCTCGAGTTCGCCGACGCCGTGCACACCGGCTGGGTGAACATCAACGAGTCGAGCAACTACTGGGAGGCGCACCTGCCGTTCGGCGGGCGTTCAGGCACCGACAGCGGCATTGGCCGCGTCGGCGGCAATCACGTCATGCAGGCGTTCACCGAGCTGCAGACGATCGTCCTCAACCCTCGCTCGCGGCGGCGCTGATCACGCCGGGCTCGGCGTGGCGCTGCTGCTCCTCGGTGGCGCCCGCAGACTCCGCTCCCGGCGTGCGGCGGTGACGGTAGAACTCGGTGCGCTGGGGCTCCAGCGGGGTGTTGCCGCGGATCAGGTCGGCGCTCTTCTCGGCCAGCATCATCGTGGGTGCATAGATGTTGCCGTTCGTCACGTAGCGCAGGGCTGAGGCGTCGATCACCCGGATGCCCTCGAGGCCGTGCACCTTCATGCTCTTCGGATCGATCACCGAGTCCTCCCCCACGCCGAGCCGGCAGGTGCAGGACGGATGCAGCGCCGTCTCGGCGTCGCGCGCCACCCAGTCGATGATCTCCTGATCGGTGCTCACCGACGGGCCGGGCGAGATCTCGCCCGCGTTGTACGGTTCGAACGCCGGCTGGTTCAGGATCCTGCGCGAGACGTGGATCGCCTCTGGCCACTCGCGGCGATCCTGGTCGGTCGAGAGGTAGTTGAACCGGATCGCCGGGTGACGGAACGGGTCGCTCGAGACGACCTTCACCGTCCCGCGGGCATCCGAGTACATCGGCCCGACATGCACCTGATAGCCGTGGCCCTGCGGCGCCGAGCCGTCGTAGCGGATCGCGATCGGCAGGAAGTGGAACATCAGGTTCGGGTAGGCGACGTCCTCGTTGGAGCGCGCGAAGCCGCCGCCCTCGAAGTGATTGGTCGCGCCCGGACCCCGGCGGCCGAACAGCCACTGGGCCCCGACGTAGGGCCGGTTTCGAAGCTTCATCGCCGGCGCGACGGAGACGGGCAGCTTCGAGGCGTACTGGACGTAGACCTCCAGGTGATCCTGGAGGTTCTCCCCGACTGAGGGCAGGTCGTGAACCGGAGTCACGCCGGCGGCGCGAAGCTCCTCGGGTTTGCCGACGCCCGAGAGCTGCAGCAGCTGCGGGGAGTTGAACGCACCGCCGCAGAGGAGCACCTCGCCGGCATCGATCGACTCGGTCTGGCGGCCGCGGACGACGTCGACGCCCACCGCGCGGGTCCCGTCGAAGCGAACCTTGGTGACCATGACCCGGGTGCGCACCTCGAGGTTCGGCCGGTCCTTGACCGGGTGCAGGTAGGCCCTGGCGGCACTCAGCCGGTGGCCGCGGAAGATGTTGCGGTCAAAGGGGGCAAAGCCCTCCTGGCGGTAGCCGTTCACGTCCTCGGTGAGCTGGTAGCCGGCCTGCTGCACGGCCTCGAAGAAGGCCTTGAAGAGAGGATTCGTCGCCGGTCCCCGCTCCATCTTGAGCGGACCGTCGTGACCGCGCCAGGGATCGTCAGGCGCGGCGGCCAGGCAGTTCTCCATGCGCTTGAAGTACGGCAGGCAATGGGCGTAGTCCCAGCTCTCCATCCCGGGGTCCGCCGCCCAGCGCTCGTAGTCCATCGGGTTGCCGCGCTGGAAGATCATGCCGTTGATCGAGCTCGAGCCGCCGAGCACCTTCCCGCGCGCGTGATAGACCCGGCGTCCGTTCATGTGCGGCTCGGGCTCGGACTCGTACTTCCAGTCGTAGAACCGATTGCCGATCGGGAATGACAGGGCCGCGGGCATATGGATGTAGACGTCCCACAGGTAGTCCGGCCGGCCCGCCTCGAGCACCAGCACCCGTGTGGATGGGTCCTCGCTCAGCCGGTTGGCCAGGCACGAGCCGGCGGAGCCTCCGCCGACGATCACGTAGTCGTAGCGCACTGCGGACCCCTTTCCTCTCTCTCCTACCTCTCGAGTGCGGTAATATATCAGTTGGTGATCACGCCGTGACCGAATTTGCCGATGTCGCCGACACGACCGCTGCGCGCACGGCCCACGTCTTGAGCGCCGTGCTCGAGCGCTCCCCCCGCACGCTCACCGAGCTGGCTGACGTCGTGGGGCTGCAGGCGGTGGAGCTCGCGCCGCTGCTCGGCGGCCTCGAACGCCACAAGCTGATCGCCTGGGACCCGAATCGCTCCGGAGTCCGCCCCGGCGCCGCGGCGCTCGCCTTCGCCCGGTCGGGCATCGGCAACGAGGACCTGGTGGAGCTGGCCCAGCCGAGCCTGCGACGTCTGGCCGAGGAGAGCGGCGAGACCGCCAACCTGTTCGTGCCGATGCCGGCGGGGATCGATGCCATCGCCCAGGTCGACGGCCGCCACCTGCTGGGCGCGATGAACTGGATCGGACACGAACTCGGCCTGCACTGCACGGCCGCGGGCAAGGTGTTCCTGGCCTTCGGGGTCTCCGAGCTCCCGGACGGAGAGCTCGAGCAGATGACTCCGGCGACGATCGTCGACCACCAGCGGCTCGAGCGCGAGCTCGAAGCCGTGCGCGACCAGGGCTACGCCACCCTCGTGGACGAGCTCGAGCCCGGGCTCTCGGCCGTGGCCGCGCCCGTGCGCGACCGCGGCGGCGAGGTCGTCGCCGCGCTGACCGTGTCGGGCGCCTCGTTGAGGCTCGCGCCCCAGCGGCTGCGGCTCCTTGGCCGCGTGACGCTCGAGCAGGCTCACGCGCTCTCGACCCGGCTCGGCCACTCGGTGCCGCTCGAGAGCTACCTCGACACGCGGGTCAGGCTGGGCTAGAGCGCCGGGGTCCCGGTCACCTCGGGATACGGGACCTCGACCAGGTCGTAGCCGTGGCGGCGCAGGTCGCCCAGCAGCTCCGCTCCGTGCTCGCGGCCGCGGGTCTCGAGGATCAGCTCGACGCCGGTCTGGCGCACCCCCAGCGGCATCCCGTCCCGGACGTGCTCGACGCTCAGCACGTTCACGCCGTCCTGGGCGATCAGCGTGAGCAGCCCGGCCAGGCCGCCGGGGCGGTCGGGGACTCGCGTCAGCAGGCGGATCCGCCGTCCCGCCTCGGTCTCGTGACGGGTGGCGAGCCCTGCCAGCAGAGCGGCGTCGACGTTGCCGCCCGAGAGGATCACGGCGGTCACGCCGTTCGCGTCGGGCTTGACCGCGCCGGAGAGCAGCGCGGCCACTCCGGCCGCCCCGGCTCCCTCGACCACGAGCTTGGCGCGCTCGAGCAGGAGCACCATTGCCTCGGCGATCGCCGCCTCCTCAACGGTCACGAAGTCATCCAGCAGCTCTGACAGCAGCGGCAGCGTGATCTCCCCCGGGCGCTTGATCGCGATGCCGTCGGCGATCGTCACCGCCGGCCCGGTCTCCAGTGGGCGCCCGGCCCGCAGCGACTCCGGGAACGGCGCGCATGCCGCGGCCTGGACTCCGATCACCCGGACGCCGGGGTGGCGAGCCTTGACGGCCAGCGCGACCCCGGACGCCAGTCCCCCGCCACCGACGGGGACGATCACGGTGCTCAGCTCGGCGACGTCCTCGGCGAGCTCGATCCCCACCCCGGCCTGCCCGGCGATGATCAGCTCGTCGTCGAACGGGTGCACGAAGGCCAGCCCGGCTTCGTGCGCCCGTTCCCGCGCGAGGGCGACGCACTCGTCCACCGAGTCGGCCTGCTGCTCGACGCTCGCGCCGAACGCGCGCACGGCCGACACTTTCGAGACGGCCGCGGCCACGGGCATGAAGACCTCGCAGCGCAGGCCCCCCGAGCGGGCGGCGTAGGCCAGCGACTGGGCGTGGTTACCGGCGCTCCCAGCGACCACACCGTGGACACCCGGCTCGAGATGACGGAGCTTGTTGAGCGCGCCGCGGAGCTTGAACGACCCGGTGCGCTGCAGGTTCTCGGCCTTCACGACGACCGTGCCCCCGCAGTGTGCCGAGATGCTGCCCGCGCTCAGGACCGGGGTGCGCGCGACCAGCGACCTCGACCCCTCGTGGGCCTCCGCCAGCGCCGCGGACGAGAGGCGCTCGCTGGTCGTCGCGCTTGTCATGAAGCGTGGACTCCGCCGAAATATTTCGACTTGAAGGGTGCGGCCCGGGGGCCGCCAGGCAAGGACGCAGGAGGCGTGGCGCAGCAGCGCTGCGCGAGCCGACGAGGACGCAGCATGGCGGTCATCCGGGATGTGCCATTCAGGCGAATCATTTCGGTGGGGTTCACAAGAACGGATACAGCGGATAGCGCCCGGCGATTGCCGCACAACGGCCCCGGAGCTGCTCGCGTCGGGACTCGAACTCGGGACCGAGCGCCACCCGGATCACGTCGCCGAGCTCCTGGAAGTCCTGGAGCTGAAGCCCGCGCGTGGCCAGCGCGGGCGTGCCGAGCCGCAGGCCCGAGGAGACCATCGGCGGACGAGGGTCGAACGGAACGGCGTTGCGGTTGGCGGTGATGCCGATCTGCTCCAGGCGCTCCTGAGCCTCCCGGCCGTCGATCGGCGTGTCGCGCAGGTCGGCGACGACGAGGTGCACGTCGGTGCCGCCGGACCACACCGCGACCGGGTTCTCACCGTGCTGGAGGCGATCGGCGATCGCACGGGCGCCGGCCAATGTGCGCTCCTGGCGCTCGCGGAAAGCCTCCGAGGCGGCGATCTTCAGCGCCACCGCCTTGCCGGCGATCACGTGCTCGAGCGGTCCGCCCTGCTGGCCGGGGAACACGGCCGAGTCGATCTTCTTGGCGAGCTCCTCCTTGCACAGGATCATGCCCCCGCGGGGGCCGCAGAGCGTCTTGTGCGTGGTCGTGGTCACCACGTCGGCGAAGGGGACGGGGCTGGGATGCAGGCCCGCTGCGACCAGCCCGGCGAAGTGGGCCATGTCCACCATCAGCTGCGCGCCGACGTCGTAGGCGATCTGCTGGAAGGCGGGAAAGTCCAGGCGCCGGGGATACGCCGACCACCCGGCGACGATCAGCTTCGGCAGGCACTCGTGGGCCAGCCGCTCGACTTCCTCCATGTCGATCGTTCCGGTGTCCCGGCGCACGCCGTAGGGGACGATCTCGTACAGCCGCCCGGAGACGTTGAGCTTCATCCCGTGAGTGAGGTGCCCGCCCTGATCGAGCGCGAGCCCCATGATCCGATCGCCGGGCTGCAGGAGGGCGTGGTATACGGCCGCGTTGGCCTGGGCGCCCGAATGCGGCTGGACGTTCGCGTGCTCGGCGCCGAAGAGCTCCTTCGCCCGGTCGATCGCCAGCTGCTCGGAAACGTCGACGTGCTCGCAGCCGCCGTAGTAGCGCCGGCCGGGATAGCCCTCGGCGTACTTGTTCGTGAGCACGCTGCCCTGGCACTCGAGGACGGCACGGGGAACGAAGTTCTCCGAGGCGATCATCTCGAGCGTCGACTGCTGGCGGTGCAGTTCGGCCTCGAGAACGGCGGCGATCTCGGGGTCGAGCTCGCGCAGCGGGATCGCGGCCGGGTCGGCGAGCGCGGCGCCCGGCTGCGCGGCGGCGAGGAGGGTGGTCGGGGTGGCCGGCATCTCTAGGTGAACACGATCGTGCGGTTGCCGTCCACGAGCAGGCGATCCTCGATCTGCCAGCGCACCGCCCGGGCGAGCACCGTGCGCTCGACGTCGCGGCCGATCTGCACGAGGCGCTCGGCGCTGTCGCGGTGCGAGACGCGCACGATGTCCTGCTCGATGATCGGGCCGGCGTCGAGCTCCTCGGTGACGAAGTGGGCGGTGGCGCCCACGAGCTTCACGCCGCGGTCGCGGGCCCTGGCGTAGGGCTCGGCTCCTGCGAACGCAGGGAGGAAGGAATGGTGGATGTTGATCACCGGCGCGCCGACTCCGGCCAGGAAGTCGCCGCTCAGGATCTGCATGTAACGGGCCAGCACGACCAGGTCGTACTCGCCGCCCAGGATCTCCAGCAGCCGCCCCTCGGCCTCGGCCTTGCGGTCGCGCCGCACGGGCACGTGGACGTAGCGCACTCCGAACATCGCGACGTCGGCGCGCAGGTCCTCGTGGTTGGAGATCACGAGCGGGATGTCGCAGTCGAGCTCGCCGCGGCGCCACCGCCAGAGCAGGTCGAGCGCGCAGTGGTCGGGCTTGGAGACCATCAGCGCCACGCGCTTGCGCTGGCCGGTGTGCCAGATCCGCCAGTCCATCTCGAAGCGGTCG
>DATGJM010000146.1:0-5335 GCA_035295205.1 Solirubrobacteraceae bacterium | reverse complement strand
GCCACGGCGCGTTGCTCGTCGACTTCCGCGCTCATCCCGCGGCCGTGGACCCGGCAATCTACTCCGCCGACCTCATCCACCTGAACGCCCGCGGCCACGCGATCTGCGCGGCCGCGACGCTCAGGGCGATAGAGCTGCGAGCAGCCCTATCAGTGCACCGGGTGGACGGTCATCGCGCTCCCGCCGAACAGCCTCACCGGCTCGGCGACCGGCTCCATCCGCCCGCCGCTCAGCACCTGTAGGGCGGTCGCATCGCCCGGGTAGTAGTTGAGCGGCAGGATCGGACCGGTCGCCATCGTGAACTTCTCGCCGTAGCGCGTCGTGAGCTGCTGCGCGAGCGCGCTGTTATAGAAGGCAGGCTCGGCCAGCGACGTCGACGAGTTCCTCTGGCTGACCCGCGGGGCGGCCAGGGCCTCCGGCATCGACATGCCGAAGTCGACGTGGTTCATCAGGATCTGCACGACCGTGGTGATGATCGTCGAGCCGCCCGCGGCGCCGATGCTGAACGCCGGCTTGCCGTGGCGCAGGGCGATGATCGGGCCCATGCTCGACCTTGGCTGCTTGCCGCCCGCGGGGAGATTCGGGTCATACGCACCCGGACTCGGCGGGGCGAAGTCGAAGTCGGTCATCTCGTCGTTCAGCAGGAAGCCGTAGCCGGGGACGACCTGGCCGCTGCCGCCGAAGAAATTGATCGTGTTCGTGTAGGCGACGATGTCCCCCCACTTGTCCATCGTGACGATGTTGTTCGTGTGGTGGGCCTCGGCCGATCCCGCCGCCCCGGTGTCCGCCGCATAGCCGCCGCAGGGGGTGAACGGGCCGAACGGATCGCCAGGTGCGACGGGCGAGGTCAGGGCGGTGTTGCCGATCAGGCAGCGACGCGTGCCCGCGAAGGCCGGGTTCAGCAACCCGCCGAGCGGGACGTGCACGAACTTCGGGTCACCGACGTAGGCGTTACGGTCGGCGTAGGCCAGGCGCGAGGCCTCGAGGTAGTGGAACAGGGCGGTGACCCGCGACTCCTTGCGCAGGTTGTAGCCGCTCAGGATGTTCAGGATCTCGCCCTCGGTCGACCCGCCGCTGGAGGGCGGCGCCATCCCGTACACCGACAGACCGCGGTAGTGCACGAGCGTGGGCTCGGGATGCCTGACCACGTAGGACCGCAGGTCCTTCATGGTCATGATGCCCAGCAGCGAGATCGCCGTGGTGCCGGGATAGACCACCGGGTGATCGTCGGCCTGCACGACCGCCTCACCGATCGGCCCGTTGTAGAAGTACGACGCGCCGTGCTTGGCCAGCAACTCGTAGGTGCGGGCCAGGCCGGGGTTCTTCAGGAGATAGCCCAGCGGCAGCGGCTCGCCGGAGGAGGTGAGGAGCAGCTGCCGGCTCGCCGTGTAGTCCTGAAGCGTCGAGAGCCCGGACTCCGTGAGCTGCTGGAAGTTGGGCCCGACCCGGATGCCGTGCCGGGCAAGTGAGATCGCCGGCTGCAGGTCAGCGGCCAGGCTGCGACGCCCGTAGAGCGCGATCGCCTTGTTCCAAAGGGCGACCATTCCCGGCACGCCGGTGGAAATCGGCTGGTCCGAGGCATAGGTGTAGCCCAGCGGCTGGCCGGTCTTCGGGTCGATGAACATCGTCGACGTGCACGCTGCGGGACAGTTCTCGCGGCCATCGAGGGTGACGATCTGGTGGGTCCTGGCCAGGTAGATGACCATGAAGCCACCGCCGCCCGGGCCGGCCACGAACGGCACGCTCACGCCCATCGCGCTGCCCGTTGCCACGGCGGCGTCGATCGCGTTGCCGCCTCGCTTCAGGACGTCGATTCCGGCCTGCGTCGCATATCGGTCCATCGAGGCCACGGCGCCCCCGGTGCCCACCGATACCGCGGACGAGGTTCGTGCCGCGGCCGCCGGGGCGATCGCGACGAGCAGGACGAGGACTACGGCGGCGAGAAGCGACCTGAGACGGAGCATGACGGCCTCCCTGGGCGACCTGGACGACTGAAGAGCACGCCCCCTCTACCCGCGCGCGGGCACCGCCAAGCGCCAGGCGTCAGAGCTCAGCCAGCAGCCCGTCGAGGTCCAGCGGCTCGCCGAAGACCATCGCCTGGCGGCCTTCGGAGTCGCGGGCCCACTGCTCGGCTGGTTTGTCCCACATCAGCTCGATCGTGTTCCCATCGGGGTCGACCACATAGATCGCATCGTGGGTGCTGTAGGACTCGGCCTGGCGGACTGGCCAGTCGACCGCCTTCAGCCGGCGATAGGCGTCGGCCAGGCCCCGCCTGGTCGGATATGCGATCGCGATGTGGTGCAGGCCGGTGAACCCATCGGGCATCGGCTCGCCGTCTCTGGACTTCCAGGTGTTGAAGGCGAGATGGTGGTGATAGCCGCCGGCGGAGAGGAACAGGATGTCTCCGGTCGTTCCCCAACCCGGGACGTCGCGGCCCTCGGCGATCACGTCGAAGCCGAGGACGTCGACATAGAAGTCCCGGATCCGGTCGATGTCCGCGGTGCGGAGATGGGCATGGCCGAGCCGGACGCCGGGATCGATCGGATCGGGCGCGGAGGCGCGCGGCACGAGGGGCGGATCGGGGCTCATGGAGGAAGCCTACGGGTTATCGACCGGGCGAGACCGGGAACGCTTCCACGAGGCGAAGCCAACTGCATAGCGAGGGAGGACAGATGAGCGGTCTGCGTCCAAGCGGAAGGGCGATCTATTTCTTCGGGGCGCTCGGGGGCTTGCTGTTCGGTTACGACACGGGCGTCATTTCCGGCGCATTGCTGTTCATCCCGAATGACTTCAAGCTCTCGCCCTTCCTCCAGGGCGCAATCGTCGCCGGGCTGCTGCTCGGTGCGATGATCGGCGCGGCGTGCGCGGGTCCGCTGTCGGACCGCGTAGGGCGCAGGCGCCTGATCATCACCGCCGCGATCGTCTTCACCGGCGGCGCGATCCTCGCCGCGGTCGCACCCAGCGTGTGGGTCCTGGTCGCGGCGCGGTTCATCATCGGGCTCGCGGTCGGGTCGGCGGCGCTGGTGGTGCCGCTCTATCTGGCCGAGATTGCTCCCGCCGAGATCCGTGGCGCGATCGTCTCGCTGAATCAGATCATGATCACGGGCGGCATCCTGCTCGCGTTCATCGTCAACGCGATCCTCGCCTCCTCCGGCAACTGGCGGCTGATGCTGGGGCTGGCAGCTGTCCCCTCGATGGTGCTGCTCGCGGGCATGCTCGTGATGCCCGAGACGCCTCGCTTCCTGGTTCACGCCGGCGAGGAGCAGACCGCGCACGAGGTGCTCGAGCAGCTGCCGGGCGAGGACGCCCCCGAGGAGCGGATCAAGGAGATCCACGAGGTCGAGCAGGAGGAGCAGAAGGAAAGTGGGCTGCGTGATCTGCTGGCGGCGAAGTGGGTGCGCCCGGCGCTCCTGGTCGCGACCGGACTGGCCGTCTTCCAGCAGTTCGTCGGCATCAACACCATCATCTACTTCGCGCCCACCACCCTGACCAACGTCGGGTTCGCCAAGACCAGCGCGATCTACGCCAATCTGATCATCGGCGCGATCAACGTCCTGATGACGATCGTGGCCATCAAGATCATCGACCGGGTGGGGCGCAAGCCGCTGCTCTTCGCGGGCGTGGCAGGAATGGTCACGAGCCTGCTCGTGCTCGGGATCTCGCTCTCGGTGCTGGCTACGCCGCACCACCCCGGCGACCCCGCGGCGATCATCACGCTCGTCTGTCTGGCCACCTTCATCGCCTCGTTCGCGGCGACCTGGGGCCCCGTGGTCTGGGTGATGATCCCTGAGGTCCTGCCGCTGAGCGTGCGCGGTACGGCGATGGGCGTGGCGGTATTCGGAAACTGGGCGGCCAACTTCCTGGTCTCGCAGACGTTCCCGCCGCTGCTCTCGGCAGTCGGTCCGGGACCGGTGTTCCTGGGCTACGCGGCGCTCGGCATCGTGGCCGCCGTGTTCGTGCATCGGTACGTCACAGAGACCAAGGGCCGAAGCCTCGAGGAGATCGAAGCCGACCTCCAGCGCACGACCGGAGTGCGGAGGGGACGCGGTGGCCCCGGCGCCCGCCGCCCGGCTGTCAGCGGCTGAGTGGACGTCTGTCAGGGCGCAACAGGCGTTGCGCTCGACCGCCGGCGGCGTCTGGCCGAAGCAGGAGGTATGTCCCCTGAGACGAGCCCAACGCCGCTGCGGCTCAGCGAGCAGCTGCTCGACGGCGGCAGGTGCCTGCTCACGGTCGCCGGTGATGTCGACCTCAGCTCCGCACCCACGCTGAAGCTCACGCTCTCCCGCGTGCTCGGGGACCCCGGCTACCGCGATGTGATCCTGGACTTCTCGCAGCTGTCGTTTCTGGACTCCACCGGCCTGGCCGTGCTGATCGGCTTCCGTCGCCGCCTCGCTGACGGCCGGCGACTGGTGATCGCCGCGGCTTCGGAGCACGTGCTGACGCTCTTCGAGGTCACCGGTCTGAGCAGCGCCTTCGAGATCTTCGTGAACACCGAGGATGCCCTCCACTACCTCGATGAGACGGCGACCGCAGGCCTCGAGCTGCCGCTGTCGCCCGATGCCGCGCTGGTCCTCGGGCTTGCCGGCACGGCGCTTCCGTTCGCGGCCAGCCGGGAGGAAGAGGCCGGATGCTGGTCGCGCATCTTCCTGCCGCATGTGGGCTCGACCGACCCCGGCGGCCGTGCGCCGGCTGCCTCAGCCGCTCTCGAGGGGTCAGACGACACCCAGCAGGCTCGCTTGGACCGCGTGCTCTCGCACGCTGCGGATATCGCCCGTCAGCGCTGTGCGAGCGCGATTCGAACCGGTGACGTCCTGCGCGGTGTCATGAGCGTTTACGGCGCCGTCTTCGAGCGCGCCATGCAGGCCCGCCACAGCGAGAACGAGCGGCCGTCCAGCGCCGCAGCCTGACGGGGCCGCGCGTCAGCTCGGCAGGCCGAGCGCCTTCGCTCCCCAGGAGCCGGCCATGATCCGGGGCATCGCCCCGCACGCGTCGAGCTCTGCCGGCCGGGCGAGGTAGAAGCCCTGACCGTAGGCGCAGCCGAGCTCACGCAGCGACTCCAGCTGTCCCGGAGACTCGATCCCCTCCGCCACGACCTCGACTCCGAGGCTGCTGGCGAGTTCCATGACCATCCGCACCAGCGGCCTGTCGATGCCGTCGCGGTCGAGCCCGTCCACGAACGGCCTGCCGATCTTCAGCCAGTCGATCGGTAGCGATCGCAGGTGTCCGAGCGAGGAGTAACCGGTGCCGAAGTCGTCGAGCGCCAGGCGTGCCCCGAGCTCGCGTAACTGGTTGAGCGCGGCGATGCTCTTCTCGGGCTCCCGCAGGACCACGCTTT
>DATGJM010000145.1:0-3940 GCA_035295205.1 Solirubrobacteraceae bacterium | reverse complement strand
ATGGTGGACGAATACCAGGACACCAACCACGCCCAGTACCGCTGGCTGCAGCTGCTCGCCGGCGAGCACCGCAACCTGTCCGTCGTCGGGGACCCGGATCAGTGTCTGGTCGAGGGCACGCTCGTGAGGATGGCGGACGGGAGCGAGCGGCCGATCGAGACCGTGCGCGCCGGCGATTGGGTGCTGTCGGGGTACGGGAGCGGCGTCTTCCGGCCCGCCCGGGTAACGGGCGTGCATCGGGGTGAAGCCGCTGCGGGGGTCGAGATCACGACGGCGGGCGGCCGGCGGATCCTCAGCACCCCGGAGCACGTCCACTTCGCGGGCGGGAACAACCTCCGCCTCGATCCGACCGGGAGCCAGAGTTGGAAGTTGTTCCCGCTCAGCGGGAACAACTTCGGGCGCGACGATTTCGTCTTCACGCGACGGAGCTTCTTCCCGCCCGGGCACAGGCTCGAGATCTCGCTCTGCGGCGCCGGCGCAGGAACGCACGCTGTGGCGCTGGTCGAACCTGACGGCCGCAGACGCCGGGAGACGTGTACCGACCTGTCTCGGATCAGGCACGGCAGTCACCTGCTGGAGGTCCGGCCCTCGGCCCGGCTCGGGCAGGACGGGAAAGAGCTGCCCTTCACCCAGGCCTCGGCCGTCCGGCCGGGCATGGTGATGTTCGACGAGCATGGCGGCTACGACAGCGTCACCGCCGTGCGGGGCGTGGTGCTCGACCGACCGGTCTACGACCTCAACATCGAGCGCACGCACAACTTCATCGCGGGCGGGATCGTCACCCACAACTCGATCTATGGCTTCCGGGGCGCCGACATCCACAACATCCTCGGATTCCAGGACAGCTTCCCCGACGCGCGGGTCATCCGGCTGGAGCAGAACTACCGCTCGACGCAGACGATCCTCGACGCCGCCAACGCGATCATCGCCAATAACCGCGGCCGGATGGAGAAGCTCTTGTGGACCGATGTCGGCCAGGGCGACTCGATCAAGGTCCGCGAGCTCGAGGACGAGCACGCGGAGGCGCGGTTCGTCACCGGCGAGATCCAGCGGCTGCTCGACGGCGGAACCTCGCGCAGCGAGATCGCCGTCTTCTACCGCACGAACGCGCAGTCGCGCGTGCTCCAGGACACCCTCGTCCGGGCGGAGATCGCCTACCAGGTGATCGGCGGCACCAAGTTCTACGAGCGGGCCGAGATCAAGGACGCGATCTCCTACCTGACCGTGATGGTCAACCCGCAGGACATCGGCGCATTCACGCGCATCGTGAACTCGCCCCGGCGGGGCATCGGAGCCACGTCGCTGGCCAAGGTGCTGAGCTTCGCCGACACGATGGGTGTCACGATCTGGGATGCGGCCTCCGAGCCCGAGCAGATCCCGGGTCTGGGCGCGGCCGCCCAGAAGGCGTTCGGGCGCTTCATGGGCACGATGCACGTCCTGCGCGAGCGCGCGGGGTCGGGCGCGCCCATCTCCCAGCTGATGCGAGAGGTGCTGACCGAAACGGGGTACCTCGAGGCGCTCCAGGCCGAGCGCACGATCGAGGCCCAGGGGCGGATCGAGAACCTCGAGGAGCTGATCAACGTCGCGGCCGAGTACGACGCTGCGGAGTCGGCTGGCGCCGAGTCCGGGGGAGAATCCGCTGCGGCGGATTCTCCCGGACTGAGCGCGTTGGCCGACTTCCTCCAGCAGGTCGCGCTCATCTCCGACGCCGACGACCGCAGCGACGACGAGGGCCTGATCACACTCATGACCCTTCACAACGCCAAGGGCCTCGAATACCCGATCGTGTTCATCATCGGCTGCGAGGAGGGCGTCTTCCCGCACTCCCGGGCGATCGACGAAGGCGGTCTCGAGGAGGAGCGGCGGCTGTGCTATGTGGGGATAACCCGCGCCGAACGCGACCTGTACATGACATACGCCCGTAGCCGCACGGTGTTCGGCGCGCGCGGCTTCGGGATCCCGAGCCGGTTCATCGCCGAGATCCCGGCCGACCTCACCGACCGTGAGCAGCAGCCACGAGGCTTCGGCGCGATCCGGGCGCGCATGACCTCGTGGAGCTCGGGCGGCAGCTCGGCACCCGGCGGCTCGAAAGGCAACGGGCCCTCGTGGGGTGCCGACAGCCAGGAGGCTCCGGTCGCCTACCGGCTGGGCGAGGACGTCTATCACCCTTCGTTCGGCGAAGGCGTGGTCACGGCGACCGAGCCGGGTGGCATCGTGGTCATCCGCTTCAGCCGTGACGGCTCGGAGCGAAAGCTGGTGGCCGACCTGGCGCCGATCTCCAAGCGGTGATGAGCGACACCCAGCCGCGTCGGGTCCTGGCCCACGGCGAGCTCCCGGGGGCCGGATTCGCACTCGCCCTGCTCGTCTCGATGTTCGCGCTGAAATGGTTCGGCGTCGACGGCCGGCCGACCGCCCGCGGAGCGAACGTACGGGCCGAGGACGCCTGGAACGGCCTGACCCTGCTGCGCTGGCTGATCGTCCTCACCGTGATCGTCGCGCTCGCAGCGGTCGCGTTGCACGTTGCCCAGCGCGATCACGGCGTGAAGACCGACACGAGCCTGGCCGTGGCCGCGCTGGCCACGGTGACGGCGATCCTGCTCGCCTATCGGGTGCTGATCGACCTCCCAGACCCGAACTCGGTCGTCGACCAGAAGCTGGGGGCGCTCGTCGGCCTGGCGTGCGCGGTCGCCCTAACCGCGTGCTCCTGGCAGACGGTCCGCCATTTCCGCGCCCTAAGCTCCCGGCCGTGAAACTCTCCAGGCTCCGTTCCGGTGAGTGGCTGACCGCGGTCAGCGTCGCGGTGATGCTGGTCGCCCTGTTCGCGCTGGCGTGGTATCGCAAGCAGACGGGATGGGACGGAGTGACCCATCTGCGCTGGCTGCTGCTGATCGCGATCCTGCTGGGCGCCGCGCTGGTCATCACGCAGGCCGCGTTCCGGGCGCCGGCGATCCCGGTCTCGCTGGATGTGATCTCGACCGTCGTCGCGATCCCCACCGTCCTCTGGCTGATCGTGCGCGTGGTGATCGACGCCGGCGCACATCAGAAGGCCGGGCCGTGGCTCGAGCTGCTCGGC
This sequence comes from Solirubrobacteraceae bacterium, assembly GCA_035295205.1. Lineage (GTDB taxonomy): Bacteria > Actinomycetota > Thermoleophilia > Solirubrobacterales > Solirubrobacteraceae > Palsa-465. The sequence goes on along the minus strand of DATGJM010000145.1, from coordinate 867 downwards.
GCTATCGGGCTGCTGGTCGGGAGCTTCCTGGCGTTGCGCCAGGAGGGGATCCGCGACGCCGATGGGCCAGGGGACGTGCCGCTGGTGGACCTGGGCGGCCCGCGGGCGCCCGATCCGGGCCCAGCCTAGAATCACCCCTCCATGCTCGATCGCGACCAGGTCCTCCACGTCGCCCGCCTGGCCCGGCTGGAGCTGACCGAAGACGAGCTCGCCCGGATGGCGAGCGAGCTCTCGAAGGTCCTCGACCACATCGAGAAGATCGGCGAGCTCGACCTGACCGGTGTGCCGCCGACCTCGCACGTGATCGACATCGCCGCTCCGCTGCGCGCCGACGAGCCGACGACGTCGCTGCCGGCTGAGGTCGCGCTCGCCCAGGCGCCCGAGCCGGTGGCGGGCGGCTTCGGTGTCCCGAGCCCGGGCGCGGCGGAATGAGCGACCTCATCGATCTGACGGCGGCTGCGGCCGCCGAGCGCATCCGCGCCGGCGAGCTCGATCCCACCGACCTCTACGACGCCTACCTGGAGCGCGCGCGAAACGACGGTCTGAACGCGTTCACATGGCTTGCGGACGCCGCGCCCGCCGCAGACGGGCGTCGGGAACGCCCGCTCGCCGGAGTGCCGCTCGCCGTCAAGGACCTGTTCTGCACCCAGGATGTGCCGAGCCAGTCGGGCTCGAAGATCCTCGAGGGCTACCGCCCGCCTTACACGGCGACCGTGGTCAGCAACCTGTTCGCGGCGGGCGCGACCCTGCTCGGCAAGACCAACCAGGACGAGTTCGCGATGGGGTCCTCGAGCGAGAACTCGGGGTATGGGCCAGTCCTGAATCCCTGGGATCGCACGCGTGTTCCAGGTGGCTCCTCCGGCGGCA
>DATGJM010000144.1:0-17127 GCA_035295205.1 Solirubrobacteraceae bacterium | reverse complement strand
TTCGCCGTGATGATCCCGCTGGTATTCCTGCTGACCTGGTTCATCGGCCGGACCAGGGCCGGCCGGGCGATGCGGGCGACCGCCCAGGACCCCGAGGCGGCCCGCCTGATGGGCATCGACGTCAATGCCACGATCTCGCTCACGTTCCTGCTCGGCGGCATGCTGGCCGGGGCGGCGGGCCTGGTCTACGCCCTGTATGAAACGAACATCTGGTACTTCCAGGGCTTCAAGGCCGGCCTGATCGCGTTCACCGCCGCGGTCATGGGCGGCATCGGCAACGTCCGCGGCGCGGTGCTCGGCGGACTGATCATCGGGGTCATCCAGTCGCTGGGCGACGCCCGCCTGGGGCCCCAATGGACCGAGGCGGTGGTGTTCGCCTACCTGATCGCGATCATGGTCCTGCGCCCGCGCGGCCTGCTGGGCGAGGAGACCCGGGAGGCAGGATGAGCGAGCTGCGGGCTCAGCTGAGCGAGTGGCGCGACGCGCTCGAGGCCAGGCTGCCGCCGTGGTGGCTGAGGGGTCTGGCTGCCGCGCTGATCGTGATCGGCATCGTGCTGCCGTTCGCCTTCACGCAGGACAGCGGCTTCCTGCAGGCCACGATCATCGCCGTCGCCTACGCCGTGATGTCGCTGGGACTGAACGTCGTGGTCGGCTTCGCCGGCCTGCTCGACCTGGGCTACGTGGCCTTCTACGCGTTCGGCGCCTATGCGGCAGGGTGGTTCGGGTCCTTCTTCTTCTTCAAGGCCAAGATCCACCTCCTCTCGACCGCTCCCGCGGCCGACATCGGGATCCACCTGAACTTCATCCTCGTCCTCGTGCTGGCGGCGATCATCTGCGCGGTGGCGGGCATGATCATCGGCCTGCCCACGCTGCGCCTGCGCGGTGACTACATCGCGATCGTCACGCTGGCCTTCGGGGAGATCATCGGCGTCGTCGCCCGCAACGGGACCGACATCCACATCGGCGGCGGCATGACGCTCACGGCCGGCAGCCTGGGCATCAGCGCCATCGATCCACCCGGGCTTCCGGGCGTGTACAAGTTCAACGGGCTCAACCTGAGACCCTGGTACTGGCTGATCCTCGCGATCATGCTGTTCGTGCTGTTCTGCACGATTCGGCTGCGCGACTCGCGCCTCGGGCGGGCGTGGATCGCGCTGCGCGAGGACGAGGTGGCGGCGATCTCGATGGGCATCCCGTCCGTGCGAACCAAGCTCACGGCCTATGCCGTCGGCGCGGCCTTCGGCGGGCTCTCCGGGGCGTTCATCGGCGCCTATAACACGGTGGTCAGCTCCGACCAGTTCGTGTTCGGGTTCTCGATCCTCATCCTCGCGATGGTGATCGTGGGTGGGCTGGGTTCGATCTGGGGCGCGGTGGCGGGCGGGATCGCGCTCGGCTACGTCAACTACTGGCTGATCCCGCAGGTGCTGAACACGTTGCCCAGCAAGGTGGGGCTGAACTTCCCGCTCAGCGAGATCAACTACGGGATCTTCGGGTTCCTGCTGCTGGTGATGATGCTGCTGCGCCCGCAGGGATTGTTGCCGGAGCGGCGCAGACGACTGGAGATGACCGGCGAGGTCGCCGCCCAGGATGCAGAGCTCACGGAGACGGCGGCATGACCGTGGAAGAGACCGGGGCGGGGACGCTCGTGGCCGAGCCGACCACCGAGGCGATCATGCTCGCTGACCGTGTGACTAAGGAATTCGGCGGCCTGGTGGCGGTGAATGCCGTGTCGTTTGCCGTGCCGCGGCACGGGATCGTGTCGCTGATCGGCCCCAACGGCGCCGGCAAGACCACGCTGTTCAACATGCTCACCGGCCTGTACAAGCCGACCCGCGGCCGCATCGTGTTCGACCAGACCGATGTCACCCGCAAGCGCCCGGACCTGATCACCGGGCTCGGCGTGGCCCGCACCTTCCAGAACATCCGCCTGTTCGGCGCCATGAGCGCGCTCGAGAACGTGATGATCGGACGCCATGCCCGCACCAAGGCGGGCATCTTCGGCTCGATCGTTCGCCGCCCGGGCGTCGTGCGCGAGGAGCAGGAGATCCGCGACCGCGCACACGAGCTGCTGCGCTATGTCGGGTTGCGCGAGTCCCTGGCCGAGCAGCAGGCATCCCACCTCTCCTACGGCGATCAGCGCCGCGTCGAAATCGCTCGCGCGCTGGCCAGCGAGCCCAAGCTGCTCCTGCTCGACGAGCCGACCGCGGGTATGAACCCGCAGGAGTCCGCGGCACTCACCAGCTTCATGCACAAGCTCCGCGACGAGCTGTCGCTGACGATCCTGCTCATCGAGCACGACATGAAGGTCGTGATGGGCGTCTCCGAACGCGTGACCGTGCTCGACCACGGCGAGAAGATCGCGGAGGGCCAGCCGGAGGAGGTCCGGAACAACCCGCGCGTGATCGAGGCCTACCTCGGAAAGCAGCCGGACTGATGCCCCTTCTCGAAGTCGAGGACATCCACACCTTCTACGGCGCGATCGAGGCGCTCAAGGGTGTCTCGCTGACGGTCGAGGACGGCGAGGTGGTGACGCTGATCGGGGCCAACGGGGCCGGTAAGTCGACCACGCTGCGCTCGATCGCGGGACTCACTCAGGCCCGGAGCGGGCGCGTCTGCTTCGAGGACGAGGACGTCACGCGCGTTCCCTCGCACGAGATCGTGAGCCGTGGGATCGCGCTGTCCCCGGAGGGTCGTCATTGCTTCCCGCGCATGAGCGTTCGCGAGAACCTCGACCTGGGCGCCTACCGGCGCCGCGGGCCGGAGGTTCAGGAGGACATGGAGCGCGTGTTCGATCTGTTCCCCCGCCTGAAGGAGCGCGAGCGCCAGAAGGCCGGGACGATGTCGGGCGGGGAGCAGCAGATGCTGGCCATCGGCCGCGCGCTGATGGCGCGCCCGCGGCTGCTGATGCTCGACGAGCCGTCGATGGGGATCGCGCCCATCCTGGTGCAGCGCATCTACGAGACGATCGGCGAGATCAACAAGAGCGGCGTGGCGATCCTGCTCGTCGAGCAGAACGCCAACTACGCGCTCGACGTCTCCAAGCGCGGGTACGTGCTCGAGACCGGCAAGGTGGTGCTGGCCAACAGCTCCTCCGAGCTGCGCGACGACCCCGAAGTCCAGAAGGCCTACCTGGGAGCGTGAGCGCGATGTCGCCGGTTCTCGCAGCCGCCACCAACACGATCGGTGCCACGGCGCTGTATCTGCTCTTCCTGTGGCTCCTCTCGGCCGCCGGCGCCGCGTGGCTCGCCCAGCGCAAGGGCTACGGCGAGCGGCTGGGGCTGATGTTCGGCCTGATCCTCTCGGTGATCGGCCTCGTGATCGTGGTCGTGCTTCCGGCTCGGCCGGGCTCGGACTGGAAGGTCGAGGGCCCGCTGCCGTCGCGGCGGCGCCCCCCTTCCTAGGCTGCCCGGCGGGCGCGGGGACGGCCGCGGCGGCGCTTGGCGTCCAGGAGCAGCTCGTCCGCCGCGCCGAGCAGGGCGGTCGGAGTCTTGCCGTCGAGCGGGAACGAGGCGGTACCGGCGCTGGCAGCCAGCTGGTCGATCCCGGCCGTGACGCTCGCCACCGCCTGCAGCACCCGCTCGGCAAGCTGGTCGGTGCCCTCGGGGCTTGTCTCCGGGGCGAGCACGCAGAACTCATCGCCGCCGATGCGGGCCACCGTGTCCTGGTCGCGCACGACGCGCATGAGCGCGGCGGCCACGTCCCTGAGCAGGTCGTCGCCCGCGGGGTGGCCGAAGCGGTCGTTCAGCTGCTTGAAGCCGTCGAGGTCGAGCATCACGACGCCGAACGGGTGACGCCCGCGGTTGTGGCGCGAGATCTCGTACTCGATTCGGGAGAGGAAGGAGCGGCGGTTGGCCACTCCGGTGAGGGGGTCGGTCAGCGCCGAGCGGCGCATCGCCTCGCGCTCTGACTCCAGGCGCTCGCGCATCGCCAGCGCGATCGCGGCGCTCAGTGCGGGCACGAGCACGGCCAGGGCCGGCGAGGGCAGGCTGTCGCCGCTCGCGGCCGCGGGGGCGGCGGCGGCCGCCAGCACGAGTCCCACGCCCGCGGCGGTGGCGGCACGGGTCGTCGTCGCCGCGCAGATCAGGAGCACGGCGGGAACGCACAGCCAGTACGCCTGGCCGCCTCCGAGTGCCCAGGTGAGCAGCCCGGTGGCGGCTGCGACGCCCAGCTGCTGGAAGATCGCCTCGCGGCTCGGGCTGCGGCTGTGGAAGACGTGCCCGACCGCGTGCGGGCGTGAACCGGCACGCCGGGGGATCCCTGGCTGGTCTGGCATCCCGGGCAGTCTTACGGGTGGCCCGGACGCTTCGGTTGGGAAGCCCCGCATTTTGGGCCGGATTTATTAGGCCGCGCGCGTTTGCACCAGGGCTTGCGCGATTCGGGTCAGGATCGCCAGGGGTTCTTCGTCGAGTTGGCTGCCGGTGGCGTGCATGACTCGCAGCCCGGCGGCGGTGAGGACGGCCGTCTTTCGGCGGTCGCGTTCGAAGACGGGGCGGCTTGAGTGGAACTGAATCGAGTCGAGCTCGAGCACGAGGCCGTTTTTTGGCCAGTAGTAGTCGACTCGGTGGCCGTGGAGGTGGGCGTTCATGATCGGGAGGGGGAGCTCGGCTTGTCGGAGGAGGGCGAGGAGTTTGTCCTCGCCGCCGGAGAAGCTGCGGGTGGTGCCGGCGTGGCCCAGGAGCGCGGACAGGCGTTTGGCGCCGCGGCGCCCGTTGGCTCTGTGGATGACGTCGTTCACGGCCGGTTGGCGGACCAGTCGGTGGGCCCAGGCTTCCTCGAGGGCCTTTTCGAGCGGGCGGCCGGTGAGGACGTCGGCGAGGTCGAGGAGGGTGCGGGCGGGGGAGGTGACGGGCAGGCACTCGCGCAGGCGGGTGTCGCGGGGTTCGAGATGCGAGGTGCGGTGTACGCGGATGCCAGCTCGTGCGTGGGCGCGGCCGGGGTGCAGCAGCACGTCGACGGGTCCGTCGCCGGTCGGGAGCATTCCCCATAGCGCGGCGGCGCTGAGGTGGCTGAGATAGGCGCCCTCGCCGAGGGCGAGCAGTGCGGCGGTCTCTCGCGCGAGTGGCGCCAGCGCCTGGTGGCCGACCGAGAACACGCCCGGGTGCACGCGGTGCAGGCGCCCGCTGCGGGCCATCCGTGAGATCACTCCGTCGGTGAGCCCGGCCGCGCGGAGTTGGTCGCGGCTGACGATCCCCCGCTGGCGGGTCGCGATTGCCGCCACGCGCTCCTCCACCCGGCCCGAGACGAACACAGACGCGCGGACCCCCAGCACCTGGATGGGGTGGGCGCGTCTGTGTGCGTCAGGCGAACCTGAACGCGCGGACCCTCCGTGGGCGGAGGGGGTGAGCGCGTCTGTGTTCGCCGGGGCGTCCTCCATTCCCCACAGATACCGCGGCCGGCCCCGCAGCGCCAGCTATTGGAACAAAGTTGTTGCAATTCAGCGTCCGGACAGGACGCCGAACTCCTCGGTCTGCCCGAACCCGACCTCGGCGCCCGAGGCCTCGGCCTGACCGTCGACCCTCGCCTGCGAGGCGACCGCGGCAGCGACCGCGCCGACGACCTCGCGGTTGAACACCGACGGGATGATGTAGTCCTCGCGCAGCTCCTCGTCGGAGACGATCGCTGCGATCGCCCGCGCTGCGGCCATCTTCATCTCCTCGGTGATCTGCTTGGCGCGCACGTCCAGCGCTCCGCGGAACACGCCGGGGAAGCAGAGCACGTTGTTGATCTGGTTCGGATAGTCCGAGCGGCCGGTGGCCATCACCCGCACCAGGCCGGCCGCCTCCTCCGGCGAGACCTCCGGATCCGGATTGGCCATCGCGAACACGATCGGGTCGCGAGCCATCGACGCCAGAGCCGATGCCGGCAACACCCGCGCGCCCGACAGGCCGACCAGCAGGTCGGCGCCCTCGAGCACCTCAGCCGGGCTTCCCGACAGGCGCTCGGGGTTGGTCGAGTCTGCGAGCCAGCGCTTGACGCTCGACATGCTGCCGTCCAGGTAGTCCGGGCGGTCCACGCTGATCGCGCCTCGCGAATCGCAGCCGACTATCGCGCGCACGCCGGCGGACATCAGGATCCGCGCCACCGCCACGCCGGCCGCGCCCACGCCGACGATCACGACTCGCAGATCCGCCAAGCGCTTGTCCACGAGCTTCAGGGCGTTCAGCAGCGCGGCCAGCGTGACCACCGCCGTGCCGTGCTGGTCGTCGTGGAAGACGGGGATGTCCAGTGACGCGCGCAGCCGATCCTCGATCTCGAAGCAGCGCGGGGCCGAGATGTCCTCGAGGTTGATGCCCCCGAACCCGGGCGCGATCGCCTGCACGACGCGCACGATCTCATCCGGGTCGCGCGTGTCCAGGCAGATCGGGAAGGCGTCGACGCCGGCGAACTCCTTGAACAGCATCGCCTTGCCCTCCATCACGGGCATCGCCGCGCGCGGGCCGATGTCACCCAGGCCCAGCACAGCCGTCCCGTCGCTGACGACCGCGACCGTGTTGCGCTTGACGGTGTACTGGAAGGCCTTGTCCGGGTCCTCGTGGATGGCCAGGCACACACGCGCGACGCCCGGGGTGTAGGCCATCGAGAGATCGTCGCGGGTCTTCAGAGGAGACTTGTTCCGGACCTCGATCTTCCCGCCCAGGTGGAGCTGGAAGGTGCGGTCGGTGGTGTCGAGCACACGTGCGCCGGGGACCGCATCCACCGCATCGCTCAGCCGCGGCCAGTCGGAGGAGTCCGCGGTCTCGACAGTGATGTCGCGGATCGTGTGCGTACCCTCTACCTGTACGAGGTCGACGGCGCCGATCGTGCCCCCGGCCTCGCCGATCGCGCTGGCCACCTTGCCCAGCATCCCCGGGCGGTGCTCGATCTCGACCCGCAGGGTGAGGCTGTACTGGGCACTCGGTGTGCTCATCAGAACCGCCAGATAGCCTGCCACAAGATGCCCGATGAACTCTTCCTGATCGACGGAAACAGCCTGGCGTACCGGGCGTTCTTCGCGCTTCCGGAATCGATCGCGACCTCGACCGGGGTTCCCACGAACGCGATCTTCGGCTTTGCCTCGATGCTGGTGAAGATCCTCACCGACTATGGGCCGAAGGCCACGGTCGTGGTCTGGGACGCGGGCTACACCGGCCGCAAGGAGATCTACGAGGACTACAAGGCGCAGCGCTCCACGCGGCCCGACCTCCTGAAGGAGCAGTGGCCGGCGTTCGCGCCCCTGGTCGAGGCCTTCGGCTACCGCAACCTGAAGGTGGACGGCTACGAGGCCGACGACGTGATCGCCTCGATCGTGGAGCACGCGCGAAGGCAGGAGCCCCCGATTCCTGTGATGGTCGTCACCGGCGACCGCGACGCCTACCAGCTCGTCACCGACGGCGTGCGGATCATGACCACCTCACGGGGGATCACCGACACGAAGGTCTACGACACCGAGGGCGTGATCGACCGCTACGGGATCCCGCCCGAGCTCGTCCCCGACTTCATCGGCCTCAAAGGCGACACGAGCGACAACATCCCCGGCGTCCCCGGGATCGGCGATAAGACCGCCGCCGAGCTGCTCCAGAGGTTCGGCTCCCTCGAAAACGTCCTCGAGAGCATCGACCAGATCTCCGGCGCCAAGCGCAAGGAGAACCTGACCGAGCATTCAGAGGCCGCTCGCATCTCCAAGCAGCTGGCGACGGCCAAGCGCGACATCCCGCTCGACCTCGACCTCCAGGAGTTCCTCGCCAACCCGCCCGATCGCTCGAAGCTCCGGGAGACCTTCCGCGAGTACGAGCTGCGCGAGCCGCTGCGGCGCCTGGAGGAGGCGCTCGGGTCCGCGGATGCCGCCGCGCCGGCTCCGGTCGGCGAGCGGACGATCGACGCCAAGCTCAGAGAAGCCACGCTGAGTGACGTCAAGGCCCTCCCGCACACCGAGGTGACGATCGCGGTCAGGGGCGCGCCGGTTCCCGAGGACGCGCTGTTCGCCTCCGGCCCCGCCTTCACGTTCGCGGTGGGGATGGACGGCGCCGTGCTCAAGGGAACCGCCGAGCGCCCCGAGGAAGTGGTGCGGGCGATCGGCACCCGCCCGGTGATCGCCCACGACGCCAAGTCACTGGGCCAGGTGCCGGAGCGGCTGGCCCACGACACCGAGGTCGCGGCCTACCTGCTCGAGCCGGCCCGTCGGGCCTACCCCTTCCGAGAGCTGACCGAGGAGCGCGGGCTCGCCACCGGAGTCGACGACGAGACCGCCGCTGACGCGGTGCTCGCCAAGGCGCTCGCGGACTGGCAGCGCGAGGAGATCCGCGGACGCGGGCTCACCGAGCTCTTCCAGACCGTCGAGCTGCCGCTGGTGCGGGTGCTGCGGGACATGGAGAAGGCGGGGCTGAAGCTCGACACGGCTCTCCTCCACGAGATCTCGGAGAAGGTCAAGGCCGAAGCGGACGCGCTGGAGCGAGAGATCTTCGAGCTCTGCGGCGAGGAGTTCGTGCTCGGGTCGCCGAAACAGCTCGAGGAGGTCCTGTTCGGCAAGCTGGGGCTCTCGCGCAAGCGCCGCGGCAAGACGGGCTATTCCACTGATGCCCGCGTGCTCCAGGCCATCCGCGACGAGCATCCGGTCATCCCGAAGATCGAGCGCTGGCGCGAGCTCAACCAGCTTGCCAAGACCTACCTCGACGCCCTCCCGGCTCTGATCGCGCATGACGGCCGGATCCACACCACCTTCAACCAGACGATGGCCACTACCGGCCGGCTCTCATCCAATAACCCGAACCTGCAGAACATCCCGATCAGGACCGAGCTCGGGCGCGAGATCCGGGCATGCTTCGTGGCCGAACCGGGGAACCTCCTGGTGTCGGCCGACTACTCCCAGGTCGAACTGCGCCTTCTGGCCCACATCGCGGGCGAAGATGTGCTCAAGGAAATCTTTCGAAAAGGCGAAGATGTGCACACCGCTACGGCCTGTCGCGTGTTCTCAGTGACGCCGGAACAAATCGATCCCGGAATGCGCTCGAAAGCCAAGATGATCAACTACGGCATCGTGTACGGCCTGTCCGCGTGGGGCATGGCCGATCGCCTCGACATCCCCCAGGAGGAGGCCGACGAGTTCATCCAGCGCTACCTGGCCGGATTCCCGGCGGTTGCGCGGTTCATCGAGGAGACGATCGAGCAGGGAACCGAGCACGGCTACGTCTCCACCCTGTTCGGGCGCCGCCGGCAGGTGCCCGAGCTTCGCGCCCGGCGCTGGGATCTGCGCAAGCAGGGCGAGCGCTTCGCGGTCAACATGGTGATCCAGGGCACCGCGGCGGACATCATGAAGGTGGCGATGGTCCGCTGTGACAAAGCTCTCAGCGACTCCGGCGTGCGTTCGCGCATGATCCTCCAGATCCACGACGAGCTGCTGTTCGAGGGCCCCGCCGAGGAGGCCGAGGAGGTGAAGGCGCTGGCCGTGCGCGAGATGGCCGGCGCGTTCGACATGGATCCGCCGCTGGCGGTGGACGCCGGCGTCGGCAGCGACTGGCTCGCCGCCAAATGAGCCGCCTGGGGGCACTGGCCGGCGTCGCCGCCATCGTCCTCGCGCTGGCGGCGCCCGGCGGGGCGTCGGCCAAGGGCGTCGGGGATCTCACGCCCGACCTGCCGACCGGCGCGCACCTGCACCGTGCGGTCATGGCCCACGCCGCCGCGCTTCAGTACCAGGGCGGCCCGGTCCTGCACTCCAACCGCACCCACCTGATCTTCTGGCAGCCGTCCGGCTCGGGACTCGCGTTCGACCCCGGCTACGAGCAGCTGATCGAGCAGTTCCTGACTCAGGTAGCCGCCGATTCCCACCGGCCGACCAACGTCTACGGGCTGAGCGGCCAGTACACCGACTCGTCCGGCCCGGCGGCCTACGCCTCCAGCTATGCCGGCGCGGTGATCGACACCGATCCGCTGCCCGCGAACCAGTGCGCCGAGCCCAGCACGGGTCCGTCCGGCTGGGCGGTGTGCCTGACTGACGCTCAGCTTCAGAGCGAGATCGAGCAGGTCGTGAGCACGAACGCCATGCCCCGGGGCGCGACCGACATCTACATCCTCGTTCTTCCGAACGGCTTCGGCAACTGCACGGACTCGAGCTCGAGCAGCTGCGCGCTCGGGGGCACGACGAGCGGCTACTGCGGCTACCACTCGCAGACCGAGCAATCCGGCCTGCTGTACATGGTCATCCCCTACAACGCCGTCCCCGGCCACTGCCAGTCCGGCAACCCGCGTCCCAACAAGAGCACTGCCGACCCCGCGATCTCGACGATCAGCCACGAGCACAACGAGACGATCACCGATCCCCAGACCTACAACTCGTGGATCGACCCCAACGGCAACGAGGAGGGCGATCTCTGCATCACCGCCTTCGGACCCGCGATCGGCGGCTCCGGCGCAGCTGCCTACAACGAGATCATCGGGGGCGGCCACTACTACCTGCAGGAGGAGTGGTCGAACGAGGACTCCTCCTGCCAGGCGCGCGACGAGAACGACTGGGTGTTCTTCACCACGCCGGCGCGGGTCAACGCCGGACGCGCCGTGGCCTTCGGCGCCCATGGCAACGACCGGGACGGCCGCATCGTCGGCTATCTGTGGTCGTTCGGGGACGGGACCGGGTCCCGTCGCCGCCAGCTCACTCACGTGTTCGCGCGTCCCGGTATCTACAGGATCCAGCTCCGGCTCACCGACAGCGCCGCCAACTGGGCCACGATCACCCGTACGTTGAAGGTCGTGCCCGCAGCCGCGCGCGAGCCGCGGCACCCCGTCCGCGTGGCCGCTAAGCGGCGGCGCTGAGCGAGAGCTGCGGGCTCGCCGCAGCCTGGGCGGCGAAGCGGGGGTGCGCGATCTCCAGGTAGTGACCGAACGCCCAGCGCAGGAAGCGGCGGCTCTCCATCGCCTTCAGCGAGCCGGCCAGCAGCCGCGGAGCCATGCGCGGAACCAGCCGCTGCACGCGCAGCATCCAGCTGAACGGACGGGCATGGGCCGCGGAGAAGGCGTGGTAGCGCTGCAGGGCCTGCTCGCGCGTCTGCGCGCCGGCGAGAACAGCACGGAGCTCGCGCCCGCAGGCCAGACCGAAGTAGAGCGCGGTGCGGATTCCCTCGGCGGTCAACGGCAGGCAGTGGCCTGCGGAGTCGCCGACGAAGAACACGCCGTCCTCGCTGCCATCGCGCAGCGCATGGGGTATCCAGTTGCCCTGGTAGCGGACGGTGTCGGCCGCGAGATCTCGCGCCAGGCGCTCAGTGGGCTCGCGCACGTGAAAGCGGGGGTCGAACGAGCCCACGCCGATCCGCACCTCGCCGTCGGCCGGGAAGCTCCAGCCGTAGCCGGCGGGCACGTAGGAGCGATCGATCCAGATCTCCATGTCCGGGCCCGAGCCGAAGGGGTGGACCTCGAGCCCACGGGAGAGCAGCGCATCAGGGGGCTGGATGTTGGCGCCGGCGCCCAGCACTCTGCGCCAGCCCAGTGCGTCGACGATCAGCGGCGCGCGCAGCTCGCCCCGGTCGGTGTGGACCGTGTGGCCCGTGCGACCCTCGACCTTGGCGGTCTCGAACTCGAAGCTGCCCTGGGCGGCCAGCGCGGAGCACAGCGTCCGGTAATCGAAGGTCGAGAACGTCCACGGCAGCTCATATCGGACGTCCACGTGCGGGGTGTGGATGACCAGTTCGGAGAACGTCTGCTGCAGGGCCTCGTGGAGCCCGAGGACGTCCAGCCACCCGGTCGGGATCCCGCAGGCCGAGGTCTGCCGCTCACCGATCTCGTAGCGGTCGATCACCAGCACGTCAGCCCCGCTGCCCGCCAGCTCACGCGCCACGGCCAGGCCGGCGAAGCTGGCCCCGCAGATCAGCACGTCGCAGTCTCGCGCCAGCGCTGTGCGCTCGGCGCCGCGCTTGGTGGCTCGGCGGGGCATGGAGGCTCATGATACGTACGCCCCCTGTAGCCGGAGTGCGGCTATCCTCCGGGCAATCAATGTCTTCTACCACAGCTTCACCACCCACTGAGCAGGCGAACGCCAAGGTCGTGGAGGGCTCGGGCGGGCTCCTGCTCGAGATCGACGGCCGGATCGTTCCCAACTACGACGCCACGCTGCGCCCCTTCGGCGAGGGCGACGTGGTCACCGGACACGTGGTCCGGATCGACAACGATGAGGTCCTCGTCGACATCGGCTACAAGTCCGAGGGCGTCATCCCCGCATCTGAGCTTTCAATCCGCAAGTCGGTCGACCCCAGCGAGGAGGTCTCGCTGGGCGAGGAGGTCGACGCGCTGGTCCTCACCAAGGAGGACCAGGACGGCCGCCTGATCCTGTCCAAGAAGCGCGCCCGCTTCGAGAAGGCGTGGCGTCGCATCGAAGGCGCCGCCGAGTCCGGCGAGCCGGTCGAGGGCACGGTCATCGAGGTGGTCAAGGGCGGTCTGATCATCGATTTGGGCGTGCGCGGCTTCCTGCCCGCGTCCCTCGTCGACATCCGCCGCGTGCCGAACCTGGACGAGTACATGGGCCAGGCGATCGAGACCAAGGTCATCGAGCTCAACCGCTCGCGTAACAACGTCGTGCTCTCCCGCCGGGCCGTGCTCGAGGAGCAGCGCAAGGAGGACCGCGAGCGCATCCTCGATCGCCTCCAGCCCGGTCAGGTGGTGGAGGGGACGATCTCGAACATCGTCGACTTCGGCGCCTTCGTGGACCTCGACGGCATCGACGGCTTGATCCACATCTCCGAGCTGTCGTGGTCGCACGTGAACCACCCGAGCGAGATCCTCTCGATCGGCGACACGGTGAGCGTCAAGGTGCTCGACATCGACCGCGACCGCCAGCGCATCTCGCTGGGCCTCAAGCAGACCCAGGAGGATCCGTGGCAGCGGGTCGTCGACACCTACAACATCGGCGACGAGCTCGAGGGGACGGTCACGAAGGTGGTCACGTTCGGCGCCTTTGTCGAGATCCTCGACGGCGTCGAGGGCCTCGTGCACATCTCCGAGCTGGCTCAGCACCACGTCGAGAACCCGCGCGAGATCATCCAGCCGGGCGACACGGTGCGGGTGAAGATCCTCGAGATCGATTCCGAGCGCCGGCGGCTTTCGCTGTCGATCAAGCGCGTCGAAGGCCAGGTGCTCCCGGTCCGCCCGATCGAGCCCGCCAGCGATACGAGCCTCGACGACGTGCCCGAGCTCGGCCTGTCCGAGGACGTCTTCGCCACCGACGAGCCGGCGACCGTCGAGGACGCTGCGCTCGCGGAGGAGCCGGCGACCGTCGCGGACGCTGCGCTCGCGGAGGAGCCGGCGCTGGCCGACGAGTCGGAGCTGGAGCCCGCTCCCGCCGAGGAGCCGGAGCCGGAGCCCGCGCTCGCCGAGGAGCCGGAGCCGGAGCCCGCGCTCGCCGAGGAGCCGACGCTCGCCGCGGAGCCCGCGGCGGAGGAGGAGCCGGAGCTCGAGGAGCAGCCGGCAGCCACGGAAGAGCCCTTGGTCACGGAGGAGCCCGGCGCCGGCGAGGCTGAGGCCGCCTCCGAGCCGTCCGAAGAAGCCTGAGCGAGCCGCCGTTCATCGGGCTGACCGGCGGTCTCGGCGCCGGCAAGTCCACCGCGCTCGCCGCGCTGGAGCGGCTGGGCGCCGCCGTCCTGTCGACCGACGCCGTCGTGCACGAGCTGTACGCCTCGCCCGAGGTGCGCGGCGCGGTGGTCGCGCACTTCGGTCCCGAGGTGGCTCCGGACGGCGTGGTCGACCGGGCCAAGCTGGCCTCGGCTGCGTTCGCGGCCCCGGCTGAGCGGGCGTGGCTCGAGGGATTGCTGTGGCCGCGCGTGGGCGAGCGGATGCTCCAGTGGCGCCAATCGCTGGCGCAGGCCTCACCGCGGCCCCGCGCGGCCGTCGTTGAGGTGCCGCTCCTGTTCGAGTCGGGCATGGAGGGCGCCTTCGATGCCACGATCGCCGTGATCGCGGATGAGGACCTCCGAGCGAGGCGGGCAGGCGCGCGCGGCCACGAGGCCGTCGCCGAGCGCTCCTCGCGCCAGCTCTCGCAGCGGGAAAAGTCGCAGCGAGCGACTTATGCGGTGGTCAACGACGGCACCGTGCAGGAGCTGGAGACCAAGCTGTCGGCGATCCTTGCCATCCTGGAGTCGTGAGTCCCCCCGCCGCATCCGTCGCGGCACGGCGCAAGCCGGCCCGCCCCGTCTCCCGTAAGCGCGCCGCCGCGCTGCGCCGCCGGCGCCGGCTGCGGGTGCTCGGTGTGCTCGGGGTGCTGGCGCTGCTGATCGTCGCCGTGCTGCCCACGCTGCAGCGCGCGGTGCGCGAGTTCACCTTGCCGCTGGCCTACCAGGACGTGATTCGCGAGCAGGCCGCGGACAAGCACCTCGATCCGGCCCTGGTCGCCGCGGTGATCTACGCCGAGACCAAGTTCGACGCCCGCACGTCGGCCGCCGGCGCCGAAGGGCTCATGCAGATCATGCCCGCGACCGCGCTGTATCTGGCCAAGCGCTCGGGAGCAACCAGCTTCACCACCGGCGATCTAGCCACTCCCGGGGTCAACATCGCCTACGGCACCTACTACCTGCGCTACCTGCTCGATCACTATCACGGCAATCTCGTGGAGGCGCTGGCGGCGTACAACGGAGGCCTGGCCAATGTCGACCAATGGGTGGCGGCTCGCGGCCGGCCGCTGACCGTCGCCGCGATCCCCTTCCCCGAAACCCGGGCCTACGTCGAGCGCGTGCTACGGGCTCAGAAGGATTACCGGCGGACTTACGCCACCGAGTTGGGCTACCGGTAGACCATCCACGGCGCGGCCGCTCGGCGGGGAGCCGGTGGGTATTCCCTCCAGCCGCCAACAGCGCCCGCGTTTGCCATCCGGCAAGCCGCGAATTCAGTATTCGCGCCGCGGGCGTCCCGCGTGCTCGACGCCGGCGACCACCTCGGCCACCTCGGCCGCCTCGGACTCCGGCAGCGTCGCGATCGTGACCCGCACACCCGGCGGCGCCTCGATGCGGAACCGCTCCCCGGCCTGCGCGATCCAGCCGGCGTCTGCGAGGGCACGGATCACCGGGGTCTCCTCGCGCACCGGCACCCAGACGTTCAGGCCGGAGCGGCCGTGGGCGGCGATGCCGCGCTCGGCCAGGGCGTCGAGCAGCGCCCGACGGCGGCTCGCGTAGGTCTGGCTCGCCCGGGCGATGATCGGCTCGAACCCCGGGTCGCGCGCGATCGCCACGACCGCCGCCTGGAGCACGTGGCTGACCCAGCCGGGGCCGAGCGCCTGCAGACCCTCGACGCGCGCGATCGTGGTCTCATCGCCGGCTGCGACGGCGACGCGCAGGTCGGGGTGAAGCGCCTTCGATGCGGTGCGCACGACAGCCCAGTGCCGGCAGCCCGCGCCCACGAGCGTCAGCGCCGGCACCCCCGAGATCGGTCCGGTGTGGTCGTCCTCGACCAGCAGCACCTCGGGATGCGCGGCCAGCAAGTCGCGCAGCTCTGCGGCGCGCTGCTCGTCGAGGGCCGCGCCGAACGGGTTCTGACTGCGCGGGATCAGCACGATCCCCTGCACGCCGCGACGCAGCGCGGCGGCGAACGGCTCGGGGAGCGGACCGCTGTCGTCGATCCCGACCGCGACCGGGATCAGGCCGAGGCCCAGCAGTAGGTCGCGCACCGAGGTGTACACGGGGTCCTCGACCAGTACCCGGTCCCCGGGACGCAGATGCGCACGCAGGACTCGTTCGATCCCGTCGAACGCGCCCGAGGTAACGGCCAGGTGCTCGGCCGGCACGCCGCTGGCCGCGAACGCGCTTCGGGCGAGCTCGAGCAGCTCGGGGTCCGCGTGCTCGAGCTCTGACATCTCGAGCCGGCCGCTCAGGTCGATCCGCGCGATGGCATCGGCCAGCGAGGGCAGCAGCTCGGGGTCCGGCATGCCGAGCGCGAGATCGCGCCTCCCGGCCGTCGCGGCGAGGACGGAGGGCCCGGGCTCGGGGGTCCGCACGGGCGGCCGGGGCGCCACCCGCGTCCCGCGGCGGCCGTCGGTGACGATCAACCCCCGCTCGCGGAGGATGCGATACGCCGAGCTCACCGTTGCCGGGCTGTTCCCGAGGGCGCCGGAGAGCCCGCGCACGGTGGGGAGGAGGCTGCCGCTGTCCAGGTGTCCGGAGCGAATCGCGGCCTCGGTGCTGGCGGCGATGTCGCCAGCCGTCGTGCCAGCGATCTGATATTGTTCTAGATCAAGCACAAGTTTGTACTATAACAAATGCCGACGACGAAAGCACCCTCACCACGTACGAAGGTCCGCCGCCTCGGCGGCAGGGGCCGATACGACCAGGACACGGTGCACGCGATCCTCGACGCGGGACTGGTCGGCCACATGGCCTTCATCCAGGAGGACCAGCCCTACGCGATACCGATGCTCTACGCCCGGCGCGAACGCGTCCTCTACCTTCACGGCTCCAGGCTCAGCCGGCTCCTGAAGGGCGCCGGCGGGGGCATCCCGGTCTGCTTCACGGTCACGCTCGTGGATGGCCTCGTGCTCGCGCGGTCGGGCTTCCACCATTCGGTCAACTATCGATCTGTGGTGGTGCTCGGGCGGGCGGGCATCGTTGAGGGTGAGGCCGCCAAGCGCCTGGCGCTGGACACCATCGTGGACCACATCGTCCCCGGTCGCACGACTGAAGCTCGCGGTCCCTCGACGAAGGAGCTGGCGGCCACGGAGGTGCTGGCGCTCGAGCTCGACGAGGCGTCTGCGAAGCTCCGCACCGGCGGTCCGGTGGACGCGCCCGAGGACTACGCGCTGCCGGTGTGGGCGGGGGAGATCCCGCTGCATCTCACCGCCGGCGAGCCGGTGCCCGATGCTCGCTGCGCGGTGCCGTTGCCGGCGTATCTCGAGCGGCTCGTGGCCGCGCGGGCCTGATCCGGCGCCCCGGCGGTCTGCGCGAGCGCCCCGTCCGCTGGCGCCCCGGCGGTCTGCGTGCGAGCGCCCCGACCCCCGGGGACGTTTGACATCGCGGCCAGCGACATCCGCGTCGCGCAGCAGCTGAGCGAGCTGGCGAGCCTTCCCGCGATCGCGCTGATCACGGTCATCGCTTTCAACGTGATCCACCCCTCGCTCGCGCTCGGCCTCGGCGCCGCGCTGCTCTTCGCCAACCGGCTCGGCTGGCGGGTCGTCTCGTCTCTATTCGACCG